>DJUI01000086.1:6352-6864 GCA_002438305.1 Staphylococcaceae bacterium UBA6286 | reverse complement strand
TCTTATCAAATCCAATTGAATCTAATAATTCTGAAGGATTGGGAGGTATTGGACCCGCGCACATGACATCAAGGTTATCAATTTCTGTTGGTTGTACACTTTGTCTAAGAGTACTTTGTGCTGTTAAAAATGTTGAGAGTCCTAGCGCATTTTTAATCCCGAATGTATTATGTACAGTTGGTTTACGCATATCACCATCAATAAACAGCACACGATCGTTATTTTGTGAGAATACTATAGCAAGATTTGCTGATACAGTCGATTTACCTTCCTGCTGTACGGAAGATGTGATTAACAGGGCCTGCAGCTGAGCACCAGGTGAAGAGAATGAAATGTTTGTTCTTAATGTACGGAACTGCTCTGATATCGGCGACCTAGGATTTTCCAAAGTAATGAGTCGACGCGCTTTATCTGTACCACGTTTTAATTTACTTTTACTTTTCTTAGCCATAATTGAACTCCTTTACATAGTATTTTATTTGATAAATGGAATGTTACCGATGACTGATACT
>DJUI01000086.1:0-6269 GCA_002438305.1 Staphylococcaceae bacterium UBA6286 | reverse complement strand
ATTGTTTAGTTCTAATGAGTTCTTTTCAACCATTGTCTTTGCGATTTCATTAGCAATATCAACCGCTTTTTTTTGTGAAGGATTTTTAACTGTAATCGTTAACAATGTCGAGTTCTGGACTGCTGTAGCATCGATATCTTTTGCAAGTTCTTCAGGAAGAACATCTAAATTGAGTTTATCAATGACAGGTAATAATGTATCCGGTAATTTTGCGATGACGGCATACGTTGTAATGGACTGTAAATTGGTCTGAAGATCAACTGCATCATTACTTTTACTTGAACGTGTTTCCTGGTTAACCAGCAATGTTGCTTCTGATTGATAAATCGGTGTCATTAAGAAATAAGAAATCGCTGCAGCAATTAAAGCAAATAGTAGTGTTAAGCCAACAATAAACTTCCAGCTCTTTTTTAATGAATCAATAATTTTTTTAAAATTCATGCTATCTTGCATTGTCCAACCTCCACGATTTAAATAAATATTTTTTACTAATCATTTCATTTTACCATAAGTTTATTTATGCTATGAAAAAAATCAGAAGTATTTCATTATTTTAACGGGTATGCTCAGTCACTAATCTATTTAAATATCTTCTCGAAATGATAAACACTAAAATTGCCATCACTGCTTCAGAAATTAAAGTCGCAAATATTGCTCCTTCAACACCATACGCAGGAATTAATAAGAGATTCGTTATTAAATTGATAATTGCGATCAATCCATTAATTCTCATCATTGTATAAACCATGTGCTGTGTCGATAAAATTGTACCGTTGACTGCAGTGGCAAACTTAAATAAAATGGCAAGGCTTAACAATTGCAGGTAGTAGACTGAATCCATGTACTTATCGCCCGCAGTGAATAAGATCAACCACTTAGCAGTTAACCAAATAAATACAATACCCAGTAATCCGAGAACAATTAATAGGAGTGCGCTCTTGTTGTTAAAGTTTTTCAGCCTCCGTGGATCATGTGTTGCCCATGTATGAATTCGTGTATAGAAAATACGTCTGAAAATCAAGTCGGGGAACATAAACGCAAGTGAAATAATGCTGAATGCCGCAATATATTCCCCTACTGCTATTTTGCCAGCAAAAAGTGATAATAGAATGACATTACTCTGATAATAGATAAAATAGAATATACCGATGAGACCAAAAGGATACGTTTCTTTAAACGTACGATTTATCGTCTCATCAGGAGGAATAGGTGCGTCTTTGTTTATAGGAACTTGGATAGTTCGATTGAATAATTTATTGATTGTTTTAATAAATGGATAAGATGCCATTAAGGACAAAATCACCATATACCAGCCGACAGAAATAACGTCCTTAAAAGTCATAATCGCAAGAATTGCAGCAAAGAATCTTACAAAGTAAATAATAAAATTACTTATAGCTACTTTCTTGAAGTTTTCTTCTATCTGATTGATGGAGTTGCTGATGGAATAAAGTCCTTGCAGCAAAATATTAGGTATTATCAATAATAGAAAATACCGTGTTTCGAGGTCATAGATCGGTGCCAGTATAACCGTCAACAAGATGATGAGAGTTACTGAACAGCTGATGATAAACAGCTGAACACTTGGTTTAACAAACCGATATGCTTTTGTTCCTTCAACTGCAAAAGATTTTACAATAAAATCAGCCAGACCAAAACCAATGATGACTGATAAAATGTTAATAAAATTGATTCCCAATCCAAATATACCAAAATCTTCCTTAGTTAAATATCTTGCCAGCAGGGAGTTCATTAATAGTGCCATGATCGCACCCATGCCAGTTCCAATAAACACCCAGACAAAATTCATTTTTTTCATAATATGATGTGCTCCATTCAGAAAAAACTCTAATCCTTAGGCTTATAATTGATACGAAGTCTCATAATCTTTCATAACAGAGTCGAGACTGAAACCTTCTACCATTCTTCTGCTGTTTTTTCCCATTTTCTCTCTGAGTTCAGGATCATTCGCAAGCGTCGCAAAACTTTGTATAAGACTGTTGTCATTATCTTTTTCTATGACATAACCATTGACATTGTCCTCAACTAAATCTACAAGTCCCCGAGTATTGGTGACAAGGCATGGAAGACATTCTGCCATTCCTTCCATAATGGATTTAGGCAGGCCTTCTCTGTAACTTAACAGCGTCATCATATCACTGATCTGCAATAATCTAGGGACATCTTTTCTGAATCCAAGGAAGTGAACATCAGCAAGCTGATTATCCCGTGCATATTGCTCATAATTTTCAAGATTAGGACCTATCCCTGCAAACAATAATACTGCATGAGGGGCTCGTGCTTTAATAGCCTGCCAATTTCTGAGCAGAAACATTTGATTTTTATTATGATTCATCTCTGCAACGCAAATAATAATACACTGGTCATCTGTTAGGTTCAATGACTGCTTCAACTGTCGTTTTTCATCAGCCGTCAGCGGTGGATTATTGACTTCAACACCGACCCCTTTAATATGCGTTATCTGTTCATGATTTAACCCTAATTTTTTTGCAGTTCGTGTATCTTCTTTATTAGTCGTAATTAATAAGTCTGTATAAGGTGCCGCTATTTTCTCAAGTGGAAAATAAATCAGCCAGTTGAGCAGCGGTGCATCTTTAAAGAAATGAAATCCATGCGCTGTATAAATAAGTTTGTTCCCTGACACATGGCGATTGGCAAGGCGAGTCAGAAAGGCTGCGACCGGTGTATGAACATGAACGATATCAAACGATTCTTCTTCTAATGTTTTCTTTAAGATTCGATAAGCTGTTAGGTTTTGAGGTGCCAGTGGGTTCCGACTCAATGGAATATCAATACACCTGATGCCCATCAATTCCAGCTGTTCTTTATGGCCGCCGTAATCTTCATTAGCGATAGCGACGACTTCAAATCCTTTAGTCATCATCATTTTCATATAAGGGACATGAAATGATGTAAAATGCCTAAAAACGTTTGCAGAAAATAATATTTTTTTCATTGGGAGTTCCTTCTTTCTTCAGCTTAATCAGCTGATAAACTTTCATGCCCCATTTAATGACATTGACGGCATACTTGAATCCTAAACATTTAACCAATACATACACCATTTTTGAAAGTGAAGAACTTGTGTAATTCAGCAGGTCCTTATTATCAATTAATACATGTATTAACTGTATCCTTTCATTGGTGGTCAAATAACCTGCATAGAAGGGTGCAGTAAAATATTTATTAGCAGTATTTCTTAAAATTTTATTTTCAAGTTCAGCAGATACATGCAGCGAATTCATTTTTCCCTTTAGATAAGTGGGTGCAAATATTGGGTCAACCAAATTTTTGTAACTGATGGTTCCTGTGATTTGGCCGGGACGCTGCAATCTATACTCAACAGCTGGTATTTCCAAATATACAACTTGGTCAGCATGTAAATATAGCAGTGGTGTCCACATCATATCTTCATAGTTTCTGTTCTTAACAAAAAACAAATCATTTTCTTCTATCATTTTCCGCTTAATGGCATATCTCCAAGGGTACCAAGAAAAAAGCGGCTCTTTCGATAGAATTTGTGCTAATACATCCTTGCCTGTCATACTTTCGATGTGTTCAGCATTGAATACCTGATGCACGGGTTCATGAAGGTTATCTTGAGAATAAAAATAATTAAAATCAAACATTATTAAATCTGGACTGCTGTATTCTTCAATCATCTGATATAAATCAGCAAAAAAATCAACTGAATAAAAGTCGTCAGAATCAAGCAGGAGGATATAATCCCCGGTTGCTGCTTTCATTCCTGTATTTCTAGCTGCAGCAATACCGCCATTTTCCTGAGAAATAATTTTTATTTGTGGATATTGAGCTTGATACTTTTCGGCGACTGCTAACGATTGATCAGGCGAACAGTCATTGATAATGATTACCTCATAACTCATCATAGGTACAGACTGCATCACTACGCTATCAAGACACACACTTAAAAAGTCTTCGACGTTGTAAACAGGAATAATAATACTCAGCTTCATATGCGATGCCCTCTATATTTAATCGCTTTCGCCGGCAAACCAGCAGCAGTTGTATAGCCATCAATATCATGAATCACAGCTGCACCACTTCCAACTGTGCACCATTCTCCGATATGTACTTGCGGATTGATGATAGCGCCAGCGCCAATATGAGTACCTTGTTCAATAGTGACACCACCTGTCGATGTGGCATTAGGAGATAGATGACAATAATCTCCTATAACATTATCATGTTCGACGACTGCCCCTGTATTGATGATTACTTGTCTACCAATATGCACATCAGCATTAATGATTGCGCCAGGCATGACAACAGTCCCAGAACCAATAGTCACTGAAGGACTAATATGTGCAGCTTTAGAAACTAATGTGACAAATTGTTCATCTGCTAGGTCATACTGCTCAATCATTTTTTTTCTGATTTCATTACTACCAATTGCTATGACTAACTTTCCATTCGTTTCTTTTATGATTTCATTCAGATGAATTAAAGGACTAAAAATTATTGAAGAGTCTGTTCTTTCAGTATATTTGTCATCTAGAACTGCAACAATTCGATAATCTAATGATACGGCGATATCTTTAATCACTTTTGCATGACCACTATCCCCGATTACAATCAGTTTTTTCATGAATCCTCCAAATTATTTCTCTCTTAATAAATTTTTCTGATAGATAGCTGTCAAAAATTCTACCAGTCCAGCATCTGTCAGTAATCTCGACCATTCTTTTTTCTTTAAATCAGGAGTTACAAAATTAAAGTTGTCTAAAGCTTGTTTTGATAGGTTGGACATGTTTTCTTCAATTTTGAAGAAACTGCCACCTTCCTGCTGTTCAAATTCATTGATCCACTCGTAGCTTGTCGTTACAATTTTAAGATTCAATGCACAATATTCAATAAGTTTTGTAGATGTCTGTTCATTGAATGGAAAAACATCTGGAATATAATTTAAACCATAGTGCGCTTGAGCCGCTACTTTTGGGAGCTCATCATTAGGAACACGCCCGTAAAAAGTAACATTCGGAAGATTGCCATAAGATGCCTGTAGTTGTTCATCTGGAGTTCCAATTAAAACAATACTGAGATCCTGATGACTTTTAAAGAACTTAAGCATTTTATCCAGTTGACGGGTTGGATCCATCGTACCGACATAGACGAAATCAAATTTCTTCTCACTACTAACATTATAATAACTGCGATGAATTCCCATATCGCGATAAATATAGGGAACATTATCTTTGAAGTTATAAGCATCCTGGACTCGTCTACTCTGAAATACTCTTCCGTCAGGTTGACAGTTGATTGTTCGTTTAATAAAATCTTTCAGTTTCGCATTTTTACCGACTGTCATTGTGCTGTATTCATGAACAAGACCCACTTTATGATTGCGTTTCATATCTATACCCATCACTTTCCAAATGATATCAAAAGTGTCGTCAACTTCATCTATATGTTCAACAATCACTGCCTCAAACTTTTGAGTTTCATTCAGAAACTCTACATAAGCGTCAATTTCGGGTAAATAAGATTTTCTCTCATGTAAAAATGCGATTTTTATCACTTTTGTTCCTCCGCTTTTCAATTAGTATTACAATATTATACAATAAAATATTCTATATTCACATAAGTACCTATGTTATATTTAAATTATCAATGTAATGGAGGGGTTTATAATGAAAACTTTTATTAACATTACGACAGTGCTATTAGCATCTTCTATAATACTTTCTGCCTGCTCGGATAATAACAGTAAAGAGCAGGAAGCAGTCAAACAAGCCAAAGAAGAAGCAAAAAAAGCACAGGAAGAACTTGATAAAAAAGAAAAAGAACTCGTTGAATCAAAAGAAAAAAATAATGAAGCAGCAACTGAAGAACCTTCATCTGAAGATATAGCCACGGAATTACCATCCACAGAATCCACCCAAACACCGGCTGCAGCGTCGCGTGATGAATCTATCAACCAATCAATCAAATTAAGAGACGCCGCTCTCAAGGCAGCTCTAGAAGAACGTCAAAAATCTTATAAAGAAGCAGATGATTTGTTGACTAATACATCCAATGCTGATGCAGTAAGGCAGCATGAAGGTATGCGTGCTGAAGCAGATAGAATTTATGATAATAAAGTCATTGAAATTAATCGCAATTATTATGGACAAGTCAACGAAGCATACCGTCAGTTTAACGGACAGGTCAAAGAAGCCAATAATTAATCTGCATAAATAACTAATCAAAAAAGTCTGGAGCACTTAACTGTGTCCCGGACTTTTTCA
>DJUI01000054.1:3859-4516 GCA_002438305.1 Staphylococcaceae bacterium UBA6286 | reverse complement strand
TGACATCTTATTGTCAGTCAACTATGATAATAAAAAAGGAGCGTGATGACTATGAGACTATTAACAATGACAATGTTTCTGCAATTACGGTCATCACTGCCTCGTTAATTCTTTTTCAGTGTGCCCGTGGTTGCTGCCACGGGTATTTTTTATTAACTGAAAAAGGATGACAGACATGAACCGACTTAAACAATTAGGATTTACAGACGACCAATTAGAACAGAAAGAACTCTATATCCCTGGTAGAATTTCAACACAATCAAAAGGCATCTATAAAGTAATGACCGAACATGGCAGTGTCCTTGCGACATTACCTGGGAAATTTATGCACATATTGACTGACCCGCTTGATATTCCGGCAGTCGGTGATTTTGTATTGTTGACATTGCAGTCTGGGGAACAGAGAGCATTAATTGAACGAGTCCTACCAAGAAAACAAGCATTTATTAGACAGGCTGCAGGTAATGAAACAAAACCTCAAATAATCTCAACTAATATCGACTATGCATTTTTAGCAATGAGCTGTAACGAAAATTTCAATGTCAATCGTATGCAGCGCTTCTTAATCGCTGCACGCGATTCTGGTGCAGCACCGATTATCTTGTTGACGAAAGCCGATCTTGCAGATGAACTGGAAAAGGAAATTATGGCCGCTGA
>DJUI01000054.1:926-3849 GCA_002438305.1 Staphylococcaceae bacterium UBA6286 | reverse complement strand
TCAATTGCTTACGGACAATAAAACTGCCACAATACTCGGTTCAAGTGGTATCGGCAAATCGACTTTAATCAACCAGTTGATGGGACAAGATGTGATGGCGACAAATGACATTCGTGAAAGTGACAGCAAGGGAAAACACACGACAACACACCGGGAGCTGCTGCTGCTTCCGAGCGGTGGTATTATTATAGATACACCCGGGATGCGTGAATTTCAACTATGGTCATCGGGTGAGCATACAGGATTAAGTGAAGAATTTTCTGACGTCGAGGAATTGATGACACAGTGTCGTTTTAACGATTGCAGTCATACTAACGAACCAGGCTGTGCTGTAAGACAAGCTTTGGAAGACGGCCTGTTAAGTGCTGGCCGCTATGAACAGTACAGAAAGTACGAAAAAGAACTTGCTTATCAGGATCGCCGCAGCAACGAGGCGATGCAGCGTGCGGAGCTGGATAAATGGAAGAAAATCACTAAAATCGGCAGACAGAATCGTGATAAAAAGGGTCGTAGATAATAAGATAGTGGATTTGTCCTGATATGTGTTAATCGGGACAAATCTTTTTTTGATTTGTTCTGATAATAAAAAATCCTGAACCTACTTGGCCCAGGAACTAGAAAACATCTATTAAAAACCATATTGTCATGATGACTAATATTAAGAACTTAGCGAATGTACTCGTTAAAAATCCAAATAGTGAGCCGATACTCGCCTTAACTGCACGTTCAGGCTCTTTCACCACAATGAGTTCTATTACAAAGACCGCAATCAACGGTACGATGATGACACCAAACGGCGGCATCACAAAGCTACCGACGAGAACACTTAGTGCTGCAGTGATCCCTCCTGCTTTACTTCCGCCATAACGTTTAACAAAATAACTTCCGGCGATATAATCACTGACTAACGTGATCACAGTCAATATGGTCATCACTACCCAGAAAAACCACGACAACTCACTGTCATCAATCATGAAATGATACAAAAAGAATCCAATCCACATCATCAATATGCCAGGTATCACAGGTACCACTAAAGCAACAAAGGCTAAAATAAATGCGGCGATTATCAACAGCCATATTAATGTTGCCATATGACGTCCTCCATCTTAACAGGTTTAGTAAATATCAATAGCACAAAGGCAACTGCTATGAACGCTGCAGAAACATAGAATACATTTCCTAGACCGACCATATCACTCATAACGCCTCCAAGCAAATTCCCAATCAATTGACCAGCAATCATTGCATTCGAAAACAACGTCGATGCATAACCCGGAAAGTCAGGAAGAATGTCCTGAAAATAGCTGATGCCTAATCCAAGCAGAATGGCGAGGAAGAAAGCAAGTGCCGATTGACCGATCAGCATCGCCATGACTGAATCAAACAATCCGATTGAGAAATAATAGCCTCCCCCAAGAAGTGCTCCAATCATCAATAATGTTCTCGTTTGAAAGCGACTTGCCAATAAACCAAGAATAATCATAAAAGGAACTTCTAGTCCTGCGCATAAACTCGCTAAATATCCGACATTGTTTTCGGATTCCTGCAAGTATTCTGTAACAAACAGCGGCATGTTAAGCGTATACATCCATTGACCGACATGCAGCATGACAAATGCAAGAAACGGTATCAGTAAGTACATGTCTTTCAACAAATTAGGTGCTACTGGTTCTATGTAGTTCTGCGTTCGTGTCGGGCGTTCCGTTGTCACATCGCGGAATAAGAGTATCATGGATACTAATACGATCAAGTACAATAAAATGGTCCCACCAAACAGCCCGTCATAGCCAAATTTACTTAACAGCACTGTCCCAACCAATGGCCCGAACAAAAATCCAAGACTGAACATAGAACGTAACACAGTGTTTGCGAATACAGCATTCTTATTGGAAGCAGAAACGTTGATGCTTTCACGGGCAGAAGCATACATCTGCGGCATAGCAGGTGCGGCAAATCCAGTGAAAATAGTATACAAAATAATGAACCATAGAACATTATGTATGAAGAAATAGACACTGAACGCGAAGGCTGCCATGAGCAATGAGAAAATAATCAACGATTTACGGTTAACGCGACCCGTATCAGAGATCCGCCCGACAAACGTATTCATCAAAAATCCGGCCAGTGCCGCGAGTGCCATCAATAGACCATACTGCCCTTTCGTCATTCCAAGCTCCTGAGTAGCATAGAGTATGAAGAATGGCACTGTGACAGCAAGCCCCATCCCTAGAAGGGCCATATTAATCAGAAATAACTTATAGTTTTTAATACTCAACAGCTGCTTAAACATAGTTTCACAAACTTTCTACTTAATGATATTGTTTAATTATATAGTAATTCAGTCAAATGAAAAGAGCGGGGGAATTATCATGAATTATGACATCGTCAAAATTTGTACGGGTAAAGTCAAAACAGAAGTATTCGGGACACATCCTCCGAAAAGGACAGCAGTATCAAAAACACCTATTACTCAGCCGACATACTTATCTTTCCTCGGTCTTGAAGGTGATGAGCATGCATACCATGGCCATGGAGGCATCAATAAAGCTATCTGCCTCTATGATCAACTGGATTATGAATTATGGCTTCCATATATTGATGACATGCCTGACTATGCAGCATTCGGTGAAAATATTACAACAGTCGGTCTGACAAAAGATCACATTGCCATCGGTGATACATTCAAGTTCGGCGGCGCCATCATTCAAGTCACTGAAGGCCGCGGTCCATGTCACACTATCGCCAAAAAGTATGATGTGCCGAATCTCGTCAAATTGATGAGTGCGGCTCACGCAACGGGATGTTATTTCAGAGTGCTCGAAGAAGGAATCGTTGAACAAGACAGCTCACTCGAACTACTCGAACTGCACCCTGTCCAGTTGACACTCGAAGAATATAATGCACTGCAGTACACTGACAA
>DJUI01000054.1:0-894 GCA_002438305.1 Staphylococcaceae bacterium UBA6286 | reverse complement strand
ACCTGCGGCAGAGCGAGCACATCATTTTCATAGCTGATATACGTTTCCCGCAGCAGCTGATGCTGATTGACTTCAAGCAGTTCGACAGCAAAGCGGTCGTGATCGATATCACCGATGACGATTTCAGGGAGGACAGTCACACCGACTCCTGACAATAACAGCTCTTTGCACGTTGCAATTTGATCTGTTTTGATCTGCGGAGCATAAGTCTGATTGAACTGTTCCGTATACCATAGCTCGATTTCCTTCAAGTAGACAGGATCAGCTTGAAATTCAATCATCGGCAGCGTATGCAGCTGGTTCTTTTTAGACTTGGGATATATGAAATAATGCTTATCCGTCAGCAATACATCGTTGTTTAAGTTCATAATTTTCATTCCTCGAATGACTGCCACATGGAAATCATGACGATTTGCCATAATCCTGTCGCTTGACCCGACCTGCAGCCGAATCTTCACTTCAGGATACAGTTCAATATATTCACCGAGAACACGCGGCAAGATCGTATGGCCGATCAATGATGATACACCGATAGACAGCTTTCCGTTGACAACGCCTTCAGACGACTGAATCATTTCTTTAAGATTAGTTTCTTCCTTCAGCATTTTGCGTGCGTGCTGCAAAATGATTTCGCCATTAGTCGTGACGATGAGTTTTTTCTTAGTACGAATAAAAATAGCCGTCCCCCACTCCTGTTCAATCGATTTCAGACGCTGACTGACTGCAGGCTGTGAGATATAAAGCGTATCCGCTGCTTTTCTTAACGTTTCTTCATCTGCCAGAGCTACTAGCAGACGATAATCATCGATCTTCATTCATAACCTCATTTCTGATAACCCGCTTCGCTGAGTTAATCGATGCAATCTCATCCATTATAGCAGACAAATGTCTCAT
>DJUI01000016.1 GCA_002438305.1 Staphylococcaceae bacterium UBA6286 | reverse complement strand
CCGATTGAACAGCTGGTTGCAGAGAGTTTAGTATGGCTGATCGGTGGTATTATAATGATTCTTATCATCAGCTATCTCATCGGTATCATCATTACTGCGCTGAAATATTATAACTACCAGCTGACTTATGATGGTGAACGTCTGAAAATCACACACGGTCTATTTGAGCGTAAGGAAAAACTAGTAGTCGTCGAGCAAATTCAGGCCGTGACGGAAGAGAAGTCGTTCTTAAGACAGTTGTTCGGATATACATCGTTCAAAGCAACGATTACGAGCGATGCAAAAGACAGNNCTGCTTGGCACGGTTGAAATTCTGCCGTTTATTAAACGAGATGAAGGACTGGAAGTCATGCGTCATCTCGTGCCGGATTATCGTTACGAAGAAGTGAACAGAATCATTCCGAAGCGTTCATTCAGACGTTATGTCCAGTTCTACTGGTTGTTCATCATCGCACTGACAGCTGTCGTTCAATACTATTGGTTTGATAAGTCGTGGATCATTGGACTGATTCTTATAGTCATAACTGGATTATCTGCCTGGATGCGCTGCCGGTTCTCCGGCTATAGAATCGATGATAATCAGATTACGATACGCAGTGTCGGGCTGTTGACCAGTAAAACAGCGCTGATTAAAGAAGACAAGCTGATCGCAGTTAATATTCGGGACAATGTCTTCCTTGAAAAGGCACGGCTGGCGACTGTTGAAGTGAAACATTCAGCAGGTGCGCTCAATGCATCGAATACGCTGAAGATAGTGGACTTTAATGATGCGGCCCGTATTTACGCTTGGTTCATGCATCAGGAAGGAGCGGAATATGAAACACGTTAATCCTTCAGCAGTCCGTGTGTGGCAGATCACTAATAGTATCGCTGCCTCAATCGTACTGCTTGTGACGACCGGCATATGGCTGCTTAAATATTTTTACTTCGACTGGATTCCGATGTGGGTCATCTATATTCTGCTCGTAGAAGTAGCCGTTCAGGTCATCTGGTTTGTCCTCATTGAACCTGTCATCACCTATAGGAAGTACCGTTATGACATCAAGGACGACGAACTGATTATTCAGCAAGGTGTTTTTATCAACAAGACATCAATCATTCCGTTCACCCGGATTCAAAATGTCGAAACGACAGTCGGCCCGATTATGAAGCGTTATGGGCTGAAGACCGTGGATATTACGACAGCGGGCGGCGGCGCTTCTATTCATTTGATTGACGACGATGAAGCAGAACAGATTAAACATGATATTGCGCAGGTAGTCAAGCGTCTTGAGAGGAGAAGATGGCAATGATAGCAGGGATCGGAACAGATGTTATAGAAATTGAGCGTATCAGAAACTTGATGAGCGAGAAATTCATCAAGCGGATACTGCATCCTGAAGAGATCGAGCTCTTAAAAGACATGTCACATGACGATCGCCGGGTGAGTTTCACGGCTGGTAGATTTGCGGTGAAAGAAGCCTATTCAAAAGCCTATGGAACAGGTATCGGCAGCAAGTTCCGCTTCAATGAAATCTGCTGTTTGAACGATGAGAAAGGTAAACCTTATATTGATGATGACCATTACAAAGTGCACGTGACCATCGCCCACTCAGCAAGCGTCGCAACAGCATTCGTCGTACTGGAACAACTATGAGACCGTGTTGTTTTCTCTTAGTTAATAAACTATGTTAAAATCTATGTAATTCAATTTGAGGTGAGGACATGACCACAAAATATTATCGACCCAGTTATATCAATGTTGATCTAGATGCTATCGCTCAAAACTTCAAAGCAGTACAGCGGCTGCATCCTAATAAAACCGTTATGGCTGTTGTCAAAGCCAATGCTTATGGGATGGGTGCTGTACAAGTGGCTGGCCATCTGATGGAACAGGGCGCGGAGTTTTTTGCGGTAGCCACGCTCGACGAAGCGATTGAGCTGAGAATGCATGGCATTAAAGCCAAAATTCTGATCATGGGCATCATTGAACCGAAAGATATCAGCAAAGCAGTGCGTCACCGGGTAGCATTGACTGTTCCAGGACAAGACTGGCTTGATGAGGCACTGTCATCTTTAGAAGATGGCAATGATAAGCCGCTTTGGCTGCACGTGAAAATTGATACCGGCATGAACCGGATTGGTATTCATACAGCGGCTGAATACCGCGACGTCGTTGCAGCGATTAAACAGTATCCCCAATTAGTATTTGAAGGCGTGTTCACACATTTCAGCTGTGCAGATATGGACAGTTCAGCGACCGCTGAGGCGTATGACCAATTCATGACGATGGTGAAGACGACGGATGAGCCGCCTTTTATTCACTGTCAGAATTCTGCGGCTGCACTGCGCTATGATATGTCAGAATGCAGTGCCATCCGCTTCGGAATTAGTCTGTACGGCTATTATCCATCGCCATTCATCAAAGAAAAGACACCTCTGAAGCTTCAACCGGCCATGCAGCTCGTGAGTACTGTGAGTTTTGTCAAACAGCTGTCCGCAGGAGAAAGTGTCGGCTACGGAGGCGTTTATACAGCGCAGGATGACGAGACGATTGCGACGTTACCGATCGGCTATGGTGATGGTTTTCTGCGTAGTATGGAAGGCTATACGATCAATATTAACGGATCAGACT
>DJUI01000041.1:2447-8427 GCA_002438305.1 Staphylococcaceae bacterium UBA6286 | reverse complement strand
CACTCAATCGATTTTGAGTTGATGAACTGGCGATAAATATGTTCACCTAATGCATCTTTCATAATTGGGTTTTCGCGCATTGCTTTAATGGCAGTATAGAGCGTTGACGGTAAGTCTTGAACTCCTACTGATTCACGTTGCTCGCGGTTCATTTCATAAATATTCTCATTAACTGGTGCCGGCACTTCTAGTTTATTTTTAATGCCGTCCAATCCTGCTTGAAGAATGGTTGCAAGTGCCATGTAAGGGTTCGCTGCTGGATCTACTGAACGCACTTCAACACGAGTTGATAACCCACGTGATGCCGGAATACGGACTAACGGCGAACGGTTTTGACCACTCCATGCCACATAACATGGTGCTTCGTAACCAGGTACGAGTCGCTTATAAGAATTGACTAATGGATTACATACGGCAGTAAATCCACGTGCATTTTTCACGATACCCGCAATAAAATGACGCGCATCATCAGACAGCTGCATGTCACCATCTGCATCAAAAAATGCATTTTCTTTTGGTCCTTTGAACAACGATACGTTAAAGTGCATCCCTGAGCCATTGACACCGAACAATGGTTTCGGCATAAACGTTGCATGCAGATTGTGCTTACGAGCAATGGTTTTAACGACTAATTTGAATGTCTGAATGTTATCACACGCTGTCACGGCATCAGCATATTTGAAATCGATTTCGTGTTGTCCCGGTGCTACTTCATGGTGGGAAGCTTCTATTTCAAAGCCCATGTCTTCAAGTTCAAGTACGATATCACGACGACAGTTTTCACCTAAATCAGTCGGTGCTAAGTCAAAGTAACCGCCGTTATCATTTAATTCCAGTGTCGGCTCACCGTGCTGATCCAATTTGAACAGGAAGAATTCCGGCTCCGGTCCTAAGTTGAAATCAGTGAATCCTAGTTCTCTCATTTCGGCAAGGACACGTTTTAAGTTCGCACGCGGATCTCCGTCAAATGGTGTTCCGTCTGGTTTGTATATGTCACAGATTAAGCGTGCCACTTTACCTTTGTCAGATGTCCAAGGGAAGATGACCCATGTATCTANNGATGAACCATCAAACATCATTTCATTGTCCAAAGCTTTTTTAAGCTGGCTGATCGGAATTTCGACGTTCTTAATCGTTCCTAAAATATCTGTGAACTGTAAACGTAAATAGCGTACATTCTCTTCCTCTGCAAATCTGACAATATCTTCTCTCGTAAATTTAGCCATGTGAGCCTCCAAAGTTTTATTTATAGAATCTTGATAAATCTCCACGGTTTAATGGGACGTCTGTCGTGTTCGGTTTGATGATGATGTCTTTGTACAACCGTTCTCTGAGGCGTTGTTCCTCCGACGACTGATTGGCCTGCTTGTCTGAAATGAACTGCTTGATCCCTTTAATTGTGAATCCTTTTTCAAGCATCACTTTAATTTCAAGAAGCAGATCCAGATCATTCATTGAAAACAGCCGTTGATTTCCGGCTGTCCGCTCCGGCGCAATCAGCTGCTGTTCTTCATAGTAGCGAATTTGTCTGGCTGACAGCTCAGTCAACTTCATTACCACACTCATCGGAAATACGGGCATATTGCGTCTTACCGCGTCTGACGTCATATGACCCTCTCCTCTACTAAGAACTTAGTGATAATTTATCATAGTTTTTTTAATAAAACAAATCCATGTAAGGAAACCTTACATGGATTTACTTAGTTGAACAACATCTTTTGCAATCATCGTTTCAACCGCTTGGATAATGGCCAATTTGACGTGCTCATACGTCAATCCACCTTGGACATACGCCTCGTATGGTGCACGCAGCGGTCCATCTGCAGTCAATTCAATGGAGGCTCCTTGTATAAATGTTCCTGCCGCCATGATGACATCGTCTTCGTAGCCCGGCATATAGGCAGGCATCGGCGCAAACTGTGAATTGATAGGTGATGCCGCTTGAATAGCCTGACAGAAAGTAATCATGGCCTCAGCATCGTTAAAGGTCACCGCCTGAATTAAGTCAGTTCGTTCAGCATCGAATGCAGGTGTCGTCTGCATTCCTATCCGCTCCAGCAGTCCAGCTGTAAAAACAGCTCCTTTTAAACTCTGGCTAACGACATGAGGACTCAAGAAAAATCCTTGATACATTTCATGCAGACTGTAAAGTGATGCTCCCGCTTCTTTGCCGATACCTGGTGCAGTCAGGCGGTAGCCGATCCGTTCAATCAATTCTCTTCTTCCTGCAATATAGCCGCCGATTTTACAAATTCCACCGCCGGGATTTTTGATGAGTGAACCTGCAATTAAATCAGCCCCTGCTTCAATCGGTTCACGCGTTTCAACGAATTCTCCGTAACAGTTATCAACAAAAATAATCTTATCCGGGAATTGTTTTTTTATCACTCGGCATACCTCTTCTATTTCAGCAATCATCAATGATGGTCGACTGGCATATCCTTTTGAGCGCTGTATTGCTATCACTTTAGTTTCCTGCTTAATGCTCGACAACACTGTCTGAATATCTATTGCTCCGTCTACTAGTGGTACATTGCGATAGCTGACTCCGTTATCCATCAATGACCCTACTCCGTTACCGTTAACACCAATGACCTCAAGCAATGTGTCATAAGGTTCACCTGTAATGTAAAGCAGCTCATCACCATGCTTTAAGTGACTGGACAACGCAAGTGTAATGGCGTGCGTCCCTGAGATGACCTGCGGACGGACGATAGCATCTTCTGCTTTGAATACTTTAGCATACAGTGCCTCCAGCTGATCGCGACCTGTATCATCATAACCATAGCCAAAAGTACCAACTAAATCGCTTTCTGAGATTCGCTGTTCACGAAAAGCATCCAGTACTTTTTTTTGGTTCAATAACGCTGTTCTTTCAATCTGAGCATGAATCGGTCTGATCTGCTCATCTGTTGCTGCAATTAATTGTTCTAATTGTTCATTCATCAGTTTGTTCGCTCTTTTCTATCTTTAATATTCTGTTTACAGTGCCACTCTCTGGTCGTTCGAAACCAACTATGTGATACAAGTCCTGTTCCTCGTCATATTCGATACTAGTTACCATTGTATCTTCTCTCAATCGATTGATGATCCGACCTTCATGCGGCTGAACATCAATATGATAAGGAGTCATCAGAGTTTCAACAAACCCGGCAATTAACGTCTTCACCCGTTGCACATCGTCGTGATCTCTTGAAGAAACAACTAGTGTGTTATGTGAATCTTCCTGAATTGAATCTATAAGGTCACTTTTATTAAGCAGTGTGAGAGTCGGAATGCTTCCCATTTGAAGTGACTCGAGCAGCTCATTGACTGTTTGCATATGACTATCGTAATTCGGATGACTCCGGTCAACGACATGTATCAAAACATCCGCATATTTCGCTTCTTCAAGTGTCGAACTGAATGCTTCGATTAAATGTGTCGGCAGGTGTTGAATGAATCCGACAGTATCTGACACAATTACTTTGAATCCCTCATTAATCTGCATCACTTTTGATTTCGGATCGAGCGTGGCAAATAACAGATCCTGTTCGAACGTTTCGCTTTGTGTCAGCTGGTTAAACCATGAGGATTTGCCTGCATTCGTATAACCCACCAGTGCGATTTGGAAAATCTGACTTTTTTTCCGCTGTTCCCGGTAGCGTTTTCGGTGCGCTTTGATTTCTTCCAGCTGCACTTTGATATCATGGATTCTTGAACGGATATGACGTCGATTCGTCTCAAGCTTAGTTTCACCAGGTCCTCTAGTGCCAATACCACCACCGAGCCTTGATAAGCTGATTCCATGTCCTGATAGTCTGGGCAGCATGTATTCATTTTGTGCCAGTTCTACCTGCAGCTGACCTTCTCGTGACTTAGCCCGCTGTGCAAATATATCCAGAATCAACTGCGTTCTATCGATAATCTTGACGGCAAAAATATCAGCTAGGTGTCTCGACTGGCTCGTGGTCAATTCATCATTGACAATGATGACGTCAAATGAGATATCTTCACGTGACACTTCCTCTGTAATCTCTTCTATGCGACCTTTGCCGAGGTAAGTCTTTGTATCAGCACGTTCTCTGTTCTGCATGTATTGACCTACTACATCAAGACCTGCTGTTTCACATAATGACTGCGTTTCATTCAACGTTTCCTGGAATTGAAAGTCATCCTGTGATTTCTGATGAACAGCAAAAATGACCACTCGTTCCTTTTCTCTTTTTGTCTCATTCATGACATTCACGTCCTTTGTATCAGTTTAACGGATAACGCACAAAAAAAACAGATGCAGCTGCATCTGTCTTTTTTATATTAATGTCACATCATCACTTATTCAACAAACGTACTAATCGCATGTTTGTAGATCAAGTTTTGTTTATCCCCGACTTTGATGAGTATGACATACTTATCAAAATCAAGAACAATACCTTTCATCTGAAATCCATTAAGCAAAAAAACAGTCAGCTCTGTTCCTTCATTCTTGTATTTGTCTAAGAATGCATCCTGCAGATTGTGTTGTTGTGTCATAATGATTCCCCTTTTAATTTAGTCGTCAATATGTCAACCATGTCAGCCATGGATATTGCCGTCAAATCATACCAATCTAATGACATCTGGTTTCTAAACCAAGTCAACTGCCGTTTGGCGAATCGTCTGGAATTCTGCTTCAACTGAGTTACTGCCTCTTCTTCTGTTAATTCACCTTCAATATAAGGCATAAGCTCCTTATACCCAATCGCCCGCATGCTCCGGGCGTCGCTGTATCCTGCCGTCATTAATGCTTTCACTTCATCGACAAGACCGCTCGACATCATCATGTCTACCCGGCGATTAATCCGTTCGTAAAGCAGTTCACGGGGCATATTCAATCCTATCAACAGCGTATCATATTTGCTGCTGATTGTCTGATTTTTCGATTGAGTTGTAATCGATTGATTATGTAATTGCTTAAATATTAAAGCACGCAGTAACCGTTGTCTATTATTACGATGAATCGTCTGACTGGCAGCCGCATCCACCCTTTCCAGCTCACGAAAGAGGACATCTGTCGACAGTTGCTCATAATGATTCAAAAGACGCCGACTTTCGTCACTATCTTCATCTTGATACTGATAATCATAGAGGACTGACTGAATATATAGTCCGGTACCACCGACAATCATCGGAACACGGCCCCGTGAATGAATCTGTTCGATAAGCTGAACTGCCATCTCCTTGAACTGCGCAGCTGAATACTGTTCATCTGGATTCATTATATCTATTAAGTGATGAGGAACCCCGTCCATTTCTTCGTGTGTAATTTTAGCGGAACCTATATCCATTCCACGATAAACTTGGACAGCATCACCACTAATAATCTCCCCGCCAACAGCCTTAGCGAGCTCTATACTAAGTGCCGTCTTCCCGACTGCTGTCGGACCGGCAATAACAATGAGTTTAATCTTATATGTCATGTTTGACAATTCCTTTTAACCAAATTAACAGTCTATCAAGCACTTCTTCTTGATTGGATTCAAACAATACCTCATGCCGTGAATGTTTGTAGAGCTGTACTCTCACATGTGTCATCCCGGCCTGTTTATAGGCACGGCCCAGTTTTTCAATGCCTTTACCATAATTTGAAAAGGCATCTTCCTGTCCGGAAACAAGTAGAATAGGCATATCCGGATTCATTTTTTTAATTTCCTGCTTCTTCTGGGTGTGCTTCATCGCCCGTAATATTTCAGCCAGTGCATTGAGCGACATATCAAATCCTGAATATGGATCATCGATAAAGCTTCTCACATTATCTTCATTTTTGCTCAGCCAGTCACTTTCAGTTTTAAGAGGCTTAATCTTTTTGTTGAATTGTTTAATGACCGCTTGATTAACTGAATGCAATTTAGCTTTTTTGCCGAAAACAAGCATCAGAGAATTCAATGTCTGCAATGAGAGTCTATGACTTCCTTCATAGAAACTTGTACCGCTTAAGATTAACGCGTCGAATCGATCCGGG
>DJUI01000041.1:0-2419 GCA_002438305.1 Staphylococcaceae bacterium UBA6286 | reverse complement strand
GACAAATGACTCTAGAACTTCTTCAGCTTGACGTGCCAATGTCTCAATCTGATCGAAATGCCCTCTATCATCATCTGATCCAGATTTACCATGCCCCATATGATTATTCATTACCACTTTATAGCCGAGTGATTCAAAATATTCCCCGATTTTGTAATAACGTCCCATATGCTCTGCCATACCATGCAGCACTTGAACCGTACCGATCGGATTTTCCGGTTCAAAGACGGCTACTTCTACTTGGTGATTGTCGTGTAATGTCATTGTCAGTTCTTTCATGCTGATCCCCATCCTTTACTCGATTATACTACAAAAAAACACCTCAAACATCCAAATCAATGGAAGTTTGAGACGCTGTTATTATTAATTTTCAACTGATACTTGAACAGATGGTTCAACTGCTTCTTTGATCAGTTGATCGAGTTCATGTGTATATTGTTCTTTCTCAGCATCAGAATAATTGAGTAGTTTAGCCATCGCATCAATCACAGCCTCTTTATAGCTATATACCGTTGCGATATCAAAGTACAATGCGCCGGTTCTACGGACGAAGAAGTCGGAAGGTTTGTAAACCATTTCGTTTTGAATGCTGTAGACGAGTTCGCTGTATAACGCCAGAGGAAGACCTTTAATTTCTTCATCTAAACTTGCATGAGCGATACTTAACACCTGTGGTGCATTGGAGCCGTAGCGGTTAATGATCGCAAGCTGTTCATCGACTGACAGACCGATAGCCGGGTTATTGTTCATCATATCTGCTTTGTATGCTTCAAAGCCTTTAGAGCCACCGACATCTCCACCAGAAATTGGCGTTGATTTTGTTTTTGATGCAGGGAATTTCAGGCCGTATTGCTCTTTAAGGCGTTTAGCCACTAAATCTACAATACCTTCAGCCATATGACGATATCCAGTCAATTTACCACCGGCAATAGTTAACAAGCCTGAATCACTTTCCCAGATTTCATCTTTACGAGAAATTTCAGAAGGATCTTTACCTTCTTCAAGAATTAATGGACGTACCCCTGCCCATGTTGATTCGATATCTTTGTCTGTGACATCGACTGTCGGGAACATGTAGTTGATTGCATCAATAATGTAATCTCTATCTTCCTGTGTGACTTTCGGTGATGATTTTTCATTATTATAGAACGTATCAGTCGTACCAACATAAGTTTTACCGTTACGTGGTATCGCAAAGATCATTCGTTTGTCTTGTTCAGTATCGAAGTATACCGCTTGTTTCAATGGGAATACACTGCTGTCGAATACTAAGTGAACGCCTTTAGTCAAACGCAGTTGTTTGTTGTTTTTAGAGTAATCTCCACCGCGGACTTCATCTACCCATGGGCCAGAAGCATTGACCACTTTTTTAGCTAAAACTTCGAATTTGTTGCCGTCAATTAAATCGTCAGCGTTAATACCGATGACTTGTTCGTTAGTATCATAGACAAATCCTGATGCTTTCGTATAGTTGATAATATCTGCACCGAACTCTGCAGCACGTTTCATGACTTCAATAGTCATACGTGCATCATCTGTACGATATTCAACATAATAACCGCCGCCGCGTAGTCCGCTTTGTTTGACAAGTGGTTCACGGTTAATCGTTTCATCGACAGACAACATTTTTCTTGTTTCCTCTTTTTTGACACCTGCTAAGAAGTCATAAACTTTCAAGGCAATAGATGTTGTGAAAGGACCAAAAGTACCACCTTTATGCATTGGCAGCAACATAAATTCAGGTGTCGTCACGTGTGGACCATTTTCATAGACAATCGCACGTTCTTTACCCGTTTCTGCCACTACACCTACTTGAAGCTGTTTTAAATAACGTAATCCACCGTGGACTAGTTTCGTAGAGCGTGAACTTGTGCCTGATGCAAAATCCTGCATTTCTACTAACGCCACTTTCATACCGCGCTGTGCAGCATCAAATGCAATACCAGCACCAGTGATCCCGCCACCGATAACTACTACATCATATTCTGTACGGTTCATTTTAGAAATAATTTGTTGACGATTCAAACTAGAAAATAACATGAACGATTCCTCCTAAAAAAAATTGAGACTCCTCCTACATAAATGTATTCAAAGTCTCGATTCTCTGCTTATTATTAACTTATCTATACTGTATCATAATGACATGGTACATTCTATTATTTTGCCTGATTCGGTTTAAATACTTGAGTCGCTTGAACAGCCTGCTGCCATCCTGCATATAAACCATCTCGATCTTCTTCAGACATATTCGGTGTAAATTCCTGTTCAAGTCTCCAGCGGTTCTCGATTTCGTCTTTTGATTCCCAGAATCCTACAGCAAGACCTGCAAGGTAAGCCGCCCCAAGAGCAGTTGTTTCATTGACCACTGGACGTTCAACCGGCACATTTAGAATATCAGATTGGAACTGCATCAAGAAGT
>DJUI01000112.1:9291-10598 GCA_002438305.1 Staphylococcaceae bacterium UBA6286 | reverse complement strand
ATGGCGCTGCCTTTAAAAGGTTAAGATACTAAGGTAAAGTAAAATCAGATAAGCGTAGAATGGTTAAAAACACCCCGAAGGTTAGAATCAAATCTGACTTTTGAGGTGTTTGATATCTTATGGATACTGTTTAGGTTCTATCAGTTATCAAGGAATGAAGACCTTTTGTTTATAGCAATTGGCTACCTAATCAAATAAAATGGAGGAAATACAGATAAAGGTGTGATGCTATGAAGAAGTGCCTTGTTATCGGTTCTACGGTTTGTGATATTATCATTTATGTTGATCGGTTGCCGACGAGCCAAGGGGATGTCCATATTAAAGAGCAGATGATGTCACTGGGTGGATGTGCCTATAATGTTGTCTCTGTATTGCATCATCTAAAGATACCCTACACATTCATCTCGCCGGTCGGTCGTGGTATATATGGTGAATTCGTACAGCATCACTTAGCGGCTAAGGGTATCGAGACGACTGTTCGTCTATCCGGCAATAATGGCTGCTGCTATTGTTTCGTTGAGGAGAACGGCGATCGTACGTTTATGTCAGACCACGGGTTTGAGTATTCTTTCAGCGCTGCCTGGCTGGATAACCTGAACCTTGATGACTATGCATACGTCTACATATGTGGTCTTGAGGTAGAGGAAAAGGATGGCCAAGAGCTCATTGCTGCACTGCAAGATTATGAAGGTCAGATTATGTTTGCTCCAGGTCCGAGAGGGCATTTGATAGATCAACACCGTCTGGCAGCAGTCTATGCGCTCTCTCCTATCGTCCACTTGAATGCTGAGGAAGTCATGACATTGACGGATGAAGATGACGTGCAGAAAGCAGTGCTGAAGATGAATGCGAGAACAGGACGCCCTGTGATTGTGACGCAAGGAGCGAGCGGGGTGCTTGTCTATGATGGGGATTTCACGCAGCTTGCAGGCTATCCGCAGCAAGTTGTGGATACCATTGGAGCGGGCGATAGTCATGTAGGAGCTGTAATGGCAGGCCAAGCCGCCGGTCGTCCTTTAGTGGCAGCCGCCGAATTCGGCAATAAAGTCTCTTCAGAAATTGTCGGAGTGAGCGGTGTGGAACTTCCAGATGAAGTATATTTAAAACTGCGTGAAGTATTGAATTCATGAGTTAAGGAAATAAAATACAACCTTAAGAATTGATTTGTTTAATGATTCTGAAGATAAGACAAAAACATCTGCTCTCGACTTAGAGAACAGATGTTTTTCAGTATGATGCTGATACTATTAGTATTTCATCTCATAAATATTTTTCGCAGCGCGTCGTTCAGTCATTCTACGCTCCTC
>DJUI01000112.1:8259-9226 GCA_002438305.1 Staphylococcaceae bacterium UBA6286 | reverse complement strand
TCTTTAATCTCGTGACGATGATCGATTAAATAGCCAATTCCTTCTCCTAACTTCTCACTGGTAAACCTAGCACCATTACCCAGTAATCCAAACAAACGATTCATCTCACTGTCCTCTGACGGAACCCGCATCACTGCGTTTCTTGCGCCAGCTACCATCGTTATTACGGGAACGATTGTTATTAATTGTTAGGTTATCGACCATACACCGGTGACAGACAATATTACAACAGCACAGTATAGTAGCTGGCAGAAATATTTTATAATTACGAAGAACGTAAGTCGCTTTATTGAAAGCGTATGAACCGCCAGTTAGTGCACCGAGTCTCGACTCAAGGACTGTCTTCTTGATATAGCAATCAGCTCGTGTAGTTCTTTGATGATCAAAAGAAAGATAAAAAACAGCAGTAATAAAGAATTCAATTAAGTGTATGATTTCTTTAAAATGGTTATATTCAATTTTATGACAACACATTATATTTGAAATGTATGAAAAAGCATAGAAAGAGGAATAATATGAACAGAATAACAAAGGGGTTTATGAGTGTTTTAATGGTTTTTCTTCTTTGCTTCAATTCAGTGGGATCATTCGCTGAAGCGGCTGCTGATGTGGAGAAACCAGTGATCCAAACTATTTCAGTGAATAAAAAATAGGCAAAATTAGGAGAAAAAGTTGTCTACACCATAAAAGCTACAGATAATGTCGGGATAAGAAGAGTTAGTCTTTCACTGAGAAGCCCTCAAACAGAAAAAGACGAATACCTTACAGCCAATTATGTAAGTTCTGGCACTTACCAGGTTGAAAAAACTGTGACAGATGCCACTGAAACAGGAACATGGAGAGTTGTGACAGTATCGGCGTATGACACATCTGACAATAATCTGAGCATCAGCAATAATCAGGTATTAAGTTGGGTAGGAACAAAGGATTACAGCTTTTTGGATGTTAATATTGGATCTGATGATAA
>DJUI01000112.1:3342-8231 GCA_002438305.1 Staphylococcaceae bacterium UBA6286 | reverse complement strand
CCAACAACAGAACGTCCAACGACAGAGAAGCCAACAACAGAACGTCCAACGACAGAGAAGCCAACAACAGAAAAACCAACAACAGAACGTCCGACAACAGAGAAGCCAACAACAAAGCCACTTGTAACAAATACTACGCCGACTATTAATACTATCAGCAATAATTCTACTACTGTGAGTGGTAAGGCGAAGTCTTATAGTACAGTTTATGTAGTGGCTAATAAGAAAGTGATTGCCCAAGGTAAGGCCAAATATAGTAAGTATTCATTAAAAATTGCTAAGCAAAAAGCAGGAACTAAAATTTCGGTATATACTGTCTATAAAAATGTTAAGAGTAAGACAGCGACCACAAAAGTAATTGATAAAATAGCTCCTGTGGTGCCGAGCATTAATAAGGTGACGACTAAGTCCGTTGCAATTACTGGTAAAGGCGAAGCTTCATCTAAAGTCTTAGTGTATAAGAAAGGGAAGCTTTGGTTGTCTAGTTCTGTTACTTCTAAAGGTATCATTAACGTGAAAATCACCAAACAGAAAAAAGGCACACAGCTTAAAGTATATTTGAAAGATAAGTCCGGCAATATAAGCAACGCACGAGCAGTTAAAGTTTCATAATTCTTTTAACGGTCATTGCTGGTTCCAGGCAGATCATCGGGCAAATACTTGACAAAAGTGTGGCTGACAGGCGAAGAAGCTAAGTATAAAGGCATTCCGTATATCGTTTTCCTGGGAAATGTCGGAGATGTGGACACATTGCAGAATGTTTAAGAACAACTGAAGAAGTAAAGAAGAAGTGACTAACTGATAAGGATGGTCACTTCTTTTAGTGAGGTGGTACTTAAATCTTTTTATTTGACTGACGTCATGTTGCTATTAGTTATTAAGTGCTGAATGATATAATGGATGCACAAGCCATAATACAAGGACTGACTTTAATGAACAACATACTGCCTTACCAATATATCGGTATTAAGCGTCAAAGTCTGCGTTTGATGAGAGCATACCAGACGATGAATGACCCGAAGATGATTGAGACTTACCAGAGTCTGATCCAGGAAAGTGTTGAGCAGATTTTCACGGAATCACTGCCTGAAGTGGAAGCATTCTTGAATGTGATGATGGACCGCACGATGACGAGGCACCAGCTGGATAAACAGCTGGAACTGCTGAAGATTTACGTTGAACCATTCAAAGTACCGTCCAATCAGCAGCTGGATAAGCTCTTCAAGAAAGTGAAGAAGCTGAAGTATCCGAACTGGGCGGATTACGATCTCACCGAATCGACTTATATCGGCTGGAATGATGCAGGTCAGCAGAAGAAATTCATCATCTTCTACCACGAAGGTGAACTGAGAGGGCTATACGGTGACTTATCACCAAGCGTCAACAAAGGCATCTGTCCGATCTGTAAGAACGACAGCAAGGTATCGATGTTTCTCGCAACGACTAAGATTGCGGGAGACGGTACTTATACAAAGAACGGTAACTACATCTGTCACGACAGCAGGAGTTGCAACCAACAGCTGGATGACCTGACAGGACTGTATGAATTTTTAGTGGCGACAAAGACAGCATTGTAGAAAGAATCCCTGCATGGATGTGCAGGGATTNNCATTCTTTCTAATTTCTCTTTAAGATGACATACATAACCATGAGTATGATTCCGCCTGTTATCGCATTGATATACCAGGGGATGTCATAGACGAAAGGGGTATGGAGGAAGACGAGAGGCAAGATGAATAGTGCAAAGACAATGGCACTCAATAAATAGAGCTGAATAAATTGTAACAACCGATTCTTTTTAGAAGCTTCACCCGTTGCATCCATTTCATCTTTCTTGAGATAGCGTATGACGTATTTGAGCATGATCAGGAATGAAGTGATCAATAAGATGTAGCTGACAACAAACGCACCGACATCAATGGGTTTTGATTCGATGAAAAATGAACTAATGAAGTCCGCTAGACCATTCACAACTAACATAAAGCCCAAAGGCATGATCGTCACTATGCTCAGCAGTGCAGTTGTATTCCGTCTGCTTTCTACCGGTAGTTCTGCTATTAAATCTTTTACAAATCCTTCTGTATCATGACCGAAGAATTCTTCAGTCGTTATTCCATTTTGCTGCGCTTCCAGCAGATGATCAAGCAGGTCGTTAAGCAGTTCCTCAGTAGCATGATTGCTGAGACGCCATTCCAACCGCAAGTACAGCAGCACTTTTTCATATTCTCTTTTATTGTCCTCAGTCAGTAATTCTCTTTTTTCATTATTGAGTTCGATCAGTTCACTCGTCTTCATCGTTTTCCTCCTCTTCTTTTTCATCTTGTGCAAAAGCCATTGCCATTGAATATCCAAACACTATACCTATAGCAATACCGGAAATGCCTAAGCTCTGGTAAAACACAATACTCATACTTATGGCGAATGCAACACCCATCGTGATGGATGAAGAAGTCAATTTCATCATCTAATCCTCCTGATCCGCTTTTTTTGAACACATAGAGGTGATAGCTTCATTATGGTTCAATAGCTCAGTAATGGGCCCTTGAATCTCATTCCATTCTTCTGTCATTTCTTCAAGTGCCTGAATACCTGACTTGGTGATGAAATAATATTTACGTTTAGGTCCGAGCTCACTTTCACGCATTTCGCTGGTGATGAGCTCTTTTTTCTGAAGACGTAGAAGTACAGGATAGATGGTGCCTTCACTGATATTTCCGAGACCTGAATCCAGGAGTTTCTGTGACAGTTCGTAACCGTAGATTTCTTTTTCTTTGATGATTGAAAGGACGCAGGCGTCCAGCAGCCCTTTAAGGAGCTGAGTTCTGATGCTCATCGATTCACCCCACTAATTTGTAATGCAAGGTAGTGCTGGTAAAACTAACTACTTTGCATTACAAAGTAGTTAGACATAGTATAGGTGCTGTCATCAATAATGTCAAATCAATAGAGCCGGAATACTGTCATTGCTCTTAAAACACTATAAAAAATCCGCGGTGATGGATGAATGAAATCACAAGGAGTTTTTTATGTTTCCGCATTCTTCTGCTGCCGGCAGTAGGTTTTGTATTCTGAACGTGCTGAAGATAGTTTTATGAGAGTGCCAATAATGAGTCCTGTCATTGAACCGTATATCCCTGCAAATGATAAATGAGAATCCGGCAGATAATGGTCAGCAGCTAAAAAGAGTCCGATAAATAAACTGCTGAGTAATAGTGTTAAGAGATTTGCGCGTTTCTGCCATCTATACGCAAGCTCTGGATCAGTGGCTTGCTTTTTGTAGTATCCTGCATATTCATCGATGTATGCGATAGGCATGCATGCTGCTAAAAATGTTATTAATAATACACCAACCAATGGGTCATCCGGCATACTGATCTGATAGGCAAGAACAATTAATATTAGAAAAATTACAAAAGCAATGATTAAATTGCGACGAATGGGTTTCGGCATGATTCCGTCCTTCTTTCTGAAGATGGTTCAAAGATATAATCACTATTTTTATTACATTATACAATAATCGGAAGATTTAAAACACTTATTTTTCCATCCATTTCCTCCTGTTTTAAATTCATGAATAGTTTGTTAATACTTTGTGAATTAATTCACATAATAATATAAAAAACCGCGCTGCTGCTATATAATAAGGGTGAAAGAAAAACAAGGAGGCATTGATATGATTCATTGGTTACAGACACTTCTGATTGCTCGAATGCTCTTACTGGTCGCACGTCTTTATCTTGGTTATGGATGGTTAATGAGCGGCATCCATAAGTATACTGATGGTTTCGATTCATCAGGTTTCCTCAAAAATGTCATTAAAAATCCGGTCATGACATTCGACGGTCATGTCCAATACCCAACTTTTAATGCATTTATTGAAAACATTGTCTTGCCTCAGGCAGATTTAATCAACGTCTTAATTCCGTTCGCTGAAGTGACGGCAGGTATTCTGCTCATCATCGGATTGTTCACTCCGGTGGCAGCGTTGGTAGGTCTGCTGATGAATTTCATGTTCTTGTTTGCCGGTGCGATCTCTGTCAACCCGCTCTACATTATTCTCAGTGTATTGATATTAATGGGTGGCTATAACTCAGGCAGATGGGGTATTGATTATTTCATCAGACATATGCTTGAACACCCATTCTTCAGATTCTTCAATTATACAAGCGAATCACTGCAGCGTGCATAGACGGATTTAATAACCTATTCGATAGAGTAGGTTATTTTTATTTGGCCTAAAATAGTTCATGAAGAGGTTGTTTTCTATACTATTTATGATGTAATCGTTTTCTATCTATTTTTTAAATATACAATGTATAAATTCCTAAAAAGTCATTGAAACTAACTGCATTTATCTCTATGATGGTAACTAACAAAATATTCTGAAAAATAAGGAGATGACTTATGAACGAAAACATTGAAAAAAAAAGTATGATGAACAAGTTCCTTGATGTAATCGAAAAATCGGGTAATAAACTGCCTGACCCGGTCGTGATCTTTATCTCTTTGTGCGTCTTGATTCTAGCCGCTTCATTCATCACCGGCACAATGGGTGTGTCAGCGGTCAATCCTGCTGATGGAAAAGTTGTAAAAGCCGTTAACTTACTTAACGCAGATGGCATTGCCCGCATCATCTCTGAAGCGGTGAAGAACTTTGCAACCTTTCCACCACTAGGATTAGTACTGGTCGTAATGATTGGTGTTGGTATTGCTGAAAAGACCGGTTACTTTGAAACAGTCATGAAATACACGATTGAAAAAACACCGAAGAAAATCATTATTCCTATTATTATCTTTGTTGCCATTCTCGGTAATGCAGCCGGGGATGCGGCGCCGATCGTTCTTCCACCGATTGCAGCGCTTGTGTTCATCAAGCTCGGCTATCACCC
>DJUI01000112.1:2997-3265 GCA_002438305.1 Staphylococcaceae bacterium UBA6286 | reverse complement strand
AGCCAGCCTGTTGATCGGGATGACTGATGCATTGATCGTATCATTTACAGAACCTGCGACAGAGCTGATTGATGGTAGTGTTAAAGTCAATGCTGCAATGAACTATTACTTCCTCTGTGCATCGACGTTCTTACTGTTAATCGTCGGCTGGTATGTGACGACAAAAATTACGATTCCGAGATTTGGTCCTTATCATGCAGCGAAGGTTGAAGAAAGTGATGATGTGACGCCTCGTGAACGTAAGGCGATGCTCTACGCAAATATCAGT
>DJUI01000112.1:0-2892 GCA_002438305.1 Staphylococcaceae bacterium UBA6286 | reverse complement strand
ACTGTGCTGTTCCTGGTGCCTGGCGTCGTC
This sequence comes from Staphylococcaceae bacterium UBA6286, assembly GCA_002438305.1. GTDB lineage: Bacteria > Bacillota > Bacilli > Staphylococcales > Staphylococcaceae > Macrococcus. The sequence continues at coordinate 2,862 of DJUI01000112.1, read as the reverse complement.
TATGGAATTATGGCGGGGGCACTGCGTTCTTCTAAGAACTTTGCTGATATGCTTGCGGATTCTATGAGTTCCATGGGTTCTTTTATCGTCATCGTATTCTTTGCAGCACAGATGCTGGCGTTCTTTACTTGGAGTAATCTTGGTACGATTGTAGCAATTAAGGGTGCTGAGCTGCTGGAAGGTCAGAACGGTTTCGTCTTGATCATCGGGATACTGATTCTGTCAGCCGGCATCAATATGTTGATGGGTAGTGCGTCCGCCAAGTGGGCGATTCTTGCGCCGATCCTCATTCCGATGATGATGCTGCTCGGCTTCCACCCGGCATTCACGCAAGTCATCTACCGTGTCGGTGATTCCATCACGAACCCGATTACGCCGATGATGCCATACATGCCGCTGCTGTTATCATTTGCACAGAAATACGAAAAAGATATCGGGCTCGGTACGCTGATTGCGGCACTGATGCCGTATTCCATTGGATTCGGGATATTCTGGACGCTTCTGTTATTAGTATGGTACTACCTCGGTATCCCGGTTGGGCCGGGTGGACCGATTCATTTAGGAGGTCAATGATATGAATGCCTATGATCACTATAAAGAGCTCGTGATTACTTATAGAAGACATCTCCATGCACATCCTGAACTGTCATTTGAAGAATATGAAACAGCGAAGTATATCCACAGCATTTTAGCGGATATGCAAAACTGTCGAGTGGTTCATCTGACGGAGACAAGCACAGTTGCTGTGTTCAATGAAGGACAGGGCAAGAAGATCGGCTTAAGAGCTGATATCGATGCCCTGTCGGTTGAAGAAGAGTGCGATCATCTAGAATTTAAGTCACAGAACAAAGGGAAGATGCATGCGTGCGGCCACGATGGTCATACGGCAGTGCTGCTCGGGGCTGCTCATTATTTCAATGATCATCATGATCAATTGATGAATGAGATCCACTGTATTTTCCAGCATGCCGAGGAACTGATTCCAGGCGGCGCAAGAGAGATGGTTGCGACCCATTACTTTGATGATTTTGATTTTATATACGGTCATCACTTATGGTCTATAATGGATACCGGTTTGATAGATATCAAAGCAGGTCCTGCGAGTGCGAATTCAGATCTGTACGAATTGACTGTTCAAGGGAGAGGCGGCCACGCCAGCCAGCCGCATCTCTGTGTGGATCCCGTTGTCATCGGCAGCCAGTTCGTCGCGGCTATTCAGACAATCACTTCAAGACAGATGGACCCTTATGACTCAGCAGTGATTTCGAATACGGTGTTTCAAGCAGGGGTCATCGGTGCAGAGAACGTCATTCCAGACAAAGTGGTCTTAAAAGGCTCAGTAAGGACCACGACTGATGAAACGCGGAACCTCATCGAACGCCAGCTGGAACGTATGATTGCCAGTATGTGTGACATGTACGGGGCGAGTTATGACTTCAAGTATCACCGCGGCTATGATGCTGTTCACAACGATGAAAAATTGACTGAAAGGGTCAGAGACATTGCGGAATCATTGTATCCAGAGCGTGTCGTATCCGAACCACCGATGATGGGCGGTGAAGACTTCAGTGCGTTCAGCAATATCGTGCCAAGCGGCTATACATTCATCGGCGCAGGACTGGAAGATCCGTCAGCACGTTACCCGCATCACCATCCACGCTTTGAAATTGATGAAGATAGCTTCAAGGTAGGCTTTGAGATGTTTATCAATGTGGCAGAGCGCGTCTTTAACGAATGATAATGGGCAGTCGACCAGCTATTTCTTTTTCCCCCTATTTGATTTACACTTATCTCAATATATTGAAATAGGTGGGATGAGGTATGATCATTCAGAAGATCTTGAATAACAATGTGGTCACCGTCGAGATGAACGGTGAAGAAACAGTAGTCATGGGTAAAGGTCTATCATTCGGCAAGAAAGTCGGGCAGTCATTTGATGAGCGGCTGGATTAATCAATAGGAGGAATGATGATGAAAACTATTACAGGATTTCAAGATGATTTTCTATGGGGCGGCGCTACTGCAGCAAACCAAATCGAAGGCGCATTCGACGAAGACGGTAAAGGGTTGTCTGCCGCTGACTTTGTAGAATATATTCCGAAAGAACAGCGGACGAAAGATAACCATATGGAAGTTACGAGCGACGTCATTAAGAAAGTCCTTGCCGGCGAGCATTCAGGACGATTTCCGAAACGAGAAGGCATTGACTTCTATCATACGTACAAAGAAGACATCAAACTGTTTGCCGAAATGGGCTTCAAAGCATTCCGGTTATCCATCCACTGGTCACGTATATTTCCGAATGGTTATGACGCTGAACCGAATGAAGCGGGCTTGAAACACTATGACGATGTATTCAAAGAACTGAAGAAATATCATATTGAGCCGGTTGTAACGCTCAGCCATTACGAAACACCGTACGGCTTAATTGAGAAATATAACGGCTGGGTAGGTCGTGACACAATCGATCATTTTGTAAGATATGCTGAAACAGTATTCAACCGTTACAAAGGTCAGGTTAAATACTGGATGACGTTCAATGAAATTAATATCATNNAATCATCAACATCTCACCATTTACTGGTGGTGGTGTGTTGAGCAATCTTGAAGAAAATCCAAAGCAGTCGGCTTATCAAGCATTGCACCATCAATTGGTCGCATCTAGTCTGGCAACAAAGAAACTGAAAGAGATCAATCCCGAGGCACAGATGGGCTGTATGCTTGCAAGAATGCTGTTTTATCCAAATACATGTGATCCGAAAGATGTTCGTAAAGCTCAAGTGGATAATCAGATGAATCTGCTCTATACAGATGTTCATGCGCGAGGGGAATATCCGAATTTCTTCAAGCGCTACTTAGCTG
>DJUI01000069.1:11882-27080 GCA_002438305.1 Staphylococcaceae bacterium UBA6286 | reverse complement strand
CGGTCACGAATCATATTGTAAATACGTGTTTTACCCCAGTCAACTTTGAACTCAGTCTGTTCAATTGCTTCAAGTATATCTTGACGTACTTGATTGATAGATGCGAACCACTGCGGGGTTGCACGGAAAATCACTGGTTTTTTCGTACGCCAGTCATGTGGATAAGAATGACTAAAGAATTCCAGTTTCAGGAGTGCGCCTACTGAGTCAAGTTTCTCTGTGATCACTTTATTGGCTTTATCATAGAATAAGCCTTCGAATTCTCCTGCTTCTTCTGTAAATACCCCTTTGTCGTCCAGTGGAGAAATCACTGGAAGATCATATTTCTGTCCGACGATAAAGTCATCTTCACCATGTCCAGGGGCAGTATGGACACATCCCGTACCAGCGTCTGTTGTTACATGATCACCGAGAATGACTAATGAGTCACGTTCAAGGAGAGGATGCTGTGTCGTTATGTGTTCAAGTTCAGCACCCTTGAATGATTTCTGAAGGGTTACACTGTCTTTATTCCAGCCCACTGCTTCACAGACATCGTCTAATAATGCCTGTGCGACAATGAATGAGCCACCATCAACCGCTACTTGAACATATTCAAGGTCAGCGTTAACAGCAATCGCTACGTTAGCCGGCAGTGTCCATGGTGTTGTCGTCCAGATGACAAACTTAACATCATCATCTACAAGCCCTTTACCATCTTTTGTTTTAAAAGCAACATAGATGGAAGGAGACACTTTGTCTTGATATTCAATTTCTGCTTCTGCTAATGATGATTCACTAGAAGGAGACCAGTACACAGGTTTCTTCCCTTTATAGATATACCCTTTTTTCGCCATATCTCCGAACAGACGAATTTGCTGAGCCTCAAACGACTCGTTTAAAGTGATGTATGGATTTTTCCAGTCTCCATTGACACCAAGACGCTTGAAATCTGCTTTTTGCATGTCAATCTGCTGGAGTGCAAACTGTTTGCATAGTTCACGGAATTCAGCGACACTCATCTCTTTACGGTTGACCCCTTTTTTAGTGAGTGCCTGTTCAATCGGCAGACCGTGTGTATCCCAGCCCGGAACATACGGTGTATAGTAACCAGTCATTGCCTTATGGCGGTTAATAAAATCTTTGATGACTTTGTTAAGTGCATGTCCCATATGAATCTGACCGNNGGAGGGCCATCATGAAGAATATAAGAAGGTTTCCCTTCATTTTTTTTTAGTATTCGGTCGTATAAGTCCTGCTTTTCCCATTCTGCTTGAATTTGAGGTTCTTTGTTCGGCAGACCGCCGCGCATCGGGAAAGCAGTTTTCGGCATTAATAACGTGTCTTTGTAGTCCATAATTTCATCTCCATTGATTTTTTTGATATAAAAAAACTCCAAACTAATAGACAAGGACGAGTCGCTCCGCGGTACCACCTTGTTTAACTCAGCTTAGAGTTCACTTCATTCATTATTGAATTGAACAGCAGATTGATGCATTTATAGATCTGTATGCTGAACTCACACTATCTTCAGCTCGCTTTAATACCATTCATCTATAAAACGGTTCTGCTATTTAACTATTACTCTGATTCTACATCATTTGACGGTGCTTGTTCAATAGGTTTTGTTTCAAGATCGTAATTTAATAAGTAATCCCAGTCTTCATTTTTCAGTAAATCCAGCTGTGCTTCAACCAGCATGCTGAACCGTGCTCTGAAAATCTTGGATTGGCGTTTCATGTCTTCGGTCTGAAAACTAATTTCACGAGCTTTCTGCATCGCATCATTGACGATTTGATCAGCATGGTTCTGGGCATCTTTGATAATGACATCCGCCTGCATACCAGCCGCTGCTTTAATTTCATCTCCAGCGCGCTGTGCTACGACCAGCGCCTCACCGATTGTATTCTCAACAGCACGGAAACGATTGATATTTTCATCCTTATCATCGATCATACGCTGCAGCATCGCTTTTTCTTCGCGTTGCTTCTCCAGTTCATTGCTTAATTCACGCAAATAATCTCTTACTTCATTTTCATTGAGTCCTTTGTGGACAATATTGAACTGCTTTAATTCAATATCTCGTGGAGAATACTCCATAAGGTTCACCTCTTATTTGAATAATGTATCTATCGTGATTCTGATTTTATCTTTTTTCGTTCGATCACCGATCTGCGTGATCTTGGCACGTCCATACCCTTTAATTGATAATAAGTCATGTTCTTCTATAGTAAAACTTGTTTTAGTGATGACTGTATGATTCACCTTCACATGGTCAGCCCCTATCATTTTTTGAGCCGCTGCTCGTGAGGATTTAGTGATTTGCTGAACGATGTTATCAAGTCTTAAGCTGGAGACAGTCGTTTGAATCTGCTTATAATCTTCTTCAGATGGAATCAGTTCATTGAATGGAACGGCGTGTAAGCTGACAGTCGCATTCTTGATACGTGTCAATTCTAATATCATAAAAGATTCCATTGTTTTTGTCAAAACAAACTGTATTTTATTTCCAGTCCTAATATCACCGAGCTGCTCCCTTGTAATTCCAGTCTGCATGAGTGAACCCAGTAAGTTGCGATGCGTCAATGTGACAAATTTATCTGGATAATTGAGTTCGAGCACCCCTATCTCATAATCTTCCTCACTGGGTTCATAATAATCAGGAGCGACGATGGCACGGCATCGTTCTGCTTGATCATCACCACCGAAAATGTGGACGGTAAGGCCGGCAAACTGTTTTGCTGTAACTGTGAGTATATATTGTTCACGCGGGTCCAGGAAATGTGTCAATATAGGTGAATATGTGGCGTCTGCCCGTTCACAGAACTGCATCATTTCCTTAACTGTTTCTTTTTCTTCATGCCTGAAATGCTGTAATAAATTCATTTGATTCTCCTCAGCTTTCTATAAAAAAATAATCTCAATAAATTGAGATTATTCATCATCAGCTTAGTATCAGTAAAGTAACGGTACGATGAACTGGTTAAAAAGAGCAATTAATCCGTTCTGGAAAAAATTAAAAACAATTAATGCCACGATTGAAGATAAATCAAATATTCCGATAGGTGGTATAAATCTTCTAAAGAACTCTAAATAAGGTTCAACAATTTTCGCGAGCCATCTGCCTACAGACGATTCTCTAGCTCCTGGAACCCATGACATGAATATATAGACTATCATCGCATAAAAGTAAATCTGCAGTAAAATTAATATAAACCTAAAAATAGGTATGACGATTTCTTGGGGCATATTTTCTCCTATCCTTCTTCTCTATTATCTGGTGCTTCCAGCATTTCTGTTATACTTCCAGCCACTTCTACATTATCTGGTGTACAAAGGAATATATCTTGACCGATCCGCTGAATGTCACCGCCGATCGCATAGACAGTTCCACTTAAGAAATCAATGATTCGCTTAGCAGAGATTTTATCGATCCGCTGTAAGTTCACTAGTGTCGCACGACGATTTTTCAATTCATCCGCAATATCCTGTGTATCAGAAAATACACGGGGTTCAAACAGACAAACTTTTGAATTCGCTTGTACTTCCTGTCTCATATTGACTACATTAGGTTTAGTCACGACTTTTTTCTCCGTTGGTTTAAATTGTCTTTTAGGTTCGGTTCTCGCTACTTTTTCCTGAACCACTTTTTTCTCTTCTCTAAGACGGGCATCACGCGTATCTTCACTGCTGTAGATTTCATTATCATTATCATTATCTTCATCTTCAACTACAAAGAATCCTTTAAACACATCTTTAATCGCCATAGTATCCTCCTACCCAACTAACTTAGTCCCAATTCTAACAAATGTTGCACCTTCTGCAGCTGCAATCGCAAAATCATTACTCATCCCCATAGACAGCTCAGTGCACGGTGCATTGGAAAGATTTAATGCTGCCACTTCTTGTTTCAATTCTCTTAAAGACGCAAAATATATTCTGAGCTGCTGTTCATCTTCAATTAAAGGTGCCATCGTCATCAGACCAACGATTTGAATCCGTTGAAATCCACTCAATGACTGAACGAATGGAATCACCTCATCAGGCGATAGGCCATGTTTAGATGCTTCACCAGATATATTCACTTGAATAAAACATTTGACTGGGTGATCGGCTCGTTTTTCAATTTCTTCAGCGAGCGACATTCTGTCCAGTGAATGAAGATAATCAATATCGTTGATTACTTCTCTGACTTTGCGTGTTTGAAGTGAGCCGATGAAATGAAATATTCCATCCGGCAGAGCCAGTTTTTTTTCTTTGAATCCTTCAATTCTATTTTCACCGAAATGTTGAATTCCTGCATCAAGCGCTTCCTTAGCTCGATTAATTGTAACATATTTTGTTACTGCAATTACAGTAGGACGACTATTGCTCTTTTGCAGACTATTATCCAGCTCGGCATTAATCTGTTGTAAATTTTCTTTAACTGTCATTGTTATTCCTCATTCCTATAAATGCAAGCATTCTCCCTGTATTTCCCTGCTCTCTCCGGTAAGAGAATAAATCATCATGTTCCGCCGTACATATAGGTGAAATATATATATTTTCTGACTTTACACCATGATACAATGCGATTTCACGATTCAATGCTTTTAAATCGACATTATATAGGCCATCATCGTTTCGTTGGAAAAACGGTTCAACATTAAATGGCAGCTGGTCAAACTGGCGTTTAATGTCATCATTGACTTCATAGCACGCTTGACAGATGGATGGCCCTATGATGCATACCAGTTGTTCAGGGGAACGGTACGCATTGATTAATTCCCCGGTTACCATTCCAAGAGTTCCTCTCCATCCTGCATGACCTAATGCGATATAGCTGTCAACAGAAGAATATAGATACACGGGGACACAGTCTGCGTAACACATTGTCAGCAGAATATTTTTGTCCAGTGTCCATAAGCCATCGTATCCGTAAAGCTTCTCTGTCATACCATCGATATTGATTCCGCGATGTGATGGCGTCACTTCAGTAATACGATTGCCATGTGTCTGCACAGGAAATACCCAGTCCTCCCTCGGAAACAATATTGCATCTGCCAGCTGCTGCTGATTATTGATGACATTTGATGGACGGTCATCAATATAATGCGCCATATTCATTGCATCTTCAGGATAAGGACTAAAGCCGCCTGTTCGAACCGTTATGCCGATTGTTCTGTCATTATCAACTGCCAAATAGAGCGGTCTTTGTTCAAACTTCATCACAAGAACCTCCTAAAAAAAGAAGCTGAGACACAAACCGTCATCTTTCTCAAAGAAGAAATCTGACGTTGGTCCCAGCTTCAATCATAATTATTATCTTCTTGAACGGCGTGAACGCGTACGATCACGTAAGAAGCTTGGTACATCAAGATCCCCGTCGTTAGAAGATGGCGTCTGCTGTTGTTGTACAGATGTATCCTGGCGCTCTTCTTTCATTTCTCTTACAGGGTTTTGATTGAATGATGACGTTTGAGGTTTTACTGAACGTGCACTTGTTTTTTCGTTGAAACCTGTAGCAATCACCGTGACTACAATTTCATCCTGAAGTTCAGGGTTAATGACTGTACCGAAAATCATGTTCACATCTTCGTCAGCCGCATCTTGTACAATGTTTGCTGCTTCCTGTGCTTCAAACAGTGAAAGTGATTCGCCGCCTGTAATATTCATCAGGACACCTTGAGCACCGACAATTGATGTTTCAAGTAATGGAGATGAGATGGCTTTTTTAGCTGCTTCCATCGCTCTGTTTTCTCCAGAGGCAACACCTATCCCCATCAANNGATTGTTTTAACATCTGCGAAGTCAAGGTTGACTTCACCGGATACTGCGATCAAGTCAGAGATACCTTGAACCCCTTGACGTAATACATTGTCCGCCTCTTTGAATGCTTCCATCATCGGAGTAGATTTATCGACAATATCAAGCAGACGGTCATTAGGAATGACAATCAATGTATCGACAGCTGCTTTCATTGCTTCAACGCCAGCTGCTGCTTGTGTTTGACGTTTACGTCCTTCAAATGAGAATGGGCGAGTGACAACACCTACAGTCAGTGCGCCCATCTCTTTCGCAATTTTAGCTACAACTGGTGCTGCGCCAGTACCAGTACCACCGCCCATACCAGCAGTGACGAATACCATGTCAGCACCTTGAATGGCGTCTTCAATCTGTTCTCTGGACTCTTCAGCAGCTTTTTTCCCGATTTCAGGATTAGCACCTGCACCAAGACCACGAGTCAGCTTTTCACCAATTTGAATTTTTGATGAAGCTTTTGATAAATTTAGTGCCTGGCCATCAGTATTAATTGCAATGAATTCTACATTATTCATCCCATGCTCGATCATTCGGTTGACCGCGTTATTCCCGCCGCCTCCGACACCGATGACTTTGAGTGTTGCTAAATGATTAAAGCCTTGTTCAAATTCCAACATTAATATTTCCTCCTATACTATATGGCCGATTATTCAAATAATGATTTCATAATTTTTTTCATCATACTCGGTTGATCTTCCTGCTGATTTAAATCATCTGTGTTATCATGTTTATCATTTTTTACAGTAACAGTTTCTCCAGGCTTAACATCTACCTGTTTTTTTCTCTTGAAGAAACCGTCTAGTGGATTTTGTTTTGGTTTAATATCCTGGTCGATAGTCAGTTCTTCACTATGAGTTTCATGATTATTAATTGTAACATAATCGAGGAGCTCATCAAAGCTAATGCCACTTGAAATTGTAGAGATACATGATGAAAACTCTGGTTTTCTGATACCCATCTGAGAAGGTACATGTACTCTGACTTTCTCATTGACCATGTCCATCAACAATTCCTTAATTCCTAGAAGGTTAGCTGAACCACCAGTAATGATAAAGCCGCCATTAATTTTATCAATTCCCATTTCCTGAAGCAGCTCAAAAACCTCAAGGAAAATCTCTTCGACACGTGCTTCAATAAAATCACTCAGCTCTTTCTGATTGAATGCCACTTCCTCATTGCTGTCATTTTGTACAACATGGAAGACATCCTGTTCAGAAGCAAGGTCGAAAAATGCATGACCATACTGCTCTTTAATCTTCTCTGCTTTGTCATAAGAGGTGTTCAATGCTTGAGCGATGTCTGCAGTAATATGTGCTCCTGCCACCGGAATACTGTCTGCATCAAACAATGTTCCACGTTCATAAAAAGCAACTTGTGTCAGCTGATCACCGATGTCAATCACACAAGCACCGAGTTCAAGTTCAGTAGGTGTCAAGATATTCTGATAATTATAGGCATCAGAATAAACATCAAGTACTTCTACACCGCATGATTCGACACATTTCAATGTGTTGATCAGCAGTGAACGATTGGTCGTAATTACACCGGCCTCAACCGCAAGACTCTGAGTCGCAACCATTTCTTTCGGATCGCTGACTTCATGAATATCATCTACTCTAAATAATTTAGGATAGACGCCAATAATTTCCACATCATTAGAAGTATTTTTATCGCGGATTTTTTCAATGACCTCTTCAATATGCTGGCCTTTAATTTCTGTTGATTCCCCATTAAAAGTGATTTCATTTGTCACGTCATGAATTTCTGTATGGATAACAGGCATCTTCACAAATACTTCCTTAATATCAACACCAGAAGCAATCTGCGCCTTTTTGATAGTATCTTTTATCGCATGCTGCGCTACGTCAAAATCATCGATGACTCCGCGTCTGATTCCATCCGTGAAAGTTTGTCCTGTGCCTATCACATTAATTCCGTTATGAAATTTCTCACCGACAATTACTTTCACGCTTGCTGAGCCAATATCTATGGCTACATAATAATGCTCTTCCATTTAATAGGCACCTCCAAAACACAATTTATACTATTTTACACTAATCTTAGTTTACATGATAGCTTTCTTTATGTGAACTATAAACTGATATAATGACAATATTAATTATATAGCAAACTAATTTTACACAATATGTCATTATGACTCATTATTCTTCGTTCTAATTTTTTCCAGTTGTTTCTTTAATTCATTGACCGATTTCTCTAATTTTTTGTCTTCTTGTTCTTTTTTTGCAGCAACTTCGCTTTCCATTTCAAGTCGTCTTGTCTCAGCTTTTTTAGATTCATATGGTATAAATACTGAGCCGACTTCAAGATCAATGATACCCGGCTTTACAAGATCACCATTTTGATTTCTAGGAACATTTTTAGCCATGCTGGGATAATAGTTAAGTTTATCTCCCAAAGTTCTCAAATCTCCAATGACTTCCAGACCATCATTCATAAATATCTGTATCCGTCTCGACGCTTCCTTATTAGGTACAAAATTGATTTCAGAAATCGCATTGAGAATAGCAGGATTGGTCTCATTCAAAATGGAGACCAGCTGCTGTCGTTCTTTTCTTGCGAAGTCAGATACAACAGGAGCGTTACTGCCATCGACATGAGTCACTGAAGTTAAGATTTGTCCATTTTCAAGCAGTGGATTGAAGTCACTGCCATCTGGAACTACTCCAACTATATCATATTCTTCAATATCAACTGTTACTTTGTTCGGAAAATGTCTAGAGATTTTTACATTTTTTACGCCATCCTGCAGCTTGATATTTTGTTCCATTTTATTGACAGGTAATGTGTATAATCGATCTTGACGAGAAATATCAAGAATTTCCTTGACCTTTTTTTCGGTAATCAACTGANNCGTTGACTTTAACCTCCTTGACATAGCTGATACTTGTAAACATGTACAGCAGAATTAAAGTGACTATTATGACGACACTAAGAAAGATACCCAGCTGTATCCGGTGACGATTTCTTCTATTCAATGATTTTCTCTTAAATTCAGCGGATTTCACTATTGTTCTATCAGCCATCCTATCACCTACCCCATCAGCTTGACTTGCTGAATAAAATCTTCGCCGCGTACTTCATAAGTCGGATATTGATCCCAGCTCGCACAGGCCGGGCTCAGCAGTACGACTTCGCCAGGTTGTACATAGGGCGCCGTCTTGACCACGGCATCTTTGACATCATGACATACCTCATACTCGATGTCGTGTAATTTGGCGAATGCGATTAATTTTGAAGTGGTCTGTCCAAATATATACATCCGCTTCACTTGACTGACATGGTTATCCAGATCTTCAAATCCATTTCCCCGGTCCAGGCCCCCACATAACCAATGGATCGGTGTATGAAAGGAATCTAATGCAAATGTCGTAGCAAGTGTATTAGTCGCTTTGGAGTCATTATAATATTTTACATCGTTAATCGTTGCAACGTACTGAGTACGATGCTTTATCCCTTCAAAACTGCTCAATGTCGCAATGATGGCATCATTAGGGATTCCTGACAATTTACATGCAGCAATGCTGGCAAGAATATTTTCAAGATTATGTCTTCCTGGCAGTACAACGGTATCCACCGGACATATAGCCTCATCCTGAAAATAAATCATGCCATTATCAACATATGCACCATTCGTTCGTTGATTAACCGAAAAATAAATAATCTGACTGTTGACTGTAAAGGAATTAAGAAGTTCGCGCTGGGCGTCATTGAATATTAAATAGTCTTCGGCAGTCTGATTTTTGAATATATTCATTTTCGCTTCGACATAGTCTTCCTGTGTCCCATGATAATCTAAATGAGCGGAGTATATGTTTGTAATGACAGCAATATGAGGTTTGTAAGTTCTCGTACCCATGAGCTGAAATGATGACAGCTCTGTAATCAATGTATCTTCCGGTTTTGTCAGCTGAGCGACTTTTGAAGCGACAAAGCCGATGTTTCCACTCAACAGCCCTTTTTTAGATGAATGGCTGAACATATCTCCAATCAATGAAGTGACAGTTGTCTTTCCATTCGTTCCCGTAATTGCTATGATCGTCCCTTCATTAATTTGAAAAGACAGTTCTATTTCAGTAATGATTGGAATATCACGCTTGAGCGCTTCCTGTAGTAAAGGAACATGATAAGGAATACCTGGGTTCTTTACAATCAGTTCATGCTGATCAAGGAGCGACAGCGGATGACCCTTATCAACGATTGTCACTCCATCTGTTTTCAGTTCGAGTGCATCATCATTATTTGATAGATCTTTACCATCATTCACTGTGACGACAGCACCTAATTGATTCAGCAGCTTTGCTGTTTCATAGCCACTTTTTGCAAGTCCAAGAACTAGTACATGCTTGCCTGCATAATCTGAAATGTGTTTCATGTTAGTTCACTCCTAAATAGATTCCGATAGCACCTGTCATCAATCCTGCCAGCCAAAAGACAGTGACAATCTTCCATTCACTCCATCCACCTAATTCGAAATGATGATGAAGCGGACTCATACGGAAAATTCTTTTGCCGGTTAACTTGAAAGAAGCCACCTGTATCATGACTGATAATGTTTCAATGACGAATACCATACCAATGAACAATAGTGTCAATTCCTGGTTCAGCATAATTGACACAGTGGCAATAACACCGCCTAATGCAAGTGATCCTGTGTCACCCATGAAGAGCTTTGCTTTGTATTTGTTGTATATAAGAAATCCACATAGACTTCCTACTAGAATCATCGTAAATACACTGATGCCAAGTGCATCTTGATACATCGCCAAAACACCATAGCAGCTAAACGCAATGATGGATAATCCTGTTGCCAGACCATCCAGACCATCTGTCAGATTGACTGNNATTAGAGAAGCCTACCTGCCAGAATATAATGAAGAGGATATAGAATATGCCAAGAGGTAGTCCGGCGTCTGTAAATGGTATATTGACAGTCGTATTTAACTCAAGCAGTCCTAACGCCTTACTGATTGTATAGAACAGCACTGCAATCAATATTTGAAATAGAAATTTCTGCTTTGAAGTGAGCCCTTGATTGTTCTTCTTCACGACAATGATGTAATCATCGACAAAGCCGATGAGACCGAATCCTAATGTGACAAGAATCAATAAAATAATCGGTCCTCTATCTTCTACAAATATGAGCGCAATTAAGCTGATGATGAGCGTGCTAATCAGAAAAGTGAGACCACCCATAGTAGGGGTCCCGCTCTTTTGCATATGGCTCTGTGGTCCTTCTGTCCTTATAGACTGACCAAATTTAAGTCGTTTAAGCAAAGGGATAAATAAAGGTACAAGTAGTGCTGTTAATAAGAACGCTGCAAGCGCATAAGGAAATATCTCCATGATTGTTGTCGCGACTCAATGGTCGCATTCTCCTTTTAATTTTGTTTAGCTTTTTCTTCTTCAAGCTGTTTTCTTAACATTTTTTCTTCGTCTTTTCGGTTTGCATCTATTATATCATCATAAGCAGGAGACTGTTTTAACGGGTCAAGCGAATCCATGCTGACCATCACTTTGTCACCCGCCTGGATGCTTTCTCCTGCATCAATAGATTGTTTGACAACATAACCCGAGCCATCAAACTGAACGTCTACGTCCGTCATTCGCTCAAACTGCAGCAGCTCGCGTTTTGACCAGCCTGACGTGTCAGGCATCGTCAACTCGCCATCAGTGACGATAAATACTTTATCACCAATCAGTATTGACTTACCGGCTGATGGACTTGTAGCTTTCACCATTTCACCAGAACCGATGATGACTGGAACTGCTGATTTACTTTCTACAGCAGCCCGGGCTTTTTCTATCGACTGGCCGTTCGTCTTTGGAACTTCAGTCGTCAGAGGTTCACCTTTTTCTTTGCCGTTTTCAACATCCAAATATTTAAGCGTATTCTCCATCAGCGGTTTATAACCTTTTGATACACCAAGATTATAGGCTTCCGCTGCATTCTTCTGCGCAAGCGACATAGCCATGTAGACAATCACTTCAGGTTTATCGGCTGGTGCGTAACCCATAAAGCTCACCATATAAGGATTATCTCCTTGTACATATCCACCATTCTCAGTATCAGGAACTTGAGCAGTACCTGTTTTACCGGCAATCTGATAATCATCTATCCGGTAATTGTAAGCATGCATCTCAGAACCATAGACTACACTTTTCACTTGTTTCATCGTCTCTTTTGCGGTCTCTTTGGAAATCGGCTGACCGATTACCTTTTTTTCGCCTTCATACAGCACTTTGTTTTGCTGATCAGTAATGGACTTGACGTAAAATGGTTTTAACATTTGGCCCTCATTTAAGATAGCTGTTTCTGCCTGAATCATCTGCACAGGTGTTACAGTAGTCGACTGGCCGAATGCTGAGACTTTTCGGCTGAGGGGATCCGCCCATGATATATGTCCAGATGCCTCACTATCAAACAATGACTGAGTGGACTTACCGAATCCGAATTTCTCGTAGTATTCTTTTGCTTTAGGAACCCCTACTTTGTCCTGCAAGTTCATCATTAATACGTTGGATGACAACTGGAACCCTTTATTTTCAGAAATATTGCCCCAGCCTGTTTTGTTCCAGTCATAGATGGTCTGTCCTTCTATCTTTCTGCTGCCCGACTTGTATTTCTTATTAGGACTGAATTTTCCTTCTTCAATTGCTGCAGCTAAACCAAACGTTTTAAATGTTGACCCAGGTTCATAGGTGTTCTGGAATAAATCATTCTGCCATTTAGTGCCGAAGTTTTCCCGCGTTTCCGGATTGAATGTAGGGCGCTGGCTGTAGCCGAGAACTTCTCCAGTTTTTGCATCAGCAACGACAGCAAATAAATCTTTCGGTTCATAGCGCTTCACCATGGAATCGAGGGCATCCTCTACAAAGATCTGAATGTTCTTATCAATGGTCAGATGTACATCATCCCCGTCAACAGCAGGTGTGACGTCTCCTGAATTAGGAAGAACATACTGCCATATATCTTGTTTGTATGAAGTTTTACCCGCTTTACCGGCAAGATAAGAATCAAATACTTTCTCAGTACCCAGCATGCCTTGTATTTTATTTGTATCTGGATTTTTTTCAGCAAAGCCAATCAAGTGTGAAGCAAAATTACCGTTAGGATAAAACCGCTTCTTCTCCGAGAAAAATGTCAATCCAGGTAAATTTAATTTTTCTATTTCTTTCTTCTGGTCATAAGTCAGATCTTTACCTGCTTTACCAAATTCCACTTGAAACACTTTTTTAGTCATAAGACGATTGTATATTTCCTTTTTCGGCATATCGATGATTTCACTTAACTTGCTGGCTGTTTTTTTCTTATCAACGACGTAAGCAGGTGACTTATCTGTGTTCGTCATGCGCTTATCAAGTACAGCAACGAGTTTATAGGAGCTGATGTCCTGAGCAAGCACTTCGCCGTTCCTGTCATAGATTACGCCGCGCTTTGGTTGATTAATAATATTTCTTGCGTACTTCTCACTCGCTTTTATTGACAAATCCTCTCCGGAAGAATGACCTGTCAGCATGATATAGGAATATTTAAAAATCAATAGAAAAAAGAGCAGTCCGAATAACAATACTAAGAGGACTGCTCCTATTTTGTTTTTTTTAATTTTAATTGCTGCCATCTTTTTGCACTACCTTTACGTTATCATTGTTCAAGCTCAGCCCGTATGCTTTTGCTTTACTATAGATACGCTCATAAGATGATTGTTTCATTGCTTCAGAATTCAATTCTCCGTTAACACTTTGCTGATGAATTATTTTACTATCTGTTGCTGCAATTTTTACATTCATTTCATACGCATCGTACTTTAAAGATAGCATATAAACGCTTGCTAAAGCAATCATTGCTACAAGTGTTAAATAGACCATCTTTTCAACTTTTGACAACGACACAACATGGGTTTTTGTTGTCGCTTTAGTGCTGCTCTCATATGTCTCATAAGGCATTTCATATACGTTATTGCCTATGTATTCAGCTGCCATGTTGTCACTCCCCTATTTTAATACTTCTGCGACGCGTAACTTCGCACTTCTTGCTCTGTTGTTTTCAGCCAGTTCTTCTGGTGTTGATTCAATGGCTTTACGGTTCACTCTTTTGATTTTAGGTTGATACTCTTCGGGGATAACAGGCAGGCCTCTTGGAATGTCCGGGCCTTTTTCATATTCTAGAAAAATTTGTTTACATATACGGTCTTCCAATGAATGAAAGGTGATCACTGAAATTCTGCCGCCCTTATTTACTGACTGGATGGCTTNNAGGCAATACGTATGGCCTGAAAAACTCTTTTCGCCGGATGCCCACCTTTGCGCCTTGCGGGTGCAGGGATGCTATCTTTAATAATATCAACAAGTTCAGTAGTGGTTTCAATAGGTTTCAATTCTCTTGATTTTTCAATGTTTCTTGCAATGTTCTTAGAAAATTTCTCTTCCCCGTACCGATAAAAGATACTGACCAATTTTTCATACGGCCATTCATTGACGACCTCGTAGGCTGATAATTCCTGCTGCTGATCCATCCGCATATCGAGTCTTGCTTCATTATGGTAACTGAAACCTCTCTCTGCATCATCCAGCTGCGGGCTTGAGACGCCCAGGTCATACAATATACCATCCACTTTATCAATGTTCAGTGAATCAAGTACTTCTCGTAAATTTCTAAAATTATTTTTGACAAGTGTCACTTTATGCATATGATCTTTCAGTACTTCAGACGCATTATTCAATGCTTGATCGTCTTGATCGATGGCAATCAGCCGTCCTTTGTCAGATAACTGCTTGACGAGATACAAGCTATGGCCCGCACCACCTAATGTACAANNCAATCGACATAAATGCCGTCTTCTTTAATATCCAGCATATCGACTGTCTCACGCAATAATACGGTGATGTGATGGAACATAATTTACCTCCTAAAAATCTAGATCAATCAATTCTTCTGCAATGTCTTCGTAATGTTCTTCAGTTTCATCATAAAATTTCTGCCACTGTGCTTTGTCCCATATTTCTATACGGGAAGCAACACCGATGACAATACATTCTTTGGATAACTCTGCATATTCTCGCAAATGTGACGGAATGTTGATTCTACCTTGTTTATCAAGATCAACTTCAACAGCTCCTGAGAAAAACAATCTCATGAATTTACGTGCATCTTTTTTAGTGATGGGAAGTGTTTTTAGCTTCTCTTCGATTTTCTGCCATTCGGAAAGCGTATAACCAAATAGACATTTGTCCAGGCCGCGGGTTATAACAAAATGTTCTGATAATTCATCACGGAACTTCACGGGTACGATGATGCGTCCTTTAGTATCCAGTTGATGCTGATATTCACCCATGAACATGCTCATCACCCTGCCTTAAATATAATTTACCACATCCCCCCACTTTGTACCACCG
>DJUI01000069.1:333-11857 GCA_002438305.1 Staphylococcaceae bacterium UBA6286 | reverse complement strand
CATGACTTTTGTCATAATGGTTTAAAAACTACTGATTCATAAGGGTTACAGAGCTATAACGACTTGATTTTTAGTATACATTAACTGCTCAATAATATCATTAAATATGCAGAAATCTGTATCATTGATTAATTGTATCGGATGCCACGTTCTTTCCTGCAGACCATTTCGTGGATTTAAGTTCAATTCACTCTCCTTGAAATGACGCAGCACAATGTCATTCTTTATTTTTATTTCACGATGATAGGCTCTTTTTAAGTACTCAACCTGTTTACGATGATGTTCAAGATTTGAATTGACAATCGCTGTGACTTGTTTAGACTCAGCAAGCTCACTCAGCTCATTGAACTTCAAGTCAATCAGCTGCTCTAAGTTCTGTATCCCTTCCAGCAGCTGCTGATTTTCTTCGTTCTTTAAAAACTGCTGCTCTAAAGGCTTCATACCTGTGGTCAAAATATCCTCTAGCTGCAGCTCATAGCGACCGATCAATTTTTGAATTCTTGGAGTCAAATAAGTGATTCTCATTCTAGGAACAAGTATCGGCATCGGCCGCTTCATATAACTGAATATGTCAGTCAGTTCATTCCAGTATTTGATTTCAGAAGGACCAGCTATAAAACATAGTGTATTGAACATCATTTCCTGCATGACAGGGCGGGTAACGACATTGTTAGAGAACAATTCCGGCTCTGCCTCCAGAAGATTCAGCAGCTCATCACCCGTAAATGTCACTGCTGATTTATTCAAGGTAAATCTGCCATCCGCAAAATTCAGCAGCTGCCGCTGTTCTTCATATGTCATGAAGAGATGAACATTAGAACTTGTTTCAATCATTTTCTGCTGACCTGAGTCAACAGATTTTTGTTGACCTGTTAAAAAGGCTTCATTGATTGCCTGATGATTCTTCAGTAAATATTTAAAAGTTTCTTTCTCCAGCTGTCTAAACGGCTGATAATGGCTGTCTATCAGCAGCAGTCCTGTTTGTTTGAACAGCTCATGAATTAACTGTTTAAATTGATCTGTCCATCCATTAGGCAGTTCAGCCAGTTTGTTATAGATAGCTTCCGTCCGTTCTGTTTCATCAAGTTCTTTAATAAAGCTTCTGATGGTCTCCAACTTCTCATCATCAGTCAGTACGAAGTCCGATACTGATGTTTCGACTTGGCGTTTTGTCGCTACTTTCACTTTGTTCAGCTTGACATGCGTTCCGTCATATAAATAAGCATGATTGACTTCGCTGAAATCATGATCCTCACCGGCAATCCAGAAAACCGGTACAATCGTTTGAGCGAGTTGTTCTGATTGTTCTTTTGCTAAAACAATGATAGATATTATTTTATGTATCGTATACAAAGGGCTGACGAATAACCCTGCCTGCTGTCCACCGATGACAACCGGCGCCCCTGCTGCTAATTCAGTTAATTGATGACGCTGTTCATCAGAGATACCGAGTGGGTTCATATACTCAGTAACAATATCAGCTAACTGCTGTGTATGTTTATGGGAGGTGAGTGCTGCACGTTCTTTAAATAGATGTGGCACATACTCCTCATGGTAACTTTTCTGCTGGTCCTTGACCGTTAGAATCTCCATAGTGATGCTCCTTCACGTTATTCTTACAATAGTATAATGACTTTAAAGGAATTATACCATCTTCCCGCTTAAGATGATTGATTTGAGGTCATTATAACTGTGCTGGATGATATATTTATAGCGCTGATAGCGTCCAATAAAAAATCTCCTGTTCCAGAGCGGAACAAGAGACCGTGTTATTATTTAGCAACTACTTCTTTGCCGTTATATGATCCACATGATGGACATACGCGGTGAGATAATTTCATTTCGCCACAGCTTGAACATTCAACCATGCCTGGTACTGAAATTTTGAAGTGTGTACGACGTTTTCTTTTAGCTGTTTTAGACGTTCTTCTTTTAGGTACTGCCATTTTTTTCTCCTCCTCTACTTGAGACTGTTCGTTAAGACTTGCTATCAAGTAAATCTTGCAGTTTCGCAAATCTCGGATCAACTTTAGGTGTATCTTCCTGGATTAACTGATCCTCATCAACAACTTCCCAGCCATTGCCTTGTGTTAATGACATTTCAACGTCATCTTTAACGACACGGGCCGGTTTATTCAATACAACCAGTTCTTCAACGACAGGCTTGATATCGATCACGTCATTAATCATTTCATGTCGATTTAATTCCTCATCAAGATCAAACTCATTCATGTCAAAGATTTCAAGGGATTCAATATGAATCGGCACTTCAACTGGTTCCAATGTGCGGGCGCAGCTCATCGTATAGCTGCCGGTGATGATAAGATCAGCATAAACTTCACTTGTTTTCGGTGTTAACTGCCCGTCTACATGAATAGTGGATAAATCAATTAACTGAAGGTTTTTGATAAGATTTGGAAACTCCATATCAGTTTCAAAACTTAACGGCGCATCCTGGTGTTTCCGAAGTTGTGTCATTGACCATTTCATAGGTTTCACCTCTTACAAACACAAAATTTATTTTAACTTTAAATATAGACTTTTGTCAAGATTTTTTCTTAACACTTAATTTTGATACAATCAATATTATAAACTTAAAAGGCGGGAATTTCAATGAAGTCAGTCGCTATCATTTCTGAATACAATCCCTTTCATAACGGTCATGCTTATCAGGCTGCTTTAGCGAGAACAGAGACTCAGTCAGATGTTGTCATCGCTATTATGAGCGGTCAATTTACGCAGCGAGGAGAACCTGCTGTGATCAATAAATTCAGACGTGCTGAAATGGCACTAGAATCATGTGATCTTATCGTCGAACTTCCTCAGTTCTACGCACTCAGCTATGCCAATGATTTTGCTGAAGGCGGCATTGCCGTTGCTAAGCTGATGCAAGCTAAGGCGCTATCTTTTGGGGCAGAGACGCCTGACTTCCATTCTTTACATGCAGCAGCTAATCGTCTCTTTGAACCTGCTGTGATCGATTCAGGCAAGAGTTTTGCCAGGATGATGGGTGAAAACAACAGAGATTACTTTTCTCCAAATAATATTTTGGCCATGCAGTATATCAGGGCAGCCGAAATACATTACCCTGAAATCACCATCGTCCCTGTTCAGCGAATCAACAACTCATATCACGATACAGAAATCACAAGCCATATTGCCAGTGCCACTGCCATAAGAAAGGCTGCTTTAGAGTACGCTGCATTTGATCATAACGTTCCCCCGCGTACAATGCAGCTTCTGGCTGAAGAACGGTTGACACAGTGGGAAGATTTTTTCCCGCTGCTGAAGTACAAGCTCATCACATCGTCATCACAAGAGCTGAGAGGGATCTATATGATGACTGAAGGAATAGAGCACCGCCTACAAAAAATGGTGATGGAAGCAGATACGTTCACTGAATTCATGAAATTGATAAAGACGAAACGATATACTTATACTAGACTACAGCGTCTCATGTGCTATGTACTGCTCAATATGACGCAACAAGACAGCTATCCACCCATTTCAGGCGTCAGAGTGCTGGCGATGAACGATAAAGGCCGGCAGTATTTAAGAGAACTGCCGCATGATCAGTGTTACACAGTGACTAATAAAAAAAACGCAGCGCTGTTTCAACTTGAAACGAAAGCCACACGTCTTCATAATTTAATCAGTGGTAGTCTGCAGACAGAGTTTAACACCCCGGTTATTTATCCTGGTACTTAGTCTGCAGTGCCACAGCTACTTCACTCGGAACAATGTCTGTCACATTGCCGCCGAACTTGGCAACTTCTTTTGCGATGCTTGAGCTGATGAATGAATATTTGTTATTGGTCATCATATAAAGTGTTTCGATGTTATCATTTAATTTTTTGTTCATACTCGTCAACTGCATCTCGTATTCGAAATCGCTGACTGCTCTCAGTCCTCTGACGATAGTGTCAGCACCGATTTTTTCACAGTAATCGATCAACAGACCTTCGAAGTAACCGACGTGAACATTCGGCAGTTCTTTAGTCACCTCTTCGATCAGTTGAACGCGTTCCTGAATTGAAAAAAAACCAGTCTTACTAGTGTTATGAAGCACTGAAACATGTATTTCATCAAACAGTTTGGAACTACGTGTGATGATATCCAGATGTCCTAGTGTAATGGGATCAAAACTACCGGGTACAACTGCTTTTCTAATTGTCATCTGTTCTACCTCTTAAAATTGTGATTTTTATGGAACCGTAAATTTCTTCTTTGACCCATTCAAATACGAGCGGGTCGATCGTTTCTTCTTTGTCGCATTCGCACATAATCAATCCATCAGGTGACAATAGATTGTAGGATGCTATCAGACTCAAAGACTTACTGATCAAATCTTTTCGGTAAGGAGGATCCAGGAAGATGATATCGAACTGCATCTCGCGCTTATTTAATGCTTTTAATGCTCTCAGCGCGTCATTACGGTATACTTCTGTATGTTCGCTAATAGTTTCAAGATTCTGTTTAATGGCTCTGACAGCATCGTTACTACCATCAACGAAAATAACCGAATCAAGCCCTCGACTGATGGCTTCAATACCAAGACCACCGCTTCCAGCAAATAAATCAAGGCCCTTCCCTGAAAGCGGCCCTAAAATATTGAAGATATTTTCTTTTACTTTATCAGTTGTCGGCCGCGAGGTCATACCTCTCGCAGCCGTAAGTTGTTTTTTCTTATATTTTCCAGCGATGACTCGCATTGTTTCACCCACTTAAATTATTAATAAAGGAGATTACTATGTCACAATCATTTATCGAACTTGGGCAAGGCTATAGTGATTTCTTCGAACTTGAGGAAATCATCGCATACAATCACGAAAGGATCCATCATATAGTCTGTCTGCATACGACGCTTGAAAAGCAGCCGAAGACAAGTGTACTCATCATTATGAAACCTTCCCGGCAAGGAAATTTCCAAGCCATCTATTCCATCTTCGAAGCAATACCCTATCCATATCCTGTCAGCAATAAGCGATTCGATTTCATCAAAATCTGGGCGGCTGAGCAGTCACTGACAATCCGTGAGCTGGAAGTCAAATCAAAAGAACACTTCTATGAAAATGATCTTTATTATAATTATTTGATCGGTGTCCTTAGATTACAGCGCCTGCTACCCCCGATGCACTGAATCATACGTACGTTCCAGTAAGTGATAAGGTGATACTTGAACATCCAGAACATATTTCAGCTTTAATAGCTGGTCCATTATGTCCGGTGTCTTATCTCTGTCAATATAGAGAGACAGCCATTTGCCTTTTTTGTTTGAATAGACTATATGACCAAACTTTCTTATTTGGCGTTCGTATTTAGTACTTTTTAAATAGATGATCAAATGATCTCTTTGAACTATATTCATCTTTGAACCTCGTCTCACTGTTTCTTTAATAGTATCATTAACTTTGGTAAAATATAAAGTAGTAAAATATTAAGGAGGCACTTTATTGAATAAAAGAAGAACAATGACGGTTTTAGCCGCAATTACCGCCTATGTTGGAGCGGTCATGATCACAAAAGCAGTCACATCCACCGAAAGAAGAACAATTAAACCTTATTTTAACGGACGCTCTCCTTATGTGCTGGCACACCGCGGTGGCATGAAGCTGGCACCAGAAAATACTATGGCAGCGTTCAAAGAAGCCCATGCATTTCAAGTGGATGGCTTTGAAATTGATGTTCGTCTGACTAAGGATGAAGAGATTGTTGTTTTCCACGATGCGTATGTCGACCGGGTGTCCAACGGGAACGGCAAAGTCATTAATCACACATTGGCAGAGCTGCGCACACTTGATTTTGGTTATCATTTCAAGGACGTACACGGTAATTACACGTTCCGCGGTCATCAAGATGCTAAAATTGTAACATTAAAAGAGCTGATTGAAGCCTTTCCGAAAATGAGAATTAATATCGATATTAAAGATGATTCGGATACGGCAGCAGGTAAAATAGTTCCTTCACTGCTATACCGGCTGATCCATGATTTAGATGCGTTTGACCGCGTTCTTGTGACAAGTTTTTGTGATGAGCAAGTACAGCGTTTCAAAATATACGGGGATGAACGAATTGCAACTGGCGCAAGTCGTCAAGAAGTACCGAAAGCATTTCTGCTGTTCAATACAGGTTTTGGTCATCTGTACAAACCGTCAGTTGATACTTTCCAAATTCCGGTTCAATTCAAAGGTATTCGTCTTGACACAGAAAAATTCATCAATTATCTGCAGACTTTTAATCTACCAGTCGGTTACTGGGTCATCAATACGATTGATGAAATGGATGAACTGCTGATTAAAGGAGCGCATACTATTGTCACTGACCGTCCAGACCTTGCCTACCATTTAATCAATGAAAAATATCGAAAATGATCTTCATGAAAAAAGACAGACATCAGTGTCTGTCTTTTTTTCATGTTCGATGGTCTTATGCTGAACATGAACATCCACCGCCGCACTGGTGGTCAGTTGTAAAGAATGGATTTCCTCTCTCTACTTTGATGTCGCTTGAAATTGAACCTGATATAATAACGATGACTTCATCAAGGAGCGCCTGCAGCGATGTTTCAGATTGTTTTGCCGCTGCTACAGCGGGATGCATATCGTACGCTTTTTTTGCGCGTCTTGTCTTCAGCATGACATCCATATAATCAGGGTGATAACGACCGAAACGCATGACTTCATCATACCGGTCTTTCAGTTTCAGAAAATTCTTCTGCAGCATCGTTACTTCTGGATCCCTTTGCATTTGGAGCGTATTGTTTTTATAATTAATATAACTTTCACTGTTGAGAATCATGCGATTAATTTCATCTGCCTGTTCCATCAGTTCAAAGATAGCATCATCATAAATCATATGTCACAACCTTTCTCTATTACAGCAAGCATTATACCACAAAGTTAAGGAGCATCCTATGAACGATTTACAATCTGCAATAGATACAAAACTCAAAGAAATCATCGAACGAAATGACGCCGTTGAACTGGCTGCCATTCAACAGCTGTTGACTCACTTTGACGGCCGGCCGACTGATACATGGATGAAAAAAATATATCCTTTTGAGATGACTTTTTCAGGAGACAGCGGTTACCTTCAAGTTCAGCGGACACAGCTGATGAACAACAGCATCGGTATTTTACATGGCGGTATACTGATGATGATTGCGGACACTTTGATGGGAACACTATGCAATGAAGTGCTTCCTGTTACACAACGTGTAGTGACCCACGAAATGAACACTTACTTCACGAAAAAAGGTACCGGTGATTTAATTACAGCGACAGCCGAAATTCTAAAGAAAGGCGCAATGACTTATCTAGTTTCGTGCCATGTTTATAGTGACGATGAAATGATCGGCTACGCTACCGGCAGTTTCTTTATTATCAATCATCCGCCCGCTCAATAAAAACGAGCGACGTATAGCCGCCGGATATTCCACCGCCCATTTCATTGAATTTTTGATTGAGCAGATGTTCTCGATGTTCATCTGAGTTCAGCCAGCTGTTGATTAAACTTGGCACATCTTCGAAATTATAAGCGATATTTTGAGCAAAATCTTTGTATTTGATATCCTCTGACTTCAGTTGTCTGCCGATATCATTCTCAACTTCAGTCACTACTTTTTCGGTTTTTTTATTGAGTTTAGCCACTTGAAACTGGGCCGTATGATTGATAAGTTCATTCGTTGCAAGCGGCTTTCTACCGTTGATTTCGCGCATGATGTTAGTTAGTTCAAACATCGTCAGCACATTATTGGAATTGATAGATACTTCATCAATGGTATGATCGAGTTGTTCAGGCGTACGTTCTATGATGTCACCATTATAACTCATGGCATAAGGCTGCATTTCAACCAATGCAGGTCCAGTCATATATTTGACAGCCATCACTTTGTTGGACAATCGATCGATAAAGACTTGAGAATAAGTCGTACCATATTGCAGCAGCAGCTGTGTCTTAATGTCTACTTCAGACAGTTCAAACCTATACTTACCTTTTGATGTTTTAATAACAGGTTCTGTATTGATAGAAATGCCGGAGAATATTTGAGCAGCATCTTCAGTGACTTTAAATGGATATGTATCTGCTGATTTTCCTGTCGCATATACCATAACAATGGTCTTATCTTTGACACCAAGAATATAATATTTATTTTTAGATTGATAAACATAGTTTTCGTGGCTGTATTTAGAAGGATAAATACGATTAGGATAGTCATATTTTTTCGTAAAGGTATCGATTGATTTACCCACGTATGTTCCAATACCTTTTCTTAATTCAGGATTAGCAGGCTGTGAATTGCTGTCTTCAATTTGTTCGGTCGGTTTGGATTCTTTTTTCGGGTTCTCCAGTACATCAAATTTCAATGAGGGAGAATAGAATAAGTAGAAAAGAAAAATACCGGCAAACAGGACGGCTAGTAATTTTATCAGAATATTTTTCATAGAACCCTCCCTGCCTTTTTATCATTATATTATACAATATCTGCACCGAAAAAAATATCTGATTGCAAGCCACGTCATTTTGTCATAAAATGAGAAGTGAGCATAACGAGGGAGGACTATTCAATGGTATTTGAAAATTCAGGAATTGAAAATATAGTTGCCGATCAGACATTGATTCAACATGTGATGAATAAACATGGTTTGAATCTAGGAGGTCATTGGGATTATGAGCGTGTCACATACGATTTAAAATATCAGATCGAAGAAGGTGTCTTTTATCTTCGCATTCCAGGATACGCAGTTGAAGGTGATGTCGGTGCTAGAAACGCCAAACTTCAAATGATGGACCCATATTTAGGTAAACATTATTATCCGACTGGTATTGAATATGGTGAGGATGAATACTTCCCTGAAGCAATGGTTGAACATTGTAAACGCACAGTGATGAACGTTTGTAACGATCTTCGTGAATTACTTGCTTAAGACGTGGCTACCACGTCTTTTTTATTATTCTTTTTGAGGTGCTGCATGTTTAAAAAATGGATAACAAGACGTACATTAACAATTACCACCATTACGATACTTGCACTTTTATTTATTTACTTCATCCTGCCTATTTCAATCCCGTTGATCGGTGCATTGCTCTTGGCATTGATGATTGAACCATTGATCAGAAGACTGGAACTTAAATTTAACAGCCGTAAATGGAGTGTCACAGCCATTTATTCACTGATAATCGGTGTGCTGCTGCTCTTCAGCTATTTCTTCATGACCAAACTAATTGAAAACATCATTCAGTTTGCTATTGATTTACCGGGTAAGATGAACGGTCTCATCAAAGCATGGGATAAGATAGAAGAAAGAATTAATATGGTGCTTCCGGACAGTGTGACGACAACAATCAATGATGAAGTTCAAAATTTCTTATTGTCTATGAGAGATGGTATCGTCAACTATTTCAATGTAGAGAATATTACATTGTTCATTGCTTCACTTCCAGAACTGCTGATTTCGAGCTTAGTCTTTTTAGTGGCGTTGTTTTTATTCATGCTTGAAATACCGAAGATCAAATTATTTTTCAGAAATCATATGTATGACCGAACTTATGAAAAATCATTATTTGTATGGCAGAGAATATCCGGCTCAATATTCGGGATGATCCGTGCCGCCTTCATATTATCTTTCATAACATGGGTCTTTACCTTTATCGGCCTGCTCTTTATTACACCTGAGAATGCAATGATTATGAGTCTGATTATCTGTGTCGTTGATTTACTGCCAATTCTTGGTGCCACAGGAATTACGATTCCGTGGGCTCTCTATGAATATATAACAGGTGATCACATCATGGCATTGAAACTGATTTTACTCTCTTTATTCCTGTTAGTTCAACGCAAAGTACTGGAACCCAAAATTATGGGCAATGGTGTTGGTCTTAGTCCACTCCCTACATTAATAGCTATGTATATCGGCCTAAAACTGATGGGCTTCATCGGCTTCTTTGTCGGACCAATTGTGTTGATACTTATACTGACATTGGTTGAGTCAGGTGCTATCAAAACCAATTTTAAGATTTAAATTAAAAAGACTTTGAATGGAAAAGTAATCCATTCAAAGTCTTTTTTAATGTCCTAATATCGCTTTTATGACTGATGTCGTTTCTCCGCCGTGATAGAACACATAGAGCAGAAGATATACTGCCACCCCTGTAATTGCTGTACAGAACCAGATCACCGATGTAATCGGCCCTATCTTTCTATGGAGCTNNTTGAGCTTTCTTTTATAACCTGTCCAAAAATTGATCAGTCCCATCACTCCGCCTGTCGTCGCTAAAGTGATATGGAAGATAAGAAAAATGGTATAGTACAGCTTGATATTGTCAGGACCGCCAAACGACGTATTTCCGATAAAAACAGTTCTTGAAGCATAGATGATAAAGAAAGTGAGCGCACATACACCAGCAATAAACATCACTTTCCGGTGATTATCAATGTTTCCTTTTGAAATCTGATACCAGCCAATAGCTACAAAAATTGCGCTGAGTACAATAAAAGTCGTACTGATTGTCGGTAAAATTGGTAAATTCATAACGTACTCCTATCTGAATTGATTAAAATATGCCTGTTCCTGGCGTCGAAGTTCTAAACTTCTCTGGGTTGTCGCTTCTTCATCTGTTCCTTCACTTTGTTTCCAGCTGAAGAAAATGTAGAACAGCATGAAAGCAAAGAAAATCTCCTGCAGTACTTTCATGATAACTCCGCCCGTCTGTTGATCTTCAAGCGATGACATATTCGTGAAGTATTCCGGACCAGATATACCGCTTGATGCGAGTATTGAATTCAAAGTTTCTGTCGGTACACATAGACTCATCGCATTGACCCAGGCTTTCGGATTAGTATACGTGTCATACATCGGATGCTGTGCAAAGATGATGAGACCACAAGATGGGGTCAGCAACACACCGATCATAAATACGAATAATAATTTCTGAAGTCCCGAAATCTGATTCACAGGGAGGCTCGTACGATTAAACACAGGGAACCACATTGCAAAGGCTGTAATTGATAATATGATTGTAAATAATCCATGTAAAATTGCATCTGTCTTTAAGAAGTCAAGCACGACTGGCAAGTGATATATACTGAACAATCCATTAAATAAAATCAGCGCAATAATAGGGCTGGATATTAATTTAAATATTGGTCTGACAACTGGCAACGAAATTATATAGTCAATAAAATATGCAGGAACTGCAAAATACAGCAGCGGCACGATAAGTAAATAAAGACACGCCATCTGCAGCATATGGAAACTGAAAACGATATGACTTAATAGATCGATCGGTCCACCTTTTAATAAATAGATGGNNTACGATTTCATATGTTTTAAGTGGCCGGTTATCTGGTATCGCATGGCGCCACTTTGTGACCATAAGGAAATAAACAGTTGAGATTAAAACAACAGCAAGAAGAAAGTAAGGACTCCAGTTCGCCTGAAAACCAAATATAGAAATTGAGCTGATACTACTCATCATTCACCACTCCATAGAATATTCTCATTCCATTATAAACTATTGCTCA
>DJUI01000069.1:0-302 GCA_002438305.1 Staphylococcaceae bacterium UBA6286 | reverse complement strand
ATAACGAAATTTCTATGTCAATTTAAAAAACACCACTGACTGCTCAGCGGTGTTTCAGATTATTTAAGCGGTGAACCTAGCCACATTAAGTACAATGCAGTAACGACAAATGTCAGTGCAAGGAACATCCCAAACAACATGAATAATTTTGCTAAATCATGTCCTTTGTGATTCATATGCATGAAATAGAAGAACTGCAGTATCACTTGGATTAATGCGAGCAGCGAGATGACAGGAATAACAAAATCACGGTGCAGCCCAGAAGCTACCATTGCAAACGCGATAAAAGTCAGGAAAATCAT
>DJUI01000070.1 GCA_002438305.1 Staphylococcaceae bacterium UBA6286 | reverse complement strand
TGACCCTCATGCCTGTTGCGTAGAGGAGTTCCAGCATCGCCTGATCCCTTCTACCGAACAGCTTAGATGTATCAGGAGCATCCAGAAAAATATCCACTTCTTCAATGGATAACACATCCGGTAGATGTTTAGCAACTTTTGGGGGTTCGAGCATCACTGTAGGATCTTTAACTGCGTATTTCTCTCGTAATGCAAATTGATGGAATCCTCTAATAGAAGCAGTATTGCGGGCAATCGTCTTCTGAGATTTATTCTCCTCTTTCAATTGTCCCAAATACAATGTAATGGTAAATCTATCTACATTATCGAGATGGCCTATTTTCTCTTTTTCAAGGAATTCAATATAACCTGTCAAATCTCGTCTGTAGGCGGCAATGGTATTCTCACTCAAACCTTTTTCTATCATAATAAAATGTAAAAATTCCTCTACTATATCACGCATATACTCACCTCTTCTTAAGTTTACCATAATCTTTTTATAAGCAAAGAAAAAACCGCATGCCTGTTGACTGCGGTTAACGATGGCATCGATGACATATTCCGTGGAATGTCAGACGATGGTCCATTATTTTAAAGTTGTAATCTCGTTCAACTTTTTGTTCAACTTCATCTAAAAGATCTTCTTCAATCTCATCTACTGCACCGCATTCCATACATACAAGATGATGATGGAAGTGCACTGCTCCTTCTTTTCTTAAGTCAAACCGAGCAACACCATCTCCGAAGTTAATCTTGTCGACTACTTTGAGTTCAGCAAGAAGCTCTAATGTCCGGTATACAGTTGCAAGCCCGATTTCAGGAGATTTTTCCTTGACTTTTAAATAGACATCTTCAGCACTGAGATGGTCTGATTCATTTTCAAGCAGTACCCTTACTGTTGCTTCTCTTTGTGGAGTCAATTTGTAGGAAGCTGCGTGCAGCTGGTCTTTAATTTTTTGAATTCGTTCCTGCATGAGTCACCTTCCCTAGCACCCTAATATATATTAATAAAATAGCAATAAACAGCTCACTTTGCAACTACTAATGATTATCTATTTAGAATTATTATAATTAAGCAGCAAGTACTGCAAGGCAAGTATCGTTTTCGCATCCTTCGCCTGACCGGAAAGCAGCAGGTGGTTGACTTCATCGACAGGAACCCACATTTCTTCAACAAATTCATCTTCATCTGCTGTCAGTTCAGTTGATGGAATCAACTGGTCCGTCACGTAGAGTGAAATCAGCTCATCACAGAAACCAGGAGATACATAGAAATCATAAACATGAGTCAAATGGTCACTTGTATAACCTGTTTCTTCCTCTAATTCACGGCGCGCAGTGTCATCACGTCGTTCACCAGNNCAGTACTTCTTCCATTGCTTTTCGGAACTGTCTGATCAGCAGTACTTTGTCCTCATGGATAGCAAGTATCGCCACTGCTCCAGGGTGTTTGACGACTTCCCGAGTTGTTGTATGTCCGTTCGGCAGCGTGACGTTATGTTTTTGCACAGTGATGATTCTGCCCTTATAAATTTCTTCCATGCTTATTGTTCGTTCTTCAAATGTCATTGTTTTGTCCTCTTTTCACTACATGTTAAACTATAACTATCATACCACTAGGAGGGATTGCTTGTGAATTTTAGACAGACAAAAAGCGGACTGAAACTTTCTGAGATAGGTCTTGGCTGCATGAATCTGCCTCACGATTACTCATCGGCATCAAAGATCATGACTACGGCGATTGAGCAGGGCATCAATTACTTCGATACCGCTGACTTGTATCAAAAAGGCAAAAACGAAGAATTAATCGGTAGATTTCTTAAAGAAGAAGGTAGACGTGACGACGTGTTAATCGGCTCAAAAGTCGGAAATGAATTCAATTATGAAGATGATGATGTCAAATGGAATCCATCAAGAGCTCATATATTAAAAAGCGTCAAAGATAGTTTGACAAGATTAAATGTGGATTATCTCGATCTATATATGCTGCACGGGGGAACAATTGAAGATAATATGGAGGAAACCATCGATGCATTCAATACTTTAAAGCATGACGGTCTGATCAGAGCCTATGGTATCAGTTCCATCCGTCCTAATGTCATCGATTATTACTTAACACACAGTGATATCGATGTCATCATGATGCAGTTCAATATGATTGATAATCGTCCTGAAATGCTGACGGACAAAATCGCTGCGCATGATGTCAAGATTCTGGCACGTGGCCCAATCATGAAAGGACTGCTGACAGATAAATATTCTGAAGTCGCAGACAAGAAATTCAACGATGGGATTATGGATTACAGCAAGCAGGAATTAACTGAAACATTGGCTAAAGCCGCAAAAGATGCACCACTGACTGAGAGCTCTATGCGTTATCTGCTTGACCAGCCCGTGGCATCCATCATCTGTGGTGCCAGCCGCACTGAACAACTCGAAACCAATCTTGCGCATTATGAAGCTGTTAAAAATGCCGGTCCCACTACCCGACATTTCTTTAAAGATATGAATTATGAGGACCATCTATCATGAAATGGCAGACAGCATTAACAATAACCGCTGCTGCCACTTCTTCTCTTCTTGCAGTGACAGGTATTCTCGCAAGTCATCATATACTGAATTTTAGACTGCGGGATGTAGAAGTCATCAGACAGAGAGAAATCAAGGCAAAGCGTCTCGACGAGCAGGCATATCAAGCGTTAAATCCCAAGAAAGTCAGTATTGCTTCAACAAACGGCTATCTTCTTGACGCTGAAGTCGTAAAAAAATATCCCCATAAAAAATGGATGATTTTCTGTCATGGTGTCACTGAAAATAAGATTTCCTCAATAAAATATATGAATCTATTTCTTAGTCTCGGTTTTAATACGATTATTTTTGATCATAGAAGACACGGTGCAAGCGGCGGTGTATATTCTACTTATGGTTATTACGAGAAATATGACCTTGAAGCAGTCATTCTTCATTTAAAAGAGAATTACGGGTTTGATATAGAATTCGGGGTACACGGAGAATCGATGGGTGCTGCTACGATGCTGCTCTATGCCGGAGAACTTGCGAATGAAGCGCAGTTTTACATCTCCGACTGTTCGTTCTCATCGTTTGAAAAAGAGCTCACTCATATTATTGGAATGAAGCTCAAAATCGGTTCGGGCTTTCTGCTGAAAATCGTCAACATCTTCCTCAGACTGCGCTCTAAGTTCTCTCTCTATGCTGTCTCACCGATTAAAATCGTTGAGAACATTGAACAACCGGTACTGTTTATTCATTCTAAGCCTGATACATTCATTCCTTACACGCATTCGGTTGATCTCTACAATAAGAAAAAAGGTCCGAAGATGAAATGGTATCCTGAGTACGGAAGTCATGCAGCAAGCTACAATGTCAATCCTGTGACATATCGCAAGAAAGTCATTGAATTCCTGGATACGTATCAGCTGCTGCCTGTCAAATAACAGCATCGTGTCCGCCTAAAGCCTTAGCGGACACGTTCCATCATTCAGAGTCAAAGCTCTTCGACATAAAAGCACGTTCAAGCTGCTGTTCAATCAGTCTTGGAAAGAGATTATAAAGCGTCAAACTCATATGCATCCATCGGGGCCGGTTGATTTCTAATGTCTTAGTCAATATACCATCGATGATCTCTTGTGCTAACTGATATCTATCGATTTGAAGCTTTTTCGTCAATCCTTCGTATGTACCGCTCTCATCTGCACGACTAAAGAATGATGTCGCAATAGGTCCCGTCTGTACTGTCATCACATGCAGATCAGGATGCTCCATACGAAGTGCGTTGCTGAATGACGATAAGCCTGCTTTTGAAGCAGCATAGATAGCACTATACGGCGTTGTCACTCTCGCAGCCTGCGAGGAAATATTGACGATTGAACTATTCTCACGCAAATAAGGAATGACCATATGTGTGAGCTGCAGTGTCTGTGTCAAATTAACATTGATAATATCGTGTATGTCTTCAGGCGTATGAGACATGAACGATTTAAAGTAACCGAAGCCCGCATTATTGATCAGTCCATCAAATATCGGTTGATTGACAGTCAGCAGGTGCCGGATACGCTCAACTTCATGCGGTTCATTCAAATCTGCTTTGATAACATCGAGTCGTTCAGGATAAGCTGCCCGTAATGCTGCTAGTTTCTCCTCGCTTCGGCCGATGACCGTCACAAAAGCACCACGGCTGACCAGTTCCAAAACCATTGCTTCACCCAGCCCACTTGTGCCGCCGGTCAATAAATACCTTTTTCCTATCATGATTTCATCTCCAATGCTGATATATGGTTATGTTACACTAGTATAGACAATAATAAAATGACAGAGGTGTAAATGAATGAAAATTGTATTTTACGGCGCAGGTCATATGGCGAGTGCGATTTTTACCGGCCTGATTGAGAGCAGCGTGCTGCACAGTCATGACATCTATCTGACCAATCATTCTAGTGAATCACTGTTGAAATACTATCAGGAAAAATACAATGTTAACTATAGTTATGATGATGATGACCTATTACAAGGGGCGGATTACGTCTTTCTTGCAACGAAGCCGTATGATTTTCCGGCTCTTGCAGATCGCATCAAAGGCAAAATCAGACCTGAAAATCATCTGATCTCCATTATGGCAGGACTGTCTATCCATGAAATCAAGACCATCCTTCAAACATCAAATCCTATTGCCAGAATTATGCCGAATACCAACGCCCAAGTGCAACATTCAGTGACCGGTATTACATTCTCCGATTCTTTTGATGACGCGAACAAAGAAGAAATCTATAATATACTGAATTCGTTCGGTTCCGCGCTGGAAGTTGAAGAAGAGATGCAGCATCAGGTCACAGCAGTCACAGGCAGTGGTCCGGCATTTCTATACTACGTATATGAACAGTATTTAAATGCTGCAAAAAAGGTCGGACTTTCTGAAAAAGATGTTGATGAAGCGGTCCGACACTTAATTATAGGCACTGGACAGATGCTTGAACAAAGTGATTTAACGATGGCAGAACTACGTGAGAATGTCACCTCAAAAGGTGGCACTACAAAAGCAGGTCTTGACGCTTTAAGACAGCATCCTATCGAAGATATTTTTGTGGACTGCNNGTAGACACGGCGCCGTGTCTACTGTTTTTGCTTATTCGATATCATAAGTCATATAATCTTCAGTAATTTGAAAGTTAAAGTCCGGATGCTCACTCCGTATCTTTGCGGTAAGTACTTCGATTTGTTCTTTCGTGTATCGATTACTGACATGATTGATGAGAGTCATTTTAACGGCGCTTGATTCCGCAAGCTGAACCAGATCATCGATATGACTGTGAAAGTATTTGTGGCTTAAGTCATGATTGCCATCAAGATAAGTAGATTCGTGGATGATCACATCTGCGTCCTGGGCAAGTACATTTTCATTGAAGGCAGGCATAGTGTCACCAAAGAATGTCACAACTTTGCCGGGTTCAGACGGCCCTTTGAAGTGAGACGTCTGCAGTTTCTGACCACCGTATTCGACGATCTCCGCTGCTTTAAACTGCTTATAGATAGGTCCTGGCTCAATGCCGAGTGCTATCAGTTTGTGCTGCAACAGACTTCCTTCCTTATCGGGAAACTGTAGACGATAACCAAAAGACGGGATACCATGATTCAGAGCACCGGCTGTTATCGTTACATCATGGACAGACAACTGGTCATCACCATCAATCTCTATCACATCAAGANNTTAGCGTTGTCTCAATAAATAGTTTGATACCCTTCGGTCCAATGACTATCAGCGGTTTGCCTTCTCCCCCTTGAAAGCTGCGTGATGTTAATAATCCCGGCAAGCCGAAAATATGATCTCCGTGGAGATGCGTGATAAATATCGTCGTTAATTTTCCAAGTTTGATAGAAGTATTAAGAATTCGATGCTGCGCCGCTTCTCCTGCATCAAACAACCAGTATTCATTATATAAGGGATTTAAGTCAAGAACAGTCGTCTGTGTATTTCTTTCTTTTGTCGGCAGACCTGCACTTGTTCCTAAAAAAGTAATTTTCATTTCATTCACCTGCTCAATTAATCAAGTCATTATAGCATGTTTTATTTGTATTTTCAGAGATTCTATGAAAAAATGAAAAAGACTTTTAACGAATCGAGGTTACTCAGTTGGATATTGAAATACAAAACATACCATGTTTAATCACAATCTTTGGTGCAACAGGTGACTTGAGCCATAGGAAACTGTTTCCATCGCTGTTCCATCTTTATCAACAGAATAATCTTAATGAACATGTCGCAATTATCGGTGTCGGCCGCCGCGACTGGACAAATGAAAAGTTCCGCAGCGAAATTCAGGCATCTATCACTGAACATGTCAAAGATACATCACGCATCGAGGACTTTTTGACGCATGTATTCTACCAATCTAATGATGTCAATGATCTGGCAAGTTATGATGAACTCGTCACGCTGTCTGACGAACTTGACAAGAAATTCTCACTGGAAGGTAATCGTCTCTTCTACTTGGCTATGGCACCTGAATTTTTCGGGATAGTCACAGATTCATTGAAATCAAGTGGTCTGACCAAAACTAAAGGATTCAAGCGACTTATTATCGAAAAACCGTTCGGTACAGATTTAAAGACTGCTGAAGCTTTGAACAAGCAGATCACGAAATCCTTCAAGGAAGAAGAAATTTTCCGTATCGACCATTATCTCGGCAAAGATATGGTGCAGAACATTGAAATCATCCGGTTCAGTAATGCGATGTTCGAACCTCTCTGGAACAATAAGTACATCTCAAATATACAGATTACATCTTCAGAGACTCTTGGTGTCGAAGACCGCGGCGGTTATTATGATAACTCCGGCGCTTTAAAGGATATGGTGCAAAACCACATGCTGCAAATCGTATCATTACTTGCGATGGAACCACCGATTTCTCTACAATCTGAAGATATTCGGAATGAAAAAGTTAAAGCACTTCGTTCCATCCGGCACGTCTCTGAATCGGAAGTCAAAGATTACTTTGTCCGCGGCCAATATGACACAGGTGTCATTAACGGTGAAGAAGTTCCGAAATATCGTGATGAAGATCATGTCAATCCGATGTCGAATACACCGACATTCGTTGCTGCTAAAGTGATGATTGATAATTTCCGCTGGGCAGGTGTTCCTTTCTACATTAGAACGGGTAAACGGATGAAAGAAAAAGAAATCCGCGTCGTAGTGGAATTCAAAGAAGTACCGATGAACCTCTACTACAAGAAAGACCAGCATCTGGATTCAAACCTGCTCATCATCAACATTCAACCGAATGAAGGTCTGGAACTTCATCTGAATGCAAGAAAATACATTGAAGGTATTGATACGGAACCTGTGAAGCTATCGTATGCACTGACGACTCAAGATAAAATGAACACAGTAGATGCCTATGAAGGTCTTATCTACGACTGTTTAAGAGGCGATTCAACTAACTTCACCCACTGGGAAGAATTGAAAGCAACTTGGAGTTATGTTGATACAGTGGATAAGTATTGGAATGATAATCCTGCACCGTTCCCTAATTATCCAGCGGGTTCAAACGGTCCTATCAAAAGCCAGCTGTTACTCAGCCAGGATAACCTTCACTGGTGGGATTTTTAATATGAACCTCTTCCACAGTGGAAGAGGTTTTTTATAGGAGAATTGCTATGAATTATGATGATTTGCTGCATATCAGTACTGAAGAAGAGCATCACCAATTTCCTGTCATTACGCATTACCATAGATATGAACCGACAGCCTATAACGACCTTGTGATGCTGGCTGAAGCCATCAGACCGCTACTTCACCATAATGAACAGCTCGTCGATTTCGGTTCCGGGTTAATGCGTGTCCCTATTTTTATGAATTATCTGCTTCCTATCCATACACTTGGAATTGAACTGAACAAAGCGTTGTATATGGACGGCATGAAAAACGTTGAATCCTATCAGCAGCACCATCAAAGTCATTACGATATCCGGTCATTAAATATCAATGTCACTGATTATCAGTTCACTGGCAGCGAATCGATACTCTTTTTCTTCAATCCTTTTTCAGCTGATATATTCAAATCAGTGCTCTATCAATTCCTTACCCACACTTCTTACAAACATAGGGTTTTAGTGATATTATATTATGCAAAGGTGGAATATATTGATGCCATCCATCAGCTGAATATCTTCAATGAAATTAAGCGGATACCACTAGCACAGTATCCAGATGATGAGAATGATATGATCATCATTTATCAGCTCGGGTGAAGAATAACTAACGGAAGTGTGATTTAATGGAAGCATTAAAAATGGTCCAGCAGGTCATCGTCTATCTTGAAGACCATCTGCTGGACACAGTTAACTTAGACGAGATGGCAGATTATATCGGTGTCACCGCCTATCATCTTAATCAGACATTCACTATGATCTGCGGCATGAACACGACTGAATATGTGCACCGAAGAAGATTATCTGAAGCGGCGCTTGATCTTATACATGGTGAACGTAGACTGCTTGATGTAGCGAGTGATTACGGCTACAAAGATGCCCACAGCTTTTCTGCTGACTTCAGTGATTATCATGGGATATCACCCGTACTTGCAAGAACCAGCAAAGATTCTTTGAAACTCTTTAACAGACTATATGTCAAATATGGTGTCACTAANNGATCAGCCGCCGCTGTCATTCAGCATCCAGGATTTCCATGAAGCCAGACTGGCCGGCTACCGGGTATTCATTCCTAATGAAGCACTTTATAACCATTTCTTAATCGCTGACCTGTTATATGATGCTGACCAAACAGGCCAGTTGGATGAACTGAAGAAACTGACTACAGCTCACCTGTTCTATGTTTCTGTCCATCCATCGAATGAAGGTATTGAAGTATTTTACGGCGTTCCTTTTGACGGGAGTACAACGCTTGAGATTGAATACATTAAGGCTTCAAAAGCAGCTGTATTCCGCGAACAAGGGCACATTGATTTCCTCTATAATCAAGTATGGCAGTCCATTGAACAGCAGATTGCTGTGACACTGGATTATAAGAAAAATGACTATTACCTTTCCTTATTATCGCTGAATCTTGATTTTGACAGTGATTATACTAAGATGACCTTTGTGCTGCCTATTCAGTGACAATGAATTTCATCATGACAAAAGGACTTAAATCAGAGTGATTTAAGTCCTTTTGTTTGATAGATAAAATTTTAAAAATTCTTTTTACTTCCAATCAGTATGGAAGATACCTTCTTTATCTTTTCGTTCATAAGTATGGGCACCGAAGTAATCACGCTGCGCTTGAATTAAGTTAGCAGGCAGGTCTTCAGCGCGATAGCTATCGAAGTAAGAGATGGCAGCTGCAAACGATGGAACTGGGAATCCTGCTTCGATTGCAGTCCCAGTCACCTTACGTAAAGATCCGTTGTATTTAGAGACGATGTCTTTAAAGTAAGGGTCAAGCAGCAAGTTCTGCAGGTCAGCATTGTTGTCGTAAGCATCTTTAATTTTTTGCAGGAACTGTGCACGGATGATACAGCCTTCACGCCAGATCATAGCGAGATCACCTAACTGGAGATTCCAGTTGTTAGAATCACTCGCCACTTTCATCTGACTGAATCCTTGTGCATAACTGCAGATTTTACTCATATATAATGCCTGACGAATCTGCTCAAGAAACTCTGTTTTATCACCTTGAAACGAATATTCATGACCAACAAATTCTTTTGCAGCGACTTGACGTTCATCTTTTTGAGCTGAAATAAAACGTGCAAATACTGATTCAGTAATGATTGTAAGTGGAATACCTAATTCAAGGGCATTGATAGATGTCCACTTTCCTGTGCCTTTTTGACCGGCTTTGTCCATCACTTTCTCAACAAGCGGTGTACCGTCATCATCAAGCTTGCGGAAGATATCTGCTGTAATCTCGATCAAGTAAGAGTCAAGTTCCCCTTGATTCCATTCATCGAATGTATCAGCAATTTCATGATGATCCATTTTAAGGACATTTTTCATTAAGTCATAGCTCTCTGCAATCAACTGCATGTCCGCATACTCAATACCGTTATGGACCATTTTTACATAGTGACCCGCACCATCAGGACCAATATAAGTCACGCATGGTTTACCGTCAGTTGCTTTAGCTGAAATGTCTTCTAATATCGGCTTCACTAATTCATAAGCTTCCTTCTGCCCGCCAGGCATAATGGATGGACCATGCAAAGCACCTTCTTCACCACCAGAAACACCAGTACCGATGAAGTTCAGACCTTTTTCAGACAAGTATTTGTTACGACGGATCGTATCAAGGTAATTCGTATTACCCCCGTCGATTAAGATGTCTCCTTCATCAAGAAGTGGGATCAAACTTTCAATCGTATGATCAGTTGCTTCACCTGCTTTGACCATCATCAAAATTCTTCTCGGCACTTCGAGGCTCGCTACAAACTCTTCAAGAGAGTATGTCGGGAAGATGTTTTTACCTTCAGATTCCTGAACCATTTCATCTGTTTTTTGAGGAGAACGGTTGAAAACTGCTACTGAATATCCTCTTGATTCAATATTCCAAGCCAGATTCTTACCCATTACGGCAAGACCGACGACACCGATTTGCTGTTTAGTCATGTACATACCTCTTTCCTAGTAATTTACTCAATCATTATAACATAGTAGAAGGGCGGTCACTAAAAAGAAAGACTGCCTGCACCCTTTGTTGAATAAAAAAAGAATGGCTGTTCATCCATTCTTCTTAAAGCAGACCATTAAACGAGCTTGATGATTTCCAGCACTTGAGAAGTCAGTTTTTCAAGCTGGTCAATCGGCATTCTTTCATTTTTAGTATGAATTTCCTCGTAGCCAACAGCAAGGACGATTGTCGGCACTCCTAGACCATTGAAAATATTAGCATCACTGCCCCCGCCACTATGGATCAGTTCAGGTGTAATTCCGATATTCTCAGCAGCCTGTTTTGCAATTTGTACTACTTTGGAATCTTCAGCAGCATTAATACAAGGATAAGCAGGAATGATATTGACATCAGCTTTCCCGCCCATTTCTTCTGCTGTCCGTTCAAATGTTTCCTTCATATGCGCCACTTGCTTATCCAGCTTTTCCTGATTGATACTTCTTGCTTCACTAAGTAGATAGCAGCTATCCGCTACGATGTTAGTGACCGTGCCACCTTCAAAACGTCCAATATTGGCAGTCGTTTCTTCATCAATACGACCTAGTGTCATACGACTTACAGCTTTTGCTGCAATATTGATCGCGCTGATTCCTTTTTCAGGAGCAACCCCGGCGTGTGCAGTGACACCGCTGATGACTGTTTCGACTTCTGCCTGAGAGGGTGCAGCAGTGACAATAGTTCCCACTGTATTGCCTGAATCAAGCGCATAACCGAATTCTGACGTTAAGTATTTCTTGTCGAATGCTTTAGCTCCGACGAGCTGACTTTCCTCACCTACGGAAATGACAAATTGAAGATTACCATGTGATAATTCGTCTTCTTGAATGACCCGGATTGCTTCGATCATTGTCGCTATACCCGCTTTATCATCCGCCCCTAAAATAGTTGTCCCGTCACTTGAAATGATTCCGTCTTTAATGACAGGCTGAATGTTCTGACCTGGAGTCACTGTATCCATATGGCAGGAGAAATAAATAGGTGTCTGCTCCATATTACCTGTCATATTGATAATCAAGTTACCTGCACCGAATCCTGTCTTCTCTTGACTGTCATCTTCTATCACTTCAAGTCCAAGACCTGAAAATAATCCTTTTAAGTGGTCTGCAATGGCTCTTTCATGACCGGTTTCACTATCAATCTTAACAAGTTCGACAAAAGTATCTACTAATCNNATGCTGGTTAATCATGTGTTCACTCCTCAATTATATTTGAATTTGCTATAATGTAACAAAACATGAAAGGATGACATGACTTGAATAACAAACGTTTCAGACAAATATTTATCTATTTGATGTTGATTGCTATTGTCGCATCATTGATTCTCTCAAGTTTAATCCCATTACTCGCAAACTAAGTCTACTTCATCGTAGACTTTTTTTAATACTTTTTCAAAGAACCAAACTTGGATTTGACGTTCAAATATGATTCTATTTCCTTGATGAGCTGCATCGCTGCTGCTCTAGACTTAAGCTGTTCATAATTACTAGGCAGATCGTGATTTTCCATATCCAGACTGATTTCATATAAATCATGGAGACGTATAGCTGTATAGTCATTGCTTGAAACGCCGCGACTCATAGCTGCTAGTATATCACTGCATCGATTATGAATTTTATCCGCCTGATTCATTTCATTGATCAATTCAGCCATACGATAGAGCAATTCAACCTGCTCACCTCTCATATCAAAATAATGATAATAGGAGTTTTCATTTCGTACAAAGTGATTTTCTACATCCATAAAGGCGATGGATTTAGCTTTTTCAATCGTCTCGTTCAACAGATCAAGGACGTCTGGTTCTAGTTTAATATCGATATATTTAATCGCGTCACTGAATTGACCGAGTATTTGCTGAAAATCTCCTTCAATCCTTTTTTTGTACTGTTCAAGCTCCTGTTCCCGGTTCGGCATATAACTGTTCAGCAGCAGAGCAATACCGACACCGATTACTAACAAGATCATTTCGTTCAGCATCAAAGCAGGCGTTACATGGCCTGAGTTAAAGCAGTGCAGCATAATGACGCATGCGGTCACTACACCTTCTTGTGTGCCGATCATGACCGTGACCGGTATAAAGAACAGTACAAGTAGTCCAAGGACCACAGCGTTATATCCAAGATACTCGAAAAAGACATAGGAGAACAAGATAGCAATCATACATGAAACAACACGCGACATCGCGGCTTCCATTGATTTAATCTTTGTATTTTTGACACACAGTACAACAATAATCGCTGCAGATGAAAAATTTTCAAGACCAAGCAGCTTTGCAATTAACACACCAAGTGCCATTCCAACTGCCGTCTTTATCGTTCTGTAGCCGATGCGATAAGTTTTTAGAGAAAAGTTCAGCATAAATGAAAATAAAGCCGGGGGAAATCCCCAGGCTTATCTCTCCTCCCCGTATTCTTCAAATAGGGCTTGGATATTAGTTATCACACTCATCGGGTCGTGTCCTTCGATTTCGTGACGTTCAATCATTGTCACAATCTTGCCGTCTTTGACTAAAGCAAACGACGGACTTGATGGTGGATAACCTTCAAAGTAATCTCGTGCTTTCGCCGTTGCTTCTTTGTCCTGTCCTGCAAATACAGTGACCAGGCGGTCTGGTAATTTATCATAATGCAATGCATGAGCCGCTGCAGGGCGTGCAATACCACCGGCACACCCGCATACCGAGTTGACCATGACAAACGTTGTTCCTGGCTGTTCAAGCGTTGCTTCTACTTCTTCAGCTGTACGAAGCTGTTGATATCCTGCACTTTCGATTTCTTGACGTGCCGTATCTACAACTTGATTCATATACAGATTAAAATCCATTTCCATTACTAACACCTCTTCATATAGTCATATTATCATATTACATAATTCAACATGAATAATCTAGAGAGTTGTTTGATTAATAGATAGAAGTATGGTCAACCGTCATCTGTTCAAGATTAGCTTTGACGCGCTGCAGAAATTGCCCTGCCACAAGCCCGTCCAGAATTCTATGATCGATCGACAGACAGAGATTACACATATCACGAACCGCAATCATGCCTTCAATGATGACCGGACGTTTGACAATGGTCTCAACTTGAAGGATAGCAGCCTGTGGATGATTGATAATTCCCATTGACTGAACAGAACCGAAAGAACCGGTATTGTTCAGTGTGAATGTTCCGCCCTGCATATCGGCACTACTGAGCTGATGGCTGCGTCCTTTGTCAGCGAGTTCGCTGATCCGCTTCGCGATTCCTTTAATGGACAGATCATCGGCATGATGAATGACTGGGACATACAGTTTATCGTCACTTGCGACAGCAATCGATAAATTAATATCTTGATTGATAACTATTTGATCATCTTGCCATGAACTGTTCAGCATCGGAAATTCTTTTAATGCTTCTGCCACTGCCTTGGCGAAGAAGCTGAAGAATGTCAGATTGTAACCTTCCTGCTGCTTGAACTGGTTTTTATGCTTGTTGCGCGTTTTAACGAGCTCAGTGACATCGACTTCAATCATCATCCAGGCATGAGGAATTTCTGTGACACTTTGCACCATTTTATTCGCAATCGCACGTCTCACACCGTTGACGGGAATGGTTTCGCCTGCAGTAGGTGCCGGTTTTGCAGCCGGTACGGATGAGGATGCAGAAACAGCAGCTGCCGCTTGTTCAGGCGCCTTGCTTTGTTCACTTGATATCGGTGCTTCAGGCATACCGTTCTCTATCGCATTCATGATATCTTTCTTTGTGACGCGCCCTTCAAATCCTGTTCCTGTGACTTGCGTAAGATCGATACCATGTTCACTGGCAAGCTTGAAGACGACCGGCGAAAACTTGCCGTTGTTCTTCTGCCCAGCAGGCTGTGCAGCAGGCTTCACTGACTCTTTCACTTCTGTTGATGCTTTCGTTTCAACCGATGCCGGCGCTTCACTGCCGGACGCTTCCTCATCGGTCGCAATACGGCAGATGACTGTCCCGATATCGACAGTCTCTCCTGCTTCAACAACTATCTCACTGATGGTACCAGTCACTACAGAAGGCACTTCAGCAGTCACTTTATCTGTAATGACTTCACAAAGCGGTTCATATTCATTGATTGTATCGCCCACTTTAACGAGCCAGTTTTCAATCGTTCCTTCATGTACACTTTCACCTAATTTAGGCATTGTAATAT
Source organism: Staphylococcaceae bacterium UBA6286 (assembly GCA_002438305.1). GTDB lineage: Bacteria > Bacillota > Bacilli > Staphylococcales > Staphylococcaceae > Macrococcus. The sequence goes on along the minus strand of DJUI01000070.1, from coordinate 140 downwards.
CCATGATTAACCTCCATTAAAAGTTTGCAAGCTCGCGCATTGCAGTCTCTATTTTCTCAGGATTCACCATGAAAAAATCTTCCATCGGTGGTGAATAAGGCATGGCTGGTACATCCGGCCCTGCCAGTCGTTTGATCGGC
>DJUI01000013.1:31204-31535 GCA_002438305.1 Staphylococcaceae bacterium UBA6286 | reverse complement strand
AGACAACCGCGGTACCACCCGCAATTCACTGTTAAGTGCAGCTTAATGTGTTAAATTCCAGAACCCCGGCAAGTTCACCTGTACTCAATATCAGTTCCCACCGCCACTGACTCTCTGAAAAATGATTCAAGGTTACTACTCCAGTTAATATCTACTATAAAATGATTAAGATGAATGTGCAAGAAGTTTTTACAGGTTAAAAAAATTACCAGTTAAAATAGAGGACAGGAGGTGTGACGTGGATATTATCAAAAATAGAGTTCAACCTATCTGGCAGCAGATCAAGCACCGTGCGGAATTAAGTGAAGAAGAATTGAATGACTTAAATAAA
>DJUI01000013.1:29312-31125 GCA_002438305.1 Staphylococcaceae bacterium UBA6286 | reverse complement strand
ACAAGGTCAACTACTTTCACGTTTTCATCAATCCAGACCAAAGAGTTTATGGCGTCCAGAAAAATAGTAACTGTCTTAGTTATTTCGATAGTATTACTCTAATCAGCCAGCTGTCAAAAGTCCCAAACTTCTACTCACATGAACAGCTTCAGTCAATTTTACTTCAAGAACACATGCTATCGTCTCGATATTCAAAATGCCCTACACTGCGTTTCAGCGAAGCCAAAAAGGGCGTGCTCTGCTTATGTGAACAGGACTTCATTCAAAGAATGACTGAGCAACAATTTAAATGTTCGTGTGGCAAAGTATATACCAGTGAGGACTATTTGAAACTTGCTGGCGAAGAATTAAGACGTCTATTTAACGACGAATCCTTTACAGTTCAAAGGGTACATGAATGGATTGAAGGCAACTTGGATAAAAGGACCGTTAGACGATTTTTATGTAAGTATTATGTGAAGCGAAGTAACTGCAAAGGCACTTATTATACTTTGGACTAAATATATCGGACATTGATAACTATATACGCACCTGTGTGTCCGATAAGTTGCGTTTATCGGACACTCATTCTTTTGTCCAAAGTTGAGTGTCCCATAAAAATGAAAAATCGGACACTCAAGTATAAGTTACCTTTTGAGTGTCCGATATAATCATGTCAACCTTCCCCATCACTTTGCCAGTCCTCTATCATATATCTTCAAAAACCCGAAGCTCACAACGAGTAACGCAATCATCACGCCAAACATCGCCTCCATATTATAGAGATCGACCACAACACCGCCGACGACCGGACCAATAGCACGGCCCAGTGTCGCTGTCGAATTGACGATGCCTTGATACGTCCCGACCCGTCCTTCAGGCGCCAGCATATTCGCGACAGTCGGTACGGCCGGCCAGACGAACATCTCGCCGATGGTCAGAATCACCATACCGATGACAAACATCACAAAATTCTCAGCATAAATAGTCACGATAAACGATACGATGAAAATGGAGATTCCCACCGCAATCTGGGTCTTGATCTTGTCTTCAATCAGACGGACGACAGGCCGGATCAATGGCTGACCCACTAAAATCAGCACACCGTTTATCGCCCACAGCATACTGTACTGCTGCAGACTGATGCCGATAGTCTGCGTATAACTTGAAATAGTGGTCTGCCACTGGACATAACCGATCCAGCAGAGACAATAAGCCGTACAGATCAACAGTAGTGCATGGAATCTGCTCTTATCCACAATCTCCTTCACTTCCTCAACTTTACGGCCTTTGTGAAGATGGCCTGCCTCCCGGTAACCGAAGAGCGCGATCAGGAAGAAGACAACGAACAGCACTAAATTGGCGATGAATATGATATTAAAACTGATATCCGCCATAAAACCACCAAGCGCAGCGCCGAGCGCCACCCCTAAATTCTGGGCGAGATAGATGGCATTGAACGTCCGTCTCCCCCCTTCCGGCCATGCCACACCTGCCATCGCATAGATGGANNCCCTGAGCCGAAACCGACCAGAATCAACCACACTGGATACCACGGCCACGAATGAATCACAACCATGCCCACCAGACTGGCCAGCGCAATCATGATGCCGGTCATGACCGATAAATAACCACCGAAGCGGTCAAACATCTGTCCGCCGATCAGATTACCGACGACAGAGGCACCCGAGTTGAGCATGAGCACAACCCCAGCGACACTCAAGCTCTTGCCCAGTTCATTATGTATATAAATCGTGTTCAGCGGCCAGATAAAACTTGCCCCTGTTACATTGACTGCCATCCCGATGACCAGCAGCCAGACTAATTTGGGCAT
>DJUI01000013.1:15715-29231 GCA_002438305.1 Staphylococcaceae bacterium UBA6286 | reverse complement strand
TTATCATACATGGAACTACCATCTGCGCCAGAAATTCGGACAGAAAGTATTCAAAGTAGCACTGGAAGGCGGCTTCGACTGTCCGAACAGAGACGGCACGGTAGCACATGGCGGCTGTACATTCTGTTCAGTGGCAGGATCAGGCGACTTCGCAGGCGACCGGGTCGACCCGATTCCTGTCCAGTTTGAGAAAATCAAGAACCGCACGCACGAAAAATGGGCAGAAGGCAAATACATCGCTTACTTTCAAGCTTACACGAATACGCATGCGCCACTCCATGTGCTGAAAGAGAAATACGAAGCAGCACTCGCTCAAGAAGGCGTCGTGGGACTCTCTATCGCTACACGGCCTGACTGTCTGCCTGATGATGTCGTAGAATATCTAGCTGAACTGAACGAACGCACTTATCTGTGGGTTGAACTTGGTCTGCAGACTGTTCATCAGGAAACGAGTGATTTAATTAACCGCGCTCACGACATGGCCTGCTACTACGAAGGGGTTGCTAAGCTCCGCAAGCACAATATCAACATTTGCTCCCATATCATCAACGGCCTGCCAGGAGAAGATTACGACATGATGATGGAGACTGCCCGCACAGTTGCAGACATGGATGTCCAGGGGATTAAGATTCACCTGCTGCACTTATTGAAAGGGACACCAATGGTCAAACAGTACGAAAAAGGCAAGCTCGAATTTATGACAAAAGACGATTATGTCTCTCTCGTTGCTGATCAGCTGGAGATTCTGCCGCCGGAAATGATTATTCATAGAATTACTGGAGACGGTCCGATTGAACTGATGATCGGCCCGATGTGGAGCGTCAACAAATGGGAAGTGCTGAATGCTATCGACAAAGAACTGATTGACCGCGAGAGCTGGCAGGGTAAACGATACAAAAAGGAAGTCACCAATGAAGCTTAAAGGGATTCTCCCCTTCTCAAAATTATTGATAGACGAATTCGTCAGTCCGTCAGACATAGTAGTCGATGCGACATGCGGTAACGGTAATGACACATTGTATCTCGCGCGTCACGTTCCAGACGGCCATGTCTATGCGTTCGATATTCAGGAGGAGGCAATCAGTCATGCCAGAGAGAAAACAGCCGGCTGCAGCAATATCACATTTATTCATGACGGTCACCAGCATGCTGACCGTTATTTACCGGATGAGGCAATCAGCTGTGCCATATTCAATCTCGGCTATCTACCTAAAGGTGACAAATCAATTGTCACCCTCCCCGACACAACGATTTCTGCCGTTCAACAATTATTTGCCCGGCTGAAGCCCGGCGGTATTATCATTCTTGTCATTTATCCAGGGCATACAGAAGGCCAAATCGAAAAAGAAGCGGTGCTTGAGTTTCTAAGTTCATATAACCAGGAAAGTGCTCACATTATCAAATATGAATTCATCAATCAGCGCAATAATCCTCCTTTTGTCTGCGCCATAGAAAAAAGGTAAGCCTCGGCTTACCTTTTTTTTAGTCACAAATAGACATGACCGCTTCAAAATGCTGACGTAAATTTGCCATATTCCCTTTAATAGCTGTACATGCTGCCTCAACAATCCTGTCTTTCTCAGCTGCTTTGTCTTCATTATAATGAATGATTACTGTCCGTTCATCGTCAGCCGGTCTCTCTTTACTGATCCAGCCTTTACTTACGAGGTTGTTAAAGAAGCGAGTGCGTTTGTATGGTTTGATATCAATATACTTGTCCAGGCTCTTCATAGCCATCGGACCATTGTCCCACAGTGCGACCATGACAAGATATTCATTTTTTGACAAACCAAATTCGTCGGATATTTTCTTGAACACGCCGTCAATTTCCTGCTGTAATTCATTGAGTAAAACCAAGTCTTTGACTTCATGAACGTCATTCGACATAATATCGCCACCTCTGTAAGTTTATAGAAAAGGTATACCCCACTATTCAGAGATTAACCCTATATAATAGATTCTATTATTCATAAACGAAACTATATAGCGTAAGATGTTTTCTCTTTCTGGTTCTTGATGAAGCTCATGATATAGGCCTTTCCAGCATTTAACGTACATCTCATCTGACTGATATTCACGCTTAAATAATTGTGTCTGTTCTATGTCAGCGAGATAATCGTCACCTGCATACATCAATAACAAAGGAACATTGGNNTATTCTCCATCGTCTCTTTCATCGCTTCCATAATGGAACGGTACCAGTTGAAACTGACTTTGCTGATCATCAATGAGTCGGACTCAGCATCTTTAATGACGCTTTCTGAGCGGGTCATTTGATGCATATCGATGTTCATATCGAACTTAGCATCTTTAGATGTCCCTCCAAAGCTTGAGGCAAAAATATTTTTGCGCGTTGACAATGTATTCTGGAAGCCGAAGAGCGGAGACAATAAGATCAACCCTTCAAGATTCAGTGAGACCCGTTCCAGTAGATTGACAGCAATCAATCCACCGAGTCCAACTCCTACAAGAAATACCGGCAGACGATATTCTTCTGCCACTGCGATCCATTCAATGACTGTCTCCCGGTAATCAGCGAATGATTCGATGTGCCCTTTGTTGACGCGGGACGTCTGCCCCTGACCTGGCAGGTCACCCATCACGACATGGTAGCCGCTTCTTCTCAGCTGCGTAATCAGCCAGGCATAGCGTCCATGATGTTCCAATATATTATGAACGATGACGACGACACCTTTAGCTGTTTTTTCTGTTTCCCACTTCCACATAAATTCTGCTCCTTTTGGCGATCAATGATATTATTAATTATAACAAAAAAGGAGGCACAAGATGGAACTCAAATATAATGGAATGGCTCCAAAGATTTCACCGTCAGCCTTTGTGGCACCGAATACGGTCATCACAGCAGATGTAACTATCGGCGAACAGTCATCTATATGGTACGGAACAATCATCCGAGGTGACGTCAGCCCTGTCATCATCGGCAGCGAGAGCAATATTCAAGACTTATGCTGCCTGCACCAGTCACCTGATCGGCCGCTGATCATTGAAGACCGGGTGACGATCGGTCATCGCGTCACACTCCATTCATGTACTGTTCGGAGCAACGCATTGGTCGGGATGGATTCCACCATACTTGACGGCGCGGAAATCGGTGAATATGCTTTTATCGGTGCAGGCTCACTAGTACCACCCGGCAAGAAAATTCCTCCTAGAACACTTGCTTTCGGTAGACCGGCGAAAGTCATCCGTGAACTAAATGACCATGATTACAGTGAGCTCGAGCGCATTTACCGCTCTTATGTCGACAAAGGACAACGCTACAAAGAAGCACACACAATAAAAAAATTCGGTACCGCTTAGGCGATACCGAATTTTTTGTGCATAAATGCTGTACTTGTAATCACAAAGCTAATGACGAACTCATAAAACATAGAGAAGAAGTTGGCAAAGAAAAAGGCGATATTCTTGGCGATAATCGTGCCGATACCTTGACCACCGAACAAGAAGTTGACGTCTATGACATTGTCGATAATATTCAATAAAATAATGACGATAGCCATCGTCCATGCTTTCTTAGTGAACATCGCAACGATGACAGCGATCAATGTAATCATCATTGGTTCAAATACAAATAGCTGAAGGAATGGATCCAGTTCACGACCGAACATGTAATATGCCATATCTTTAAACATTTTGACACCTCTTAATTAATCAATATATGATTATTTTAACATCATCTGCTGGCTGACAATGTAAAGATTCGCTAAAGATTTAGAGCTCTCGTTTACAATTACTTAACAATTAATTGTCGCGTCCATCAGCGAGCAGTGCATCTACTAATTGGTGTGCCGCCTCGTATATCTCTTGGTAATTGAGCCCTTCAAGTGTGACGACGCTATGCGTCAGCTGCTGCCGTGATAGTTCATCAAGCATCCTCTCGTATGATGAATCCTCTTCTGTCGGCGGCAGANNACGATAATCAAAGCCCACGTCTGCAGGGAAATATAGAAATCAAATACTGGAACGAGCTGATTGAAGTCCTCTTCATCTAAATGGGATTCTGCAAAGAGCTTAGTCATCATCACATCTGTATCAGCAAAAAATACCTTCCTAGTTCCCGGCGAATGGATATGGTAACGGTTATGTTCATATTGACCGATACCAATTTCATGGAAATCTTTGATGTCCAGCTCTTGTTCTTCAACTAGTCGTTCCTTTAAGAAATCTGGAAGATACTCAAGCGAATAAGATGTAGAATACCGCCTTGCAAGATCTCTCGTCAATGCGGTCTTACCGGTACCCGCTCCACCGATGATCAACACATTTTTGACAAAGAAGCGCCTGAACGGCCGAGTGACAAAATCCCAGTTATAGAGCGGGTTTTCTCTGATCGATGTGCCACTGATACCCGTCACACGCCGGTCGACCCGTGTAATCACAATCTCTGACTGAGCCCAGTGCGCCTTGAAATAACTATCCAGTGGTTCCATATATTCTGTTTCTCCCACATAAAATGTCATGCGGTTCACGTCACTGATATCAAACGTTTCTTCCACCCGCTCACGCAGTAGATTAAGCCACGGAGCCCAGCCCGCTGGATATTTCGGAATGTTTGTTTCATCAAGCATCCGCACAGACACTGTCGGATCATCTTTTAACAGNNTCATACCTGCCAGATCTCCGCGGTCTCCGTCATAACCGGAGACAATTACCACCGCTCTGTCGTTCTCTCGCTTTGCGCGGACAATCTGTTCAAAGTGACCGACATGACACGGGGCAAATGTACCGAAGTAAATTCCTAAGCTATTCATATGGCTGCTCCTTAAGTTCTTTACTTAATTAATAACAGTCTTACAAAAGTAAATCAATTATTTACAGATGATTCATGGTAGTTTCATAAATATCCGTTACAATGACAGTAATTAATGTAAGGAGAGGCAGTCATGAAGTTAATGAAGAAAGTGATCATATCGTTCACTCTATTAATGGCTTTACCTCATCTCATAGACTTCAGTGCAGAACCGATCAACCAGGAAACTATCGTATTAAAAAGTGCCCAATCAGAAGATTAGGCACTTTTTGTATTAAATAATCGTCTTGCAACCGTAAAAAGAAGCGCTATGATCACCAGACAGATGATGAGATTGGGTATCATCGTTCCGGCATTGACAATCAATGAATAAAGCCATGCCGACTGTCCTTCAGGAGCGTAACTGCCGAAAAAGATGATGCCTGATATGAAGTGCCAGAAGTATCTGGCGACTATGGCCAGTGCACTGAACGCAAGAATGACTGGCAGCTTCTGATGACGTGCAATGCCTGTAATACCTAGCATCATAAAAGCAAGAGGNNCTGAGCAGGATGAACAATAGCTGATGCATCTCCTAAAATCAACTGCAGCACTGCCCATACAAGTCCCCCAACTGCTCCCGGAACCAGCCCCCTTCTGACTGCAAGAATCAGTACCGGCACCATAGAGAAACTAAAACTGTACGGACCTACTTTAAAGCCTGAGTCAATTAAATCAATCGTCATACTTAGAGCAACCATGATAGCAATCTCCATCATAACGATCAGACGTGTTCTTTGTTCCATAAATAAACCTCCAAATTTACTTATGAACCAATAACCATATTCCTTCGCGAGCATTATCTCACAGGTTCAAGGGTTGTATCACACTCTCAGCCATCTACGTCACTGTGTTGGATTCACAGCCGGATAGCACCCCTTATGGTTCATAGCACTTTTAATTTTACATGAGTGAACGTATTTTTCAATGCCTTCATCTAAAATTTATAGTAAATGTTTATAAATAGTAAAATATCTACAATAATATGATAAGAAAACGCTTAACTTTTAGAAAATTTGTAGTACTATAATCTATATGTACATATTAAGGAGGCTTTACTGATGGGTTTGACAAGAGATTTTTTCATTTCATTAAGTGAAAACCAGGCTTTGAATGAGGCAGCAAAACGCTATGGACTGGCACTTGGTGCAAATAAAGTAGTTGCAGGAGTTGATATTCCTTCAACCATTCAGGCAATCCGAGTGCTGAATGCGAAGGGGATTACAGCAACTGTAGATAATCTTGGGGAATTCGTCTTCTCAAGAGAAGAAGCGACAAAAGCTAAAGATGAAATCATGGCGATGATCGAAGCGATATATGAATCAGGTGTCAAAGCGCATATGTCAATCAAATTGACACAGATTGGTTTAGATGTAGATGAAGAATTCTGCTATAACAATGTGCGTGAAATTCTACTCAAAGCCCACAAATGCGGCAATATGCATATCAATATGGATACAGAAGATTACAAACATACGATGCAGACGTTCGCGATTCTCGACCGCTTGAAAGGTGAATTCAAGAATGTCGGGACTGTTATTCAAGCTTATCTATACCGTGCCACTGAAGACATCGACAAATATACTGATGTCCGTCTCCGCTTAGTGAAAGGGGCATATAAAGAAGCTGCTGATGTGGCATATCAGGAAAAAGAAGATATCGATGAAAACTACATTAAATTAATTGAGCAGCGATTATTGAACGCAAAAGCGATGACATCAATCGCAACGCATGATCATCGCATTATCGATCACGCAAAGAAATTTATCACTCAACATCAGCTGAACAGAGATTTGATTGAGTTCCAGATGTTATACGGATTCCGTACTGAACTGCANNTGCCTTTTGGACAGGACTGGTATGGCTACTTCATGCGCCGCCTGGCAGAACGACCGCAGAACCTGCAGCTTGTGACGAAATCCATCTTCACACCTGCTGTCAACAAAAGAATCGCAGTCGGTGCAGGCATTGCCGCAGCAGTCGGGTTACTGGCTGTCGCACTGAAAGACAAATAAAACAATCATATGAAGTAAACCCCAAGGCTGGAGTCCTAAAGCCTTGGGGTGTTTTTCTATTATTTGATTAAACTCATCTGACGATCGACTATCATTCTGCCGTCCTTAATGACTTTCTCTGCATGATTCACGCCGTAATGGTACGGGATGTACTGATGGTTCGGCGCATGCCAGATGACGATGTTCGCTCTGTCACCTGCATTGATGGTACCGGCGTCCAGCCCGATTGCTTTAGCGGCATTAACTGTCACTGCATTCCATATTTCATTCGGTGACAGCTTCAATTTGAGCGCTGCAATCGCCATGATCACCTGCAGGTTGTTCGTCACGCAGCTGCCCGGGTTGAAGTCTGTCGCAATAGCGATGGCACCGTTCTGCTCAATCATGCCGCGCGCATCGGTTTAACTGTCCTTGTTCAAGTAGAACGTTGTCCCCGGCAGCAGTACCGCGACTGTATCGCTGTCATGCAGCTGCTGCTTGCCTTCTTCACTTGCCGCGACTAAATGATCGGCTGAGATGGCGTTCTGCTCAATGGCAAGCTCAAGTCCGCCGAGCGGATCAATCTCGTCTGCATGTATTTTCACCCGCATACCGAGGGCATTTGCCGCCTGCATGTATCGGCGGGATTCTTCAATGGTGAAGAACCCTGTCTCACAGAAAACATCCGCGAAATCTGCATACTCTTTCACTTCCGGCAGAAAATCAATCATCTCCTGCATGAATTCCTCGCCGTCTCTTCCCGCCGGCACGGCATGCGGCCCGAGGAACGTATGCCTCATATCGAGCTGATATTTTTCGGCAAGTCTGTGCGACACGCGCAGCTGCTTCAGCTCTGTCGCACGGTCCAGACCATAGCCGCTCTTACTTTCCACACCGAGCACGCCGTGATGGATCATCGTCAGCAAGTTATACTCCGCTTTCTTGAACAGTTCTTCTTCTGACGCCTCGCGTGTCGCTTTGACAGTCGAGAGAATGCCGCCACCCTGCTTCAATATTTCAAGGTATGACACGCCTTGACGTTTCAATGCCATCTCATGCTCACGGGATCCTCCATGCACTAAATGCGTATGTGCATCAATCAATGCAGGAGAGACTACTTTGCCCCTCGCATCAATCGTCTCATGTGCTTCGTATTCTTCTGTATGCGCCCCAGAATAAATAATTTTTCCGTCTTTCACAACAATCGTGCCATTTTCAATAATTGTCAGCTCATCGAGTTCATGGCCTTTCAACGGGCGGTCCGTCGATTTCGGCAGAATCAGCTCACTGATGTTCTGGATGATTAAATCATTCATGAGTATCACCTTTCTTTGTTATCATCGGAATATGAATGCCGCGTTCCACAGCGACGTCAATTGCAATATCGTAACCTGCATCTGCATGACGCACAACTCCCATGCCCGGGTCAGTTGTCAGCACGCGCTCCAATCTTCGCTCTGCATTTTCCGTTCCGTCTGCTACAACAACCATGCCGGCGTGCAGTGAATAACCCATACCGACACCACCACCGTGATGAAATGAAATCCATGAGCCGCCTGCTGCTGTGTTGATGAGCGCATTCAGCACGGCCCAGTCACCGACCGCATCACTGCCGTCAAGCATAGATTCTGTTTCCCTGTTCGGACTGGCAACCGACCCTGAGTCCAGATGGTCACGTCCGATGACAATCGGTGCAGAGATTTCGCCGTCACGCACTAAACGGTTCAGGGCAAGACCCATCTTCACCCGTTCGCCGTATCCAAGCCATGCAATGCGGGCAGGCAGCCCTTGGAAGGCGATTTTCTCGTGTGCAAGGTCCAGCCAGCGGAGCAGCTTGTCGTTATCCGGGAAGAGCGTTCTCATCTCTTCGTCTGCCCGTGCAATGTCTTTCGGGTCACCACTTAATGCGACGAAACGGAACGGCCCTTTTCCTTCACAGAATAACGGGCGGATATATGCCGGTACAAATCCCGGGAAGTTGAATGCCTCACTCACGCCTTCGTCAAAAGCCACTTGCCGGATGTTGTTGCCGTAGTCAAAGGCAACTGCCCCGTTCTTCTGGAACTCAAGCATATATTCAACGTGTTTCGCCATGGATGCTTTAGCTAACTTCACATAGTCTGCAGGATCTGCAGCGCGCAGCGCCTCTGCTTCTTCAAGCGAATAGCCTTGTGGAATATAACCGTTCAGCGGGTCGTGGGCACTTGTCTGGTCTGTAATGATATCTATTTTGAAGCCTTTATCAAGAATCGCACGGTGAATATCGACTGCGTTACCGACAAGACCGATAGATAACGGCGTGCCTGCCTGACGGGCTTCTTCCGCCATGTGCAGTGCCTCATCCAAGTCATGCGTTTTGACGTCGGTATAACGTGTTTCAATCCGCTTGTCGATACGCGATTCATCGACTTCCACACCGATAACCACACCGCCGTTCATCGTGACCGCAAGGGGTTGTGCGCCACCCATTCAACCGAGTCCGGCTGTAAGCGTCACAGTACCGTTCAGCTTACCGCCGAAGTGCTGATTCGCCAGTTCTCCGAATGTCTCATACGTTCCTTGAACAATCCCCTGCGAACCGATGTAGATCCAGCTGCCTGCAGTCATCTGGCCGTACATCATCAATCCTTTTTTGTCGAGTTCATGGAAGTGGTCCCAGTTTGCCCAGTTCGGTACGAGCACTGAGTTGGATAACAATACGCGCGGTGCTTCTTCATGCGTTTTGAACACAGCCACTGGTTTCCCGGACTGAATTAATAACGTTTCATCTTTTTCGAGGTTTCTCAGCGTCTCAGCAATCGCATCGAAGCTCTCCCAGTTTCTCGCAGCACGACCGATACCGCCGTATACGACAAGTGACTCCGGATGTTCTGCCACTTCGGGATCCAAGTTATTATAGAGCATACGCAGCACCGCTTCCTGCTCCCAACCTTTACATTCGATCGCTAATCCTTTTTTCGCTCTGATCTCCTTCATCGACTGACACTCCTTTAGTTGTTTAGTCATGATTCCATTCTTAAATTCATTATAATGTGCTAATCTATAGATAACTAATATCAATAATCTATTTGTTGATAGCTATAAACTATAAATGGGGTGAACAGACTGAAGATCTTACAACTGGAATACTTTATCGCTGTCGTCAAATATAGCAGCTTTACAAAAGCGGCGGATGAGCTGCATATCAGTCAGCCGTCATTGACTGCGTCAATCAAGAAGTTAGAAGAGACACTCGGCTACCAGCTGCTGATCAGGACGACGAAGGAGGTCAAGATTACTGACAAAGGGATTATGTTCTATCAATATGCAGTAGATCTTGTACAGCACTATCATCAGACGGTTGAGAAGATGTATGACTTGAATGTCAGCGAGACACCAAAAATTAACATCGCGCTGCTTGAATCTACGAGCCAGTGGATGTCTATGGTCATCCAGCAGCATCGTAGTCAATACGTTGAGCAGCATTACCAGGTGAATGAAGTACTCGGTCTCGATATTGCTGTCACTAAGCTGCTCGATTATGACGTCGATATCGCTGTCACTAATGAAGGCATCAAGCATGAAGACATCACTTCTATTCCACTTTATGAGGAAGAGTATTTTTTATTGACACCGAGGGGACAGTTCAAACGCACGACATCCATTTCCATCGAAGAGCTGCCGCTGATTGTTCCTAATCAGCAGTACCAGGTGAGAAAGCATCTGGACGATCGGTTCGCTCGTCTCGGTGTAAGACCGCTGATTGTCATGGAAGTTGACCGCTTCGAAGCCGCGACGAACTTCGTCCACTGCGGCATGGGCTATGCAGTGATACCGAGGTTCTATTATCAGTCGTTCAGAACCGCTCATCTTGATGCCATTAGAATTCGTCCAAAAATGAGCCGCACCATTCACCTCAATTATTTAAAAAAGAGAAAGCACTCTGACCGAGTCCTTTCTCTCATTGAGCTGTGCCAGAATCACTGGACCTTTTAAGTTAATATCTTATCTATCATCTCATTCATCAAATAGGCGATGAGTTTCGCCGTTCTGTTGTCGATGTCATAACGCGGATTCATTTCCGCAATACTGACTGATGACACTTTGTCGTTTGCAATAATAGTACCAGCGAGCCGGCGTACAACGTGCGGCATCAGTCCGATGACAGCAGGGGCACTGACGCCGGGCGCAAAGGCACTGTCAATGACGTCCATGCAGATTGTGAACAATATGACATCATACCGTTNNGACGTCGATGCAGATCGTGAACAATATGACGTCATACTGTTCCATAAACTGGTGGATGGCTGCTTCTACATCACCTGGCACCCCGTTGTCGAATGCTTCTGCAAGTACATAGCTGATTTGACGTGCAGCAGCATCGTCAAAGAGCGCCTGCGTGTTGCCGCTCGGCTGAATACCGAGAACCATATAACCTGCACTGTCATCCTCACGAAGAATCTGACTGAAACTCGTCCCCGATGTCGACTGACTTTCTGCTCGCGTATCAAAGTGGGCATCAATATTGATGACACCGACCGTTTGAACGGGATATGTCTGTCTGATGGCTAAGTACTGTGCATAAGCGATGTCATGACCGCCGCCGATCAGAAAAGTCAGCTGATGACTTTGCAGCAGTTCTGCTGCTTTAGCTGCCAGTTCCTGCTGCGTCTCTAGCAGCGTGTCATGGTCATGGCTGATATTGCCGTAATCACTGACTGTCGCTCCTTTCATGACCGGCAGTCCGGCAAATGCTGTTTTAATCGCATCCGGACCTTCTAGAGCTCCTAGTCTCCCTTTGTTCAGTCGGACCCCTTCGTCGACTGCGTAGCCTAATAGCGCGATATGTGTCTGCTTATGATTTCCGCTCAAATCAACGGTTTGAAAATATCTGAAGTGGCGCGCATCACTGTCACTGTCCAGTCGCCCTGTCCATAATGACTTGATAGATGGTCTATGCATCCTATAGCCTCCTTTGTTGTATCAGTCGATTATCTTCTTCTATAAAAATGCTTGACGACACGCTTCGCTTCCAGCAGCAGCTCATATACTCCGTTATTGCCATAGTTGACGCCGCCGGTCAGCTGTCCGAGAACTATGAAGTCATCCGCCACACCAAATGGACTGATGACTCTGTTATCATGCGGCATGACATTGATACCGCCGTATGGATTCTCACTGATGAGCTGCTCATCCAGCAAATGACGCAGCAGCTCGCCAGGATCCGTGTCTGTGACATGCTTCGCTGGTCCTGTCGCATTGATGACATAATGGACACGGTCTTCAGTGCCGTCTTCATACTGCAGTCTATACTTACGATATTTATACTCAACAGCTTTCAGTCCGCCTTTAATGACTGCCCTATGACGGCTTATCAGTTCAAGCAGTTCCTCTGCTGACGGTTCCGGCATCGGATTCATGTTTTCCTTGATTTTTGCTTCGTAGTTCGCCATAAATGTTTCTTTATCTGTTTTTGACAGATAAGGCCATAGTTCGTAGCCGTGATGCTGCATCTGGTACAGAATGCTGTGAATATCACCGATGTCACCGTGATTTCTAATATCATGCTGCAGCGCTTTGACTGGATCCCTCCGGTCGAAGTTGAGCCAGCGCTTGTAGTCGACTCCTTGCGCCTCACACTCTTTCTTAAACACATCAATAAGCGCTGCAAGCGGCAGCAGGCCATGATATCGCTTCTTTATAGCATCGAATGTCTGTGACGTAAAATGCTCAAACTGATAAGTCATCGCTTTCCCTCTTACCGCCTGCACTTGACCATTTCTCGACGCTGCGATCACTTGATTCAGTCCTTGGTCCGTCAAATAGCGGATACAGTCAAGTCCTGATAGTCCGCTGCCGATCACTGCATATGTTTTGTCAGTATCGACATCAAGTGCCTCCAGTGGATACGGCCACTCGATAAATCCCGGTGTCCCTGTCAGCTGATAATGATCAACAGCTGGCAGCTGCCCCGGCACTAAAAAGACAACATCTACTTCATAACTATGGTCACCAGCCTTCAGTTCATAGCCCCCAAGTCGTGGAGTCATAGCTGTGACCCGGTGGTTGACCGTCGTGACCCGCTTCTTCTTCGTCAGTTTGTTCATCGCCTGCTCTAAATAGTCACCGAACAACTGACGCGAAAAGTAAATATTGCCTTCTGCATCCCTGTTATCTCCTTCGTCTTCTTGGATCTCTTCCATAGACTGATTGCTTTTGACCCAGCGATAGAAGTCATCCGGCTTATTCTTCTTAAGTGAAATCAGATTGGACGGATAGTTCAGCAGCAGTTCTGAATCATCACGCTGGAACGCCATGCCGCGTCCGAGATGATTCGTATCATCGAACACCATGATCTCATGCTGTTTACTGTTTTTGTGTTTGAGCAGTTCATTCAACAAGTGGTAGCCTGCTATACCACCACCAATAATTGCTACTTTCATCATATTCTCCTTATGTTTCGTTGTGTTAGTCCTCAATTAGAGATTACCCTATTATTATGATAGAATATATAGCTATAAGTCACAAATCAACGACGGAGGTATCTATGTTAGAAATCAAAAATGTATCCAAAGTATATCGTGGTGGAAAAAAAGCGGTTTCCAATTTGGATATTACAATCAATAAAGGTGAATTCATCGCATTCATCGGAACAAGTGGTTCAGGAAAGACGACAGCGATGCGAATGATCAACCGGATGATTGAACCAACAACCGGTGAAATACTACTGAAC
>DJUI01000013.1:15178-15631 GCA_002438305.1 Staphylococcaceae bacterium UBA6286 | reverse complement strand
AAATCATTTTGATGGATGAACCATTCGGCGCACTTGACCCGATTACCCGCGATACTTTGCAGGACTTAGTCAAAGAACTGCAGGTCAAATTCAAGAAGACATTCATCATGGTCACTCATGATATGGACGAAGCGATTAAACTTGCAGACCGCATCGTCATCATGAGTCACGGAGAAGTCGTTCAGCTGGATACACCGAACAATATTCTGAGTCATCCGGCGAATGATTTTGTCCGTGATTTCATCGGGGAGAACCGCTTGATTCAAGATCGCCCGAATGTCCGGACCGTTGATGAGGCGATGATCCGACCGATCACCATCACAGCAGAGAAATCCATCAGCGAAGCGATCGAACTGATGCGCGACCGCCGTGTTGATACACTGTTCATCGTGGACAACCAGAATGTCATGCTCGGACACGTCGATATTGAAGACTTATTGGTCTCACATAAAA
>DJUI01000013.1:14542-15154 GCA_002438305.1 Staphylococcaceae bacterium UBA6286 | reverse complement strand
GCAGGACACTGTGCGGACCATTTTGAAGCGGAATATCCGCATTATTCCAGTCGTTGATAACAATAACCGCATCGTCGGCGTCATCACACGTGCTAACTTAGTGGACATCGTCTATGACACGATCTGGGGCACTGAGGAGGCGTAACGATGATTGAATTTTTACAGCAGAATCAAACGGAACTCCTGGCAAAGACGATAGAACATCTGTCCATCTCACTCATGTCACTGCTCGCAGCGATACTGATTGCTGTACCACTAGGTATTGTGCTGACTCGGACAGATAAAACAGCCAAAGTCGTTCTGTCACTCACCAGTGTACTGCAGACGATACCGTCACTTGC
This sequence comes from Staphylococcaceae bacterium UBA6286, assembly GCA_002438305.1. Classification (GTDB taxonomy): domain Bacteria; phylum Bacillota; class Bacilli; order Staphylococcales; family Staphylococcaceae; genus Macrococcus. The sequence continues at coordinate 14,813 of DJUI01000013.1, read as the reverse complement.
GATTCTCGCGATGATGATTCCATTTTTCGGAATCGGTACACTACCAGCAGTCATCGCTTTATTTCTCTATGTACTACTGCCTATTCTTAACAACACTTATCTCGGCGTGAAATCAGTCGACCCGACTGCCGTTCAAGCTGGACGCGCCATGGGAATGACAACACGTCAGCTGTTACGACACGTTGAGTTTCCACTGGCGATACCTGTCATTATGAGCGGCATCAGATTATCTGCCGTTTATGCTATCAGCTGGGCGACGCTCGCATCATAT
>DJUI01000013.1:0-14471 GCA_002438305.1 Staphylococcaceae bacterium UBA6286 | reverse complement strand
TAATCACTTTGCTCGCTTGTCTCATTCTGTTGTCCGGTTGTAACAACCCGCAGCAGGAATCCATCAAAATTGCATCGGTCTATACGACTGAAAGTCAAATACTTGCCCATATGATCCGCCTGCTGATTGAGCACGAAACCAGTTATCCTGTAGAGATCATCAACAATCTCGGCTCAGGAACAGTCGTCCATCAGGCGATGATCAATGGTGATGCCAATATTTCAAGCACAAGATATACAGGAACCGATTTAACGGGACCGCTCGGAATGAATCCTATCACTGATCCAGACAAAGCCCGTCAAGTGGTGACGAAAGAATTCAAGAAACGATATGACCAGAAATATTTCGATTCCTACGGCTTTGAGAATACGTATGCCTTCATGGTCACGAAAGAAACCGCTGAAAAATATAACTTAAAAAATGTCAGCGACTTGAAAGAACATGCAGACGAACTACGCGCAGGTGTCGACTCTTCATGGATGAAACGTAAAGGTGACGGCTACAAGGCATTCACTGAGACTTATGGATTTTCTTTTGCTGACACAAAACCAATGCAGATCGGCCTCGTGTATCAGGCAGTCAATGCCGGCAAAATGGATGTCGTCCTCGGCTATACAACAGACGGCCGAATTCAAAGTTACAATCTCGTTGTTCTGAAAGATGACCTGCACTTCTTTCCGCCGTATGATGCAAATCCGGTAGCCACTAACAAGCTGCTTAAAAAGAATCCAGAAATCAAGGGGATTCTTGAACGCATGAAAAATACGATTACGACTGAACAGATGCAGAAGCTGAACTATGCAGTCGATAACGATCTGAAAGAACCTGCTGTTGTCGCAGAGCAATACTTAGAAGAACATGATTACTTTGAAGGAGGGCAGAAGTGATGGAAAAACTCAATACATTTGAACAGTTTTTCGCCTATTTCCGTGATAACTACCACTACGTCTTCCAGTTATTTCTGGACCACTTTCTGATCAGTATATACGGAGTCATCCTCGGCGCCATCGTCGGTATTCCTATCGGCATCTGGATTGCCCGTCACTCTAAATTAGTAGCACCAGTCATTGCCATTGCAAATATTATCCAGACCGTGCCCGCCATCGCACTGCTTGCCATACTTATGCTGGCACTCGGTCTCGGTAAGACGACTGTCATCGTCGCAGTGTTCCTCTACTCACTGCTGCCGATTATCAAGAATACTTATACTGGTATCCGCTCAGTAGAATCACATATTATTGACGCCGGCCGCGGCATGGGGATGACTAAGCGTCAGCAGCTGACGATGATTGAACTGCCTTTAAGTCTATCAGTGATCATCGCCGGCATTCGTATCGCGCTCGTCATCGCCATCGGAGTCACAGCAATCGGCTCATTTATCGGAGCACCGAGCTTAGGAGATATCATTATTCGTGGTACCAATGCAACAGGTGGTCAAGCAATCATATTAGCTGGTGCCATTCCGACTGCCATCATGGCGATACTCGCAGATATCATTCTCGGTATGTTAGAAAGATGGCTGGATCCAGTGAAACGAAAAAGAAAAACGGCTGCGAGCCACTAGGAGAAATGATGAAAACACAATTACTGACTATACTGCTTGCCTCCACCTTAGTCATGACCGCCTGCGGCAACGACAAAGAACCAATAGATCAATCAGAAACCATCATCAAAGTCACAGACACGAAGTCGCTCATCAAAGCAGCTAAATCCGTATCAAAAGATGTCACTTCCTATTCATCAAAATATAAAAATGAAATAGACAATGACAAAGAAACATCTATCGTTGATTTCAGGATGATAACGGATGAACAGAACAACCAGAAGATAAGCATTAAAAACAATGCTGAAGATGCCACGTTTTATGCCTATGACAAAAAGACGATCATCAAGCAGGATGACCAATGGTTCNNTGATGCCTCTACTTACGTCGGCACACAGATGATTTCACAGACTGAGCCGCTGTTGTACAGCTCACAATTCAAACTCATTGACCAGCTGGATACAGCGACTTACAAAGAAGATGACGGCTACACGTTGACTGAAACATTTGATGACTACGAGAAGTACAAAGCATTGTTCGGCAATACGAAGGAAAATAAGCAAGTCATTACCGAGCTTGAGAAAGAATACCCTGACATCAGCGGGAAAATTACTGTGACATTCAATGAAGCTAAGCAGATTGATCACATTTCCAACCAGCTCACATTAAAAAACGATCAGTCAACTGTCGTCAATAACGCTGTCACAACATTTGACAAAATCAATGAGATTAAGAAACTCGATATTCCAGAAGCAGTTAAAGCAGCTAAAAGTATCGAAGAATAATAGTGATTGAATAATAACGGCCTTCAAACTGTGGTTTGAAGGCCGTTTTTTGGTTGATCTTGAGTTTTTATTAATTTCTTGGCCCTCTAATCGCATTTGAAGACCATGTTTTAGCTAATCGCTACTCGGATATTCTCCTTCAGGTGGGGTCGCCCGTGTAATAAAGAGCGAGGTCACCAGCCCGATAAGAACCAGTACTATCGCAAACCAGTATGCTTGATGAACACCTGTTGTCAGTGCATGATTCACTTGCTCAATGGTCGGACGATCAATCGACTCCAGTGCCTTGTTCTGCCCTTGCGTCATGATACTGACAAAAATAGAAACTCCCATCGCACCGGCAATCGGCTGCATCATATTACTGACAGCTGTGCCATGAGGATATAGGCGTTTCGGCAGTTCATTCAATGCATTCGTCTGACTCGGCATCATAATCATTGAAATACTCACCATCAACAAAATATACACAATAATAAAGATATATACAGGGATGCCCGGATGAATCATCGCATAGAACACCATGATGGCTGTCAGTACAAACATGCCGGGAATCATCATTTTTCGCGGGCCGACTTTATCGAACAATCGACCCATGACCGGAGACAAGAAGCCGTTTAACAGCGCACCGGGCAGCAGTATCATGCCTGCCACTTTTGCTGAGAATCCCATCGGTCCCTGTAAGTACATCGGCATCACGATTTCTGACGCAAACATCGCCANNATAATCACTACTACAAATATAATCATGCCGCGTGTGTAATTCGTATACTGAAAGACCGATAAATCAAGCAGCGGCTGTTGAATCTTCAGCTGACGCCAAACAAACAGTGCGAGTGCGAGCACGCCTGCAATGATACAACCATAGACGACAGGACTCATGAATCCGCCTTCTGTCGTACTGACTGAACTGAATCCATAGATCACCCCTGCCACTCCGATCGTCGACAGTAAAGCTGAGCCTATATCAACGCGAGGACGTGTCACTTCACCGACGTTCTCCAGATAACGCCATGCAAACACAATCGCAAATACAATAAAAGGAACGACACCAAAGAACAGCCAGCGCCAGCCGAACAAGTCAACAATCACACCTGACAATGTCGGTCCAAGCGCCGGTGCAAACATCAGCACAAGACCGAAGTTCCCCATCACTCTGCCGCGTTCTTCCGGCCGGAACAGCAGCAGCATAGCATTCATCACTGTCGGAATGAGCAGCCCCGTGCCCGCAGCCTGTATCATACGGCCCGCAAGTATCATCGGAAAGTTAACCGCAAATCCTGCAATCAATGTTCCTACTAAGAAAATACACAGCAGCCCGATAAACATCTGCCGGGTCGTAAACCACTGAATCAATGTAGCGGATAACGGCATNNCATCAAAATGCCCATCACCAGCATAAAACCAGTTGCGAGCCACTGAACAGTCGGTGCGTCGATATCGAACACGCGCATCAATTCAGTCAACGCAATGTTAAGCAGTGTTTCATTTAAAATCATAAAAAATGCACCTATTAAAAATGTTGCCATAATCATTGTAGACTTCTTCATAAAACCTCCATAAAAAAAGAGCGGTCGAAGTGCCGCGTCTATTGTTTCACTCTATCTATCAGTTAATTGTAACAGTAAACCTAAACCAGAAAACATTTCGATGAACGCGACTGACGAGTCCATCGCTTTTCTTGACTGCATTGTGTTGTGTATATCAGTGTCAACTTACCAGCTATCTTTTATAGGGCAGACGACTTCAACATGCATCTTTTTCAAATACTGTTCCTTTTTCTCTTTATCTAAAGTCAGCAACCATAAATAAGTCCCGATATTACCAGTAGCACTATCCTCCCGAGTCGCTTTAATCAGAATAAGTTCTTCATTAGGACGTTCTGGCCTATGAAGGATATCAAAATCCCAGAGACATTCTTCACTGAAATAGTCATCCAATAAATCAATGATCTTGTTGTAGTCGTCTTGGAACTCAACGCCTTCTTTTGAGACGATATTGAGTCGAATGTCATAAGTAAGCATCTTCTTAATTGCTTCGACGTCACGTTCCTGACAAGCTATTAAATAGTGTAAATACGTCATTCACTGTACCTCCTATTAAACAGCTGCCGGTATAACTTAGTGATTATATAGAATCAATCACTTCAATATACAACTGGATCAGCTTTTATCGTTTTCTGCTAATGTGAATGTCAGAAGTCATATAGCAGGGCCTTTCTCGTGGGTGTAACAATTTTCGTGGGTGGTATAACGATAATGATTTCTTAGTTGCCGCGGGTATGACAAGCGTAACCAGAAAAAGAGTGTGTGAATCAGTTGTTCTAGATGAATAGTATGTGTTGCACATTAACTTGTCAATCAAAGAAAAGAGATTAAAAAAAGTTATTTTTCTCAAAGTTTGAAATACGTAGTTGATTTTGTGAGTATTATACCATATGGAACCGTAAATAAATATATAAAAATTAAATGCAAAAAGATAATAAATGTTAAATTTGTAAAGATGAGGGCTTGTAGGATTTTTGTGCCTTCTATATTAATTGTTTTTATTATTAAGAAATACTGAATTGATTATCGCCCTTCTTTTCGATATATATCGAAAAGGAGGATTTATGAAGCATATCACCGAAGTAATAGAAGAGATTCTCGCTGCTCTTGAAGATCAAATGGAACAAAAAGAAAACAGCCAGGACAAACGCCGTAGCTGTTAGTATAACTATCTCAAGAAATTTAGAATACTGAAGAAAATTTATCAAATGATTAATCCCAATGACAACTTAAAACAGATTCTCTAAGTTTCATGCTATTGTCTTCGTCTACTATCAATTCCACTAGCTCTTTCAAGGTTTCTTCCTTAACTTCACTTTCAAGTCCACATTCCCATATGACAATCACTTTGATTCCCATTGAAGTCAGTTCTTCAATGTTTTTCTCATCCCTTGTCACATTTCTATTGAACTTTGTCTGCCAAAATTCCTGATTGGCTTTCGGCATCACGAATTTCCCGCAGTCATGCACATGCCAAAAACAGCCATTGACGAAAATCGCTGTTTTATATTTGGGGAGATAGACGTCTGGAGATCCTGGCAGACTACTATAGTTCTTTCTATATCTGAAGCCATGATGATACAAATAATTACGTACCGTTTCCTCAGGCTTACTGTTCTTCCCCCTGATTCTTGACATATTATAACTTCGTTCAGATGGATAATCACTTTTCTTCATGAAAATCACCTCACATGTTATTTTTTATTTGTCATACGAACGATCGTTCGGTATAATAATAAATGATGAAAAATAGTCCAGAAATGTGCTAATATTAATAGGTTAATATTTAAGGAGGTTCCAGTGATGAAAAAGCTTAGAGTTGCCGAGATGTTTGCCGGAGTTGGTGGTTTTCGTATCGGTCTTGAACAGACAGATAATAAATTATTCGAAATAACTTGGGCAAATCAATGGGAACCTTCTCGCAAAGTACAGCATGCTTATGATTGTTATACCCATAATTTCACATCCGGTATCCACAGCAATGAAGATGTGACGCAAGTTTCCAACTACGAGATGGCTGATACAAATGTGGATATGATTGTCGGTGGATTCCCCTGTCAAGATTATTCGGTGGCAAGATCACTGAGCGGAGAACTCGGTATTCAAGGTAAGAAAGGTGTTCTCTTCTGGGAAATCACCCGCTTCATCCAGAACACCGCACCTAAGTACATATTGCTCGAGAACGTCGATCGTCTGCTTAAATCACCGGCTAGTCAACGCGGCCGTGATTTCGCTGTCATGCTATCTACATTGAATGAACTCGGTTACAACATTGAATGGCGCGTCATTAATGCAGCTGATTATGGCAATGCTCAGAAAAGAAGACGAGTCTTCATCTTCGGTTACCGTAAAGAAAACAATTATGCCCAATCTTTAATCAAGAAATCAGCAGAAGATGTTGTCTTTAAAGATGGCTTCTTCGCAAAAGCATTCCCGGTTACAAAAGAAGTCTATAAGAACAGAGTATCAATGACACAGTTGTCACATGACATCGTTGAAATATCTGATAGTTTCTCATATACATTCCATCCGTCAGGCTATATGAAGAACGGTGAAATCTATACAGCTCATACTATTCCAGTGTATGAAACACCTGTAACTCTCGGTGAAATCCTTGAAGATGAAGTCGACGAGAAGTACTTCCTCTCTCCTGAAAAAGTTGAGAAGTTCAAATATTTAAGAGGTGCAAAGAAAATTGAGCGGACGACTAAGGACGGTCATAAGTACTTCTTCAGTGAAGGTGGCATGTCTGAATCAGATGCATTAGATTCCCCTGCCCGCACAATGCTCACAAGTGAATCAAGCGTCAACCGTAGCACGCATATCATCGAGGTCAATGGCCGCTTCCGCACACTGACTCCGGTAGAAGCAGAACGCCTGAACGGCTTCCCTGATAACTGGACGGATACAATGCCTGACAAGATGAGATTCTTCTGTATGGGTAATGCGTTAGTTGTACCATTAATCACTCGGATGGGTAATGAGATAGAAAATATTGAACTTGCCCATCCAGATGAAACCACACAATTGAATCTTTTTTAAGCCTACTAGCTTCTAGTAGGTTTTTTTATTTGCTCATATGTTATCATTGATACAAATATCTGGATGAGGTGACTAAGTTGCAACCATTCGTATATGAGACAGAGAAAGAATTAATTACATACGCCAAAGAAGCTGAAGGAAAATATCTTTTTGAAATTGATAAAAATGACACTTTGTCAAATAAGAATATAAAAGGTAAAGTGGGACATATTATAGAAGAAAGCTATTTCGGATATAGTAAAAACTCCAAAGCTGAAGCTGATTTTGCTGATCTGAACATTGAATTAAAAGCGACTGGAATTATAAAAGATAAGAAGCAGCAATTTAAAGCCAAAGAACGGTTAGTTCTCAATATCATCAATTATGAGAAGGAAGCTGCTGCCGACTTCTTCAGCTCAAGTTACTGGAAGAAAAATCAGAAGCTACTGCTTTTTTTCTATGAATATACTCAAGACGACAACAAAAAGATGGATGCCTATAGTACTCAGATTGTTAAAGTCGATCTATTTCAGTTTCCAGAAGAAGACCTTAAAGTCGTCAAACAAGACTGGGAGATCATACATAATAAGATTCTGGATGGCGAAGCACACCTCTTATCAGAAGGTGACACAATGATACTCGGTGCCTGTACAAAAGGCTCATCAGCCAAAACAGTGAGAACACAGCCTTTCAGCGAAATTCCAGCGAAGCAACGTGCTTACTCCATTAAACAAGGTTACATGTCTACGCTTGTCAGAAAGCTGATCAGTGAAGAGCATCTTATTTCTATCACCTCATCAAAAGAAATAGCTGAAAAATCCATAGAGACAGTTCTCTATAATAAGTTCAGTCCATATTTCGGCATGTCGGATAAAGAAATAGCGGCCAAGGAAGATATACAGTTATCATCAGGGAAAGCTAGAGTCGCAAACTTAATCAGTGCTATGCTAGGAATCAAAGGAACCAATCTTTCTCAAATTGAAGAGTTCGAGAAGTATAATATTAAATTCAAGACCATCACTATGGAAGCAGATGGCAGTCTAAATGAGCATATGTCGTTTGAGAACATCAATTTTGAAGAATACGCTACTGTACCTTGGGAAGACAGCTCGTTAAAAGAGAAATTCGAGACAACGAAGTGGCTCTTCATCATATTCCAGAAGAATGATCGGGGTGAGAAAGTATTTAAAAATATCAAACTGTGGAATATGCCAGAAGAAACCATAGAAAATGAACTAAAGAGCTTTTACTTACAGACTCAAAAAGTACTAAATACGGGTGTCATCTTAACAAAAACGGCAAGAGGCGTAAAAAATAACCTCCCCTCCGCACAAGATAATCCAGTCTGTCATATTAGACCGAAAGCAAAAAATGCAGAGGATAAGGTTAAATTGCCGGATGGACAATGGATTACAAAGCAGTGTTTTTGGTTGGACAAAAAAGTACTTTATAAACTCATACTATAAAAAATGATAGTTTGTTAACACTATTCTCAATAAACTTCGATTCTACTTCAGATAAGGCTTTTTTGTTTTTCAAAGCCTTTAAAGATATTTTTCCGATGAAATTTTAAGAAGCTATTGATATTATCATTCAAACTAATATTTCTTGATAGATCAATATGAAGATTATTAGAGTTGCTTTGGATAATATCGTCACTGATTATTACTTTGCCCTTATTATCAAATGATATTAGACCTAAATCGAATAGTCTTCGATGATTTGGACAAAATAAAATTTCATCCGGCGAATTATTTGAAGTTGAATTGCTAAAAAAATAATCGGGATTAGCTTTAATTGAAATCAAAAGATTTTCAAAATTAAAATTGCATATCGAGCACCGTCTGTTCATTAATGTTCGAGTATCTTCTTTTATTATTTGTTTCTCATGTTTTTCTGTATATTTGAATTCTTCTAATTTAAATTTCGGACCGTATTCGATAAAATCATCCCAAAAAGGTGGCTGATATTGACTTTTTATCTTATTACCTCTTTTTAAATCATAAAGCCAATTTCTTTGAATTACATAGTCATCTACAATTTTAAAGTGTGCTTTAACATTTATGTATTTTCCATTTTCGTTGGAGAAATTCTCCAATTTAAAAACATCTTCTAATTTACTATTATAAAAAACCGGTAATGCCACACCTATAAATTTTATATCTCTTCCATTGTCTACATTTTTAAAATAAAAGAAAGGAGGCATATCAGTTCTATCAATCCTATCCCCATATGCCAATTCAAAATTCTTTTGAAGACTTAAGTTCCCTTTTAAATGTGTATTCAGATAGCTATTACCCGGAGTTTCATTATCACCATAATAAGTAAGTATTTTAGTATGCTCATTATAATAATCTGGCCAATTTTTATTTTTTCCTGTGCTTACTAATACTATGTAAGCTTCTTCATCTGAGTTTCTTATACCTTCTACTTTAACTCTTCTGATTCCGCCTTTATTTTGAATACCTTTAAATCCATTTCCAAGTTTGAACAAGCTAGACAATGGGTCATCCCCATAGTTTCCTTGAACACCACCTTTATAAATTGTTCCTGGTATTAAATCTGAAGTTTCAAGTTTATCGAATGGGACAATCATCATATCACCTCGTAAAAAATAAATATCTAAGAAAAGAATCCGATTTCAGGTTGTTCTAATGTACCTATAATTGTTCTCCTATCTAAATAGACGTTCATCTTCTCACAACTGGTTTCTGACACTAATGAACAAGCATGACATGCTGCTGCATTAAGCGAATCACGACCTTGACCATCAGTTTCAATACAAATAGGATCAAAGCTACACCATTTTGCTTTTTCAATAGCGCTAGATATCAGAGAAAATAAATTTTCTGGAACTCCTTGTTTGACTAAACCGCCTAATGTACCTTGAGAGTCATTGCTAGATGTATATAATAATATACCGTACATTTCAAAATTATCTTCTCTTGAAAAATAAATTCTCTCTTGCAAGGACGATGCTGAGTATCCTGAGTTAAGACTTAACTCTTTAATTAACAAATGCGATAGAGTGTGTATCATNNGTATATTGGATTAAAGTAAAATTCAGAATCATCATATTCTGTATTAATAAATTTATTAAATATATTTTTAGCCATATTTGAATCTTTCACTTTAGAAAACCATTTATCAATGCTATTTTTATCTAACTCAATAAAAATTCCTTCTCCTTTTGAACACATGCCCATATATTTTCCATCACTTCGCTTTAAAGATACAGTATGGTAACCCTTAAAATTTTCTTCACCTTCATTTTCTTTTTCAGCAATTAAATCATTGTCGGCAGCTTTAATTCGACTATAACTTTTCAAAGCACTAACTACTTCCAATTCATGTACTAACGTTATATTCTGTATAAGATCAGAATATTTTAAGTTTGAATACTTATTTTTTTCAACAAATTGAATATTTAATATGCCCTTTTCTTTATCAAAATCTAGATTCCCTGTCAAAACTTCATATTCAGCTTTACGATATTCCATTGTATTAATAGTTTCTTCTTCTTTTATATACATTCTATAAAAAACTTCCGAAACTTTTTCCTTAGCAATGTTCATTGTTTCTGCTAAATCTTCTATGGCAAATACATATTTTTTATCCTTTAAAAATTCATGAATGTACTCAGGATTATCGTTTATTAATTTTTTATTGTTCTTAATAAATTTATCTATATAGTTTACGATAGCACTATATTCTATTGGATATTCTTCTTGAATTTGATTCAAAAGTCTATTTTCAAAAAAAGGTATTTTTACAGAAGAAACAATATTAGGAAAATAAAATTGATTTGAGTTTTTAAGTAAAACTTGTGGCTTTTCTTCACATTCAGAATTTTCTTCCCTTTTTTTCCATAAAAATTCCCCGTTGCATTTTATATTCAGCTTCTCAAGCTGTTCAGGAAATCTATCTTTATCAAAAATAGATACTAAATTTTCACTCGTATTACACGTTGTACACTGAACAGCCAAATCGGCTATTGAACCTGATTGGCCCACTGTAACCAATTTCAAGTTGTGAGTTTTGCTTCTATCATATTCTTTCTTTCTATGAGCCCACTCCATCCAAGGGAAATCTTGTGCATGACCTTTAGGACATGCACAAATTAGTCTCACAGGTACTAATTCAACTCTGCTATCTCTATAATCAAATGGTTTGTTATCAAATTTATATGATGTTCCATTTTTAGTTCCAATCAGTGTTTTCCATTCATATATTTGTTTTAGAGATCTGTCCTTTGGGGAAAAATACCATGATGGAAACCTCTTTCCATATATGTTACTGTCATCTTTATTAGGAGGGACGACAAAGCCATTAGTGTTCATAACTTTTTCTAATCTAGTATCATGTATAATTTCACAATCAAGTACTGACCAATATTCTGAATCTGCTATCATTAATGTTTGATTATTTACTTCTGTTAATGACCCTATACCAAAAGGGGTTAATAGTTGAGATTTTCTTATATCAAATTCAGGATGAAAATCTTTATGCTTTTTCATTTTTCTCCTCCTATTCAATGATGTTTATATAAGCTATGTCATCTACATTTCTCATTGTGCTCATTACTGATATAGACTCTGGATGTTCTGGAATATCATCAAAAGTTTTTAATAATAATTTATTCATATCTTTTTTCGCAGCAATTTTGTATTTAAAATAATTTAGTTCAATCGATTCAGAGTCTGCTTCTTGGGAGAGTTCAATCCATTTATCTAAAAATTCATCTATTAACGTTTCAGCATCTTCCCTATATTGTAGCAGTTCATTTTCGCTTCTCTTAATTCTGTCCAATAAATAATTTCTTACATTTTTTAATTCATCTTTGTACTCTATAACATTCATTGCATTTTTATTTTCTATTAGTTCTTGAACAGTGTGACGTATCATAGCTACGATTACTGCACCGATAGCTCTTTTTAAAGCTAATTTAGAATAAGGTGTGACACTGCTTGCCTCAACATATTTATATAGTGATTGATGATATGATTGAAATGTTTCATAATGAGATCTATCTCTACTNNCTACTTCTTGATGAGTTATATAAAGTAAATACTAAACCTAAAGACTTTCTTCCGACTCTACTTGAAGCTTGAATGTATTCAGCTGTAAGCTTAGGTTGGCCTACTATAAACATTGTATTAAGCCTCCCAATATCAACCCCTACAGATAACATGTTAGTGGCAATTAAGGTATCTACAATTTCTTTACTATCAGTGTCTAAATTGTGCTTTAAATCTAATTTTTTTAAAATTTCCGGTATTTCACTGCCATTTATTCTTGATGTTAGTTCTTCATTATTATAATGTTCTCTTTTTTGAGTATTGTTTCTTTTATTCAATTGATTGATATACTCTTTAACATCATCTCGGATAAGCCCTGCCGCTTTTCCCAGTTCTCGTATACTATTAAAGTATCCTGCTATAGTCCAATAAAGTTCTTCCTCATCTAGATTTAAATTTAAACTTTTAATATTCTGTAACATAGAGGCTATAAGTCTAATCTCTGTAGTAACTTGTGATTTTCCAGTTGCCATTAATCCTACATATTTTCTACCTTTAGCATCAGTATTTTCCTTAACAAAAAAATTATCACTAGCTTCCAAACCATTCGGAGGAAATTGAAAAACTTTTCTATCAAAAATATTCTTAACTTGTTCTTCCGCATTTCTAATTGTTGCAGTAGAAGCAATATACTTGGGAGAAACACCATTCATATTGTCTTTCATAATAAAATCTAAAGCTGATTCGTATAAGCCTACAATACTTCCTAATGGTCCCGAGATAAGATGAAGTTCATCTTGTATAACTAATTCTGGTCTTCTATGTCTATCATTCGAATGAGAAGCCNNCAACAAAGTGGGTCTGACTTTGTAAATAATTTCGTCCACTACGTATAAAGGAAGCCCACCATTAAACTCACAATTTTCATTCATACATTTTATATTAATATTATTTTTTTCTAATATTGCTCTATATCCCCAACCTAATCTAGATTTGTGATTTTGTTTAGGAATGATACTATGTTCTTCATGACACCATGGACACTTTAGAACTTGAAAGACATTTTTTTTAAGCGCATCGGAAATACTATTAGCTGAATACATGTCTTTAAATGACTCTTGAGCCGCAGATAATTTATTTTGAGTACCTTCTCCGATCCATAATCCTATAGATATCTCTTCTGTACCTAACAGAGTCAGATTTTTCTTTCTTAAAAATTCTAAAGCACAGATTAATTGAGAAGCACGTTCAAACTGCTGTGCTGTTAGCAATCTTAATGTATATCTCATGATGACACTTACGCCAGCCGAATTTTCATACGACAATCTTCTGTACAAGATAACTGATGCTATTGCAAATAGATAGGCCTCAGTTTTTCCGCCACCAGTACTAACCCAAATTAAATCTAAATCTTCTCTTTCACTACTTTTTGGGTTCAATATAGACTCTAAAGAATTTAGCATAAAAGCCAGCTGGAATGGTCTCCAACTAAAATCTACTTCACTATAATTTTTACTTTCAAAACATTCAATTTTAAATTTTCTATCCTGAATTCTTTGTAAAAGCATAGCCTCACTAGCTAGATTAAATGCTTTAAATGCTCTAGCATCAGTTTTCAAAAAATCAATTGACTTTCTCATTCGTTTAATACTTATTTTGCACTTAATAATATTTTCTTCGGCAAGTTGATGAAAATAAGTATTCATACTTTTTATGGATTTTTCTTTCTCATTCACCCAATTTTCATAAGCAATAACAAATGATGTAAGTTTTTCGAACTGGTCAGGAGCACCCTCTAAATAACTAGCTACTTTCAGAACAGAATTATCTATCCCCTCTGTATCAAACGACATAGGAGCCAACTCATATTTTGGAACATAAGTAGTTTTAATTTCAGTTATTCTTTCGTCCTCATCTTTCCATTCGACAGAAACTCCTCTGCCAAAAGCATATGTTTTTTTGTATCTATATAGCATTAAATTTATTGCATCTTCACGATTAAGTTGTTTGATATCAGCAATTGAAATATCTTCAGATGCTATGAATTTTAAACTTTCACTACTTTTAACTTTAAGCTCCGTCTGAAATAAATGCTTTTTTGATACATTCTTTATAGCAATTGTAATGGCTTTATAAATAGTAGTTTCCCGATGGATAGCCTGCACCTTACTGAATACCTCGAACAACGCTAACCCCTCTTGATAAATCACTTGGCTACTTTTAAAGTTATCTAGTTTCAGTTCAACATTATAAAATAAAGGTTGTCTTTGATAGCTTTTAGTGTTTTTAAAGTTTAAATTGCTGATTTTTCTTATGTAAAACATTAAATCTTTACTTATTTTCGAATATAAGTCACCTGTTTTTTTAACTGTACGTTCTTCCAGTTCTTCAAACGCTTCTCTATGTTCTTCATTAATTTTAATTTTTAGATCTGTTCTATCAATAGTCAAAGAATTTTTGATTTTTTCATTGCCGTCATTCTCAAAAATTCTATCTAGTTCTACAATTATATTTTGATTTACTTCAATAAATGGATTTGTTATTGTCTCATAAATTGCTG
>DJUI01000007.1:11255-19517 GCA_002438305.1 Staphylococcaceae bacterium UBA6286 | reverse complement strand
GTCCCAGTCAGCAATGCACTCTGCCTGGTCACGCGTCATCGGCCTCACTTCAATGAGCTCCATGTTATTGTCCAGCTGACTGCAGACGGTACATTTTAGCATACTGACCACCGAGCTGGATCAATGAAGCATGATTGCCGGACTCGATGATCTCACCTTTGTCCAGCACGATAATTTTGTCTGCATTTTTAATCGTTGATAATCTATGTGCGATGATGAATGTCGTTCTTCCTTGTTTCAAGACATCCATGGCATTTTGAATGATCTCTTCTGTTTCAGAGTCAATACTTGCAGTTGCTTCATCAAGAATCAATATAGCTGGATCAAACGCCAATGCACGAGCAAAGGATATGAGCTGACGTTGACCGCTTGACAACGTACTCCCTTTTTCAACGACAGGTGTATCGATGCCCTGTTCAAGACCATAAATCACGCGGTCGCCACCAACAGCATTCAATGCAGCTACGGCGCGTTCTCTTGAAATACGAGAGTCGTTCAATGTGATATTGCTGAGGATGGTTCCACTGTAGAGATAAGGATCCTGAAGCACAATCCCCATCGACTGTCTAAGCGATTGTTTCGTCACTGTTTTTGAATCTATACCATTGATCAAGATCTGGCCATGTGATGGATCGTAGAAGCGAAACAGCAAGTTCATAATAGAACTTTTCCCTGAACCCGTGTGTCCCACTAACGCGATTGTTTCTCCGCGGGATGCCTGAATATCAATATGCTTCAAGACGTACTGATCATCTTTGTAGGCGAATGACACATCCTTGAACTCAACCTGCCCTTGTGCAGGACGCATTTCTTTGTCTTCCATTATTTCTGGTTGTTCATCCATCATTTCATAGACACGGTTCGCAGAGACTCTGGCCTGTTCAAGTACGCTCAAGTTGTTGACCATATTGAATAATCTCGTCAAATAATCGACGAGCACATACATCATTCCGACCGTCATAGCTTCTGTCCCACCTAGAAAAGTTGTCCCAAAGACATAGATCATCACTGCAAATATCAATGCCCGGATAGTTCCCATCAAGTTATGACTCGTCAATGAATCGAGCTGGATGATTCTTGAATAGTTTTTCAGATAAGTTTCATTCAGTTCATTGAATTCGTCCTGAATCTTCTGTTCCTGATTGAATGCCTGGATGATGGTCATCCCGTTAATGGATTCATTGAGCATGGCATTCATGTCACTGTTCTTCTCACGTGTCACATGATTGTACTGATCAGATAACTTGCGATAAAACGTCAGCCAGATGAACAGCAGCGGAACGACAACCAAGGCTGTCAATCCAATCTTCCAGTTGAAATAGAAGATGGCAATGATAATACCAAGAATATTGACAATGCCTGAAATATAAGTCGGTACCATGACTGTGAATAATTCAAGAATTGTCTGTGTATCGTTAGTAATTCTCGCAACGACTTTACCAGCCGGTAGGTTATCAAAGTATTTGATAGGAAGACGCTGCATATGAACAAACAAGTTATTCCTTAAATTCTTGATGACATTAGAGCCGGCGTTCTGAAAATAAATCGTCTGATAATAACTCAATACTGCATTGATCAATGCGACGACTGCATATAATGCAAGCAACCGATAAATCGGACCCATCTCGATGACACCAGACTTGGCGGTTCTTACATGGTCGTCGATGATCGTCATCGCAATAATCGGCCCGACCAGTTCAGCAATGACTGCTAAAATTAAGATGATGAAACCGATGATGAACATGCGCTTATACTGCATAGCTTCTTTAAACAACCGTTTAGTCACTGACATTACAGTTCCTCCTCTCCCAGCTGCTGACGGTCAAACTGTTCTTTGTACCAGCCGCCTGCCTGAAGCAGCTCTTGATGTCTTCCCTGCTGTACAATTTCACCGTGGTCCATGACAACAATCAAGTCAGCATACTGTACGGCTGACAGTCGATGTGTCGCAATGACTGTTGTTTTACCGTGTCTTGACTGCTGAATGTTGTTGATGATCGCCGTTTCTGTCTTAGCATCGACGGCTGACAGTGAATCGTCGAGTATCAATATTTCAGGATCTTTGATCATCGCGCGGGCAATAGAAATCCGCTGCTTCTGGCCACCAGAAATAGCAATTCCCTTTTCCCCGACCAATGTTTCAAGACCTTGCGGCAGTCGTTTCACATCTTCAGTGAAATTCGCCAGATGAATGGCATGCTGGATTTCTGCATCCGTAGCATTCGGACTGCCGAATTTAATATTTTCTTTTACCGATCTTGAAAATAATATATTTTCCTGTGACACGTAGCCGATTTTTTGACGTACATCCAGCTTGGTCATCTGTTGAATCACATGTCCACCAAGTGATATATTCCCCTGTCCGACAGGGTATTCTTTGAGAATCTGCTTGATCAACGTCGTCTTACCACTTCCGGTCGGGCCTACAATATCAAGTGTCTGCCCTTCTTCCACATGAATATTGATTCTTTTTAAATTCACTGTTTCACTGAGCGGATACTTGAAGTCTACATTCTGAAACGCCACTTGATGACCAGCAGGGCTGACTGCATCAATAGGATCCAGCAGTACATCCTGCTCATCCATGACAGCCATCACTCGATCAAGAGACGCATTACCCCGCTGCATAATATTGAACAATAGACCGATAGCAAACATCGGCCAGACAAGCATGTTCAAGTAGACATTGAATGTAATCAGTCCACCGATAGTAATCTCACCTTGATTGACAAGAAAGCTGCCGTAACCTAATGCAATAATAAAACTTAACATCGTCACAATAATGGTCAACGGTTTGAACAATGCATCCAGTCGCTCGACATGCATGAATTTATTAACGACATCTGTCGTCATCTCAAAGAACTTGTTGTTCAGATTGTCTTCCTGCGCAAATGCACGCGTCACACGAATCCCCTCAATAGATTCAAGAACATCATCATTCATGTCACCGAATGCATCCTGACTTACTGTGTAACGTTCGTGAATCAGCTTACCGAGCTTCTGCTCGATAATCGCAAGAAACGGCAATGGCAGCAGTGCAAACAATGTCAGCTTCCATGAGATGGTAAAGCCCATCATCAAAATTATGGTTGCCATAAAAGTCGTACTGTCAATCAATGTTAAAATACCGAACCCGACCGTCTGTCTGATGGCGGAGAGATCGTTAGTTGCTCTTGCCATCAAGTCCCCTGTCCGATTCTTTTCATAAAAACTTGGACTCATAGTCAGAAACTTCGCCATCAATTTACGGCGCATCAGACTTTCCAGCAGCTGAGAACCATTGAAGAGCAGATACCGCCATACATAATGAATCACATAGCCGACCAGTGTCAAACCTACAAAGAAGACAAGAATAATGGTCAAAAGCCGCTCAGTCAATTCTCCACTGTTGATATAATCAATGGTTCTACCGATGATCCAAGGCGGCAGAATTTCTGTGATATTGGCCACAAGCAGCAGCATGACCGCAATAATATAACGTTTCTTCTGCTGTTTGAAAAACCATCCTAATTTAAATAACACTGAAAACATAAGCTCACTCCTTTTTTCTAAACATGATTCCTAGACGCAAAAAAGCGCACACCTCCATAAGGAAAGCATGCGCTTTGTATGGTAAGGAGTCAGACTCCTCCAATGAACGATTGAATAGAACACTGAGGAGGATGATATGAAGTTACATAGATAGCTGCGTCCTGGTAGTTTTTCATGGTCTTATCCTCCTTTTCTTAATTCTCAATATTATCATAATTCAAAATATTCTCTTTGGCAATATAAATATTCGTTTTCCGAAACATTATTTTTTCAGCCATTTTTTAATGAGCCACATAAATAGCAGGCAGATCAATCCCCAGATGATACCGGCTGCAATCGCTCCAAAAATGACCGACCATAAACTTCCTGCATAAGTATTTTCAAGCAGCGTGAAGAAAATAATAGGGAATAGACTCATTCCGATGACGGCTGTCGCAAAAGTTATGACGAAATGCTTCCTTAAAATCACTGATTCCTTGTTCACGATGCTGTACATATAGACCATCGGGGCAATGATCAGCAGTAAAAATACAATTGCAAATATATCCATGTGTTCACCTCATCTTGATTATAAATGATATGACCACACAATTCACTGCCTATTACAATATTCCCTTCTCCTTAATACTGATAAATGTCCCGTCACCGATGATGATATGATCAAGCAGTTCTATGCCGAACATCGTCCCGCAGTTCATCAAGCGCTTTGTCGCTTCTATATCTTCTACTGAAGGCGTCGGGTCGCCGCTCGGATGATTATGGGCCACTATTATATTGGCAGCAGAACGTTTGACCGCTTCTTTGAACACTTCTCTCGGATGGACGATAGATGCATTGAGTGACCCTTTAAAGATGAGCTGTTCGTGAATGACTACGTTCTTTGTATTCAAGTATAAACCGATGAAATGCTCCTGCGTATAATACCTCATCCGTTCCATTAATAAATCAGCGACACATTGCGGCGTCTTAATTCTGATTTTATCCTCCAGTGAATGCGTATGCATTCTTACCGCGAGCTCTATCATCGCAAGCAATATCACAGCTTTTTTCTCACCGATGCCCTTCACTTCTCTCAGTTCCTGAAGTGTCAAATATCTTATATCTCTGACATTTCCGACTTGGTTCAAAATATTGTTGGCCACGTCCAAAACCGTTTCATCCTTGGTTCCTGTATTAATTATAATAGCAAGCAATTCCTGATTGGTCAGCTGTTCAGGACCATATGTCAGCAGCCGTTCACGTGGCTTATCATGTTCAATCATTGGCAGCATCAATTGATAAAACCTCCAAAATAGATAGAATGTAGTTCATAGAAATAAAGTAGAACAATCACGGTGCTTGCCGCAATAAATGGAACGAGCGGTATTTTTTTTAGACCCTTCTTATAAAATAAAAAGATGATAGCCGCCACACCTCCTGTAATATATGTCAGCATAAAGATATAAACAAAATATTCCCACGATAGAAATAATGACATGATGCTGAGTAATTTAACATCCCCGTAGCCGATACTATGCGTGAGGAAATAAAATAGATGAAGCATTACAATCAAGAACAATGAAATAAACAGATGGTTGATAGTCAGCTGATGAAAATTGAAGATAAGCAGAAGCAATAAGAAGAGAAGGATCATATGATTAGGAATACGAAAATGATGAATGTCATAAATAGCGAGTGGTATTAAAAAGCAGATGAGTATGATGCGGTTTGGAGTCATCTCATCATATTGAGCCGTCATCAATAAAAACATCAGTGCGAACAACAGCTCAATCACCAAATGATTCACTGGAATCAGCCGCCGACATCCCCTGCACCTCCCTCGCTGAACGATATAACTGACTACCGGAATAAGTTCATACCACTCGAGGTCTTTTCCACATGATAGACAATGAGAACGACGCAGTAAAGAAGATTCATGATTCAGCACACATAACATGAAAGAACCGATGATGCTACCGATAATTAACGACCACACGATGTCACCTCCATCATTGATAGCTCTACTATATTACAGAAAATCTGATTAGTAAAAATGCAGCATTTGATGAAATGACCAAAAAAAACTGCAGTATTTGATGAAAATCGTCACGTTCATCAAATGCTGCAGTCTTTTTTATCGTTTTTCATCAATAATGGACAAAAATGCAGTGATTACACAATATACAGGTAAACAATCATACTGCCCAGACAGATGATCACCCAGATCAATGAGATCTTCCAGACGAATCTCAGCCATCTCGTGTAAGGAATTCCTGCAACGGCAAGCAGTCCCATCAAAGAAGCTGACGTCGGGATGATGTTGTTGCTGATCGCATCTCCGTACTGGAAGGCAAGTACTGCGAGCTGACGATTGATATCCAGTAAATCAGCAATCGGCACCATGATCGGCATCGTTGTCATAGCCTGACCTGAACCAGAAGGAATGAAAAAATTCAGTACCAGCTGTGTCATGAACATAGCAACGACAGAGAATGCGGCAGGTAAATGATCGATGAAATCAGTCATATAAAAAACAATCGTATCAATGATTTTACCTGATTCCAGGACGACCACAATCGCACGGGCAAATCCGACGATCAACGCACCGTACAGAATGTCTTTCATCCCTTCAATCATCGCATCAAATGTACCGTTCAGCCCTAATCCCCCGATTAAACCAGCTGCAATTCCTAGCATCAGGAAATTGGCACTCATCTGAATAAGAAACCATTCATACTTGAAAATACCAAAGACATTGATGACAACCGTAAAGAGCAGCAGCAGTAAGATCCAGCCATGCCGCTTATTAAACGGCTCAATGTGAGTATTTGCGATATCATCTGATATCGTACTTCTCTCTTCCACATTGATATCATGAATCAAGCTCTTGTCCGGATTCTTTCTGACACGTTCTGCATACCACATGACATAAATAATCCCGCTGATCAGTACAAGCAGATAAACAATTGTTCTGAACAACCAGCCGGAAAACAGCGGTACTTCCGCAATTTTCTGAGCAACACCGACAGTAAATGGATTAAGCATCCCTCCAAGAAAACCGATACCTGCTCCGAGAGCAATCATTGCTGCTCCGACCATCGCATCGTAGCCAAGTGCTGAAGCAAGCGCAATACCAATCGGCACAAAGACAATTGCTTCTTCACTGAGACCGATAGAAAACCCTAAAATGCTGAATAATATCATAGTCAGCGGAATCAGCCATTTGCCGTGTCTTCCAGACCGCTTCATCATCGTATTGACCCCAGCATTAATAGCATTTGTTCGATGGATAATACCAAATGCGCCGCCAACGATAAAGATATAGAAGATAATCTCCGCACCGGCGATCANNATCATTCCGTCCGGCACTGCTCTGAATATTTCTACGGGCGATACAGGTGACTGAGTGACTTGTTGATATGATCCATTCATTACCTCTGTTCTACCGTCCACTTCTTGCCGCTCAAAAGAACCGGCGGGAATAACGTATGTCAGCATACATGCTGCGGCAACTAAAAAAAGCAGCAGTGCATATGTATGCGGCATTTTCAGTTTATTCTCCATAACAAAAACCCCCTAAATAAGAGGGTTCCCTATTTTCAGAATAATTAATTAATTTTTATTGTTTTTTTAAATACTCTTTGACTGCACTGATGAAGTAAAGACTTCCGGTGACTAGCAGCAGGTCCCCGTCATAATGTTTGATGAGTTCACCGTAGTCTTTTACTTTCTCTACCCGCTCATGTTCAACATGCTCATAGATCACGTCGACCGGCAGTGCTTTTGGAAATTCAAATTCAGTGACATAGAAGGTCGCTGCAATATCTTCCAGTGCCATCAGCATACTGCCGATAGGTTTCCCGCTGATAGCACTGAACAGTACATCGATGCGCCGATCAGGATAATAAGCTTTCATCGTTTCTACTAATATATCGATGGATTCTTTGTTATGTGCCCCATCGAGAATAATGGTCGGCTGGTCCTGAATTTTTTCGATGCGTCCTGTCCAAGTCGTCTGCTCGATTGCATCCACCATCTTATTGAAGTCAAGCGTCATCATACCGCGCTCATACATTTCAATCAATGTCGTCATTGCTACAGCTGCATTTTCCTGCTGATGTGTGCCCATCATTTTCAGACCAATATGTTCAAGTTCATATTTGTTATAGCGGTATGTGAATTCCTTACCCGATGGAATGACGTAAAAGTCACGGCCCAATTCAATCGCTTCCGCCTGGTCATGCGCCTTATTGACTATGTACTGTCTTGCTTCTTCATTTTTAACAGCATAGACAAGCGGTACACCTGGTTTGATGACACCCGACTTCTCCTTCGCTATATCGAGATAAGTGTCTCCCATAATATTAGTGTGATCAAGGCCGATACTAGTCAACACTGTCATAATAGGAGAAAATACATTAGTTGAATCATTTTTTGCTCCGAGACCCGCTTCAACTACCACAAAATCAACCGGATGTACCTCGCCAAAATAGAGAAACATCATCAGTGTAATGATCTCAAACTCAGTAGCCGGACCTAAATCTGTTTCCTCCGTCATCTGCTCACTGACTGGTTTGACCCGCTCAACAAGGAGGACGATTTCTTCATCTGTTATCGGGCTGCCATTGAGACTGATTCTTTCATTGAATGTCTCGATATACGGCGAAGTAAACGTACCGACTTGATAGTTGTTGGCAAGTAGTGCATTCTTCAAATAGCTGACAGTTGATCCTTTACCGTTTGTTCCTACGA
>DJUI01000007.1:5501-11198 GCA_002438305.1 Staphylococcaceae bacterium UBA6286 | reverse complement strand
TGACCTGCTTCTCTTTTTCTTCATTGATGACTTTTTCAGGTGCTTTTGAAACAAATCTTTCATTTGCCAGTTTGTTGTTCACTCGGTCAAGTTCTTTCTGCCATTTCTCAAGTTCTTTTGTCAGACGCGCCCGTTCTTTATCCATATCAATCAGGCCTTCAAGCGGTAGAATCACTTCTGCCCCAGTCACTGGAATAGTCATGGCTTTGTCAGTCACTTCAGGATTCTCAGCAATGACAAGTTCTGAAGGATTACAGAAACGTTCCAGATAGAACCGGTTCTCTTCAAGTTGTGTCGTCACTTGATCATGATTGGTCTTCACAATCATTGGAATTTCTTTTGACATCGGAGTATTGACTTCATTACGGGCCGTACGTACAGCGCGAATGATTTCCATCAGCTGCTCCATATCTTGTTTGGAAGAATCATCAGAGAGCTCTTCTTTGACGACCGGCCAGCTGGCTGTCACAATCGACGTTCCTTCGTGAGGCAAGTTCTGCCAGATGGCTTCAGTGACAAACGGCATGAACGGATGAAGCATACGCATGATCTGATCCAATGTATAGGCAAGAATAGACCGTGTTGTGTGCTTCGCTTCTTCATCGTCACTATTCATCGGTATTTTACTCATTTCAATGTACCAGTCACAGAAATCATCCCAGATGAAGTTATAAAGACTGCGTCCGACTTCGCCGAATTCATATTTGTCAGCCAGTCGTGTGACTTCTTCTATCGTTTCATTGAGTCGTGTTAATATCCATTTGTCAGCCACTGATTTATTTCCATCCAGGCGAATGTCAGCTACTGTGAAATCATCGCCGATATTCATCAGGCTGAAACGAGAGGCATTCCATATCTTATTGATGAAATTCCAGGTCGCCTCTACTTTTTCAGTAGAATAGCGCAGGTCTTGTCCCGGGGTAGACCCAGTGGCAAGGAAATAACGCAGCGCATCTGCACCGTACGTATCGATGACATCCATTGGATCTACTCCATTACCAAGAGACTTACTCATCTTACGGCCATCTTCCGCCCGCACAAGTCCATGAATCAGCACTTGATCAAATGGTCGTCGATCAGTGAATTCAAGTCCCTGGAATATCATTCGTGCTACCCAGAAGAAGATAATATCATATCCTGTCACGAGTACATTCGTCGGATAAAATTCTTTGAAGTCTGCTGCTTCAATATCGGGCCAGCCGAGTGTGGAGAACGGCCATAACGCACTTGAGAACCAAGTATCCAGAACATCCTCATCCTGCGTCCAGTTTTCACTGTCTGCCGGTGCAGTTTGACCGACGTAGAGTTCACCGGTTTCATTATGGTACCAGGCGGGTATTTGATGTCCCCACCATAGTTGACGAGAGATACACCAGTCATGGATCCCTTCCATCCAGCGATTGAATGTCCCTTCAAATCGCTGAGGAATAAAGTCTATACGGTCATCAGTCTGCTGGTTGGCTAATGCCTGGTCAGCGAGCGGCGCCATTTTTACGAACCACTGTGTGGAAAGATAAGGTTCAACAATCGCTCCGCTTCGTTCACTATGACCGACTTGATGCACATGTTTTTCGACTTTGACAAGTTCCCCACTCGCCTTTAAGTCGTCAATCAACTGTTTGCGGCAGTCAAAACGGTCCATCCCAGCGTATTGACCGGCCAGCTGATTCATCGTCCCGTCTTCATTCATGACATTGATTCGTGCCAGGTTATGACGATTACCGATCTCAAAGTCATTCGGATCATGAGCAGGCGTTACTTTCATAGCTCCTGTTCCAAATTCCATCTCAACATAGTCATCTCCTAGGACAGGAATTTCACGGCCGACTACTGGTAACTTCACGGTCTTTCCTATCATATGCTGATATCGCTCATCATTCGGATGAACAACGACAGCTGTATCTCCAAGCATCGTCTCCGGACGAGTCGTAGCAATCTCAATGACACCACTGCCATCAGCGAGCGGATAATTGATATGATAAAAGGCACCCTCGATTTCTTCATGGATGACCTCGATGTCACTTAACGCTGTTCGTGCAGCAGGATCCCAGTTGATAATACGCTCACCACGATAGATCAAACCTTTGTTGTACATGTTTACGAATACTTCACGTACCGCTTCTGACAATCCTTCGTCAAGTGTAAAGCGTTCACGCGAATAATCTAGTCCAAGACCAAGCTTTGCCCATTGTTCACGGATAAAACCTGCGTATTCCTCTTTCCATTCCATCGTATGTTCTAAAAATTTATCGCGCCCAATATCGTGACGGGAAATACCTTCCTCACGCAGCTTAGCTTCTACTTTTGCCTGCGTTGCGATACCGGCATGATCCATGCCTGGTAAGTACAATGTATTGTATCCCTGCATCCGCTTCATTCGCGTGATGATATCCTGAAGTGTTGTATCCCAGGCATGGCCGATATGAAGTTTTCCTGTCACATTCGGCGGTGGAATTACAATAGTAAAAGGTTTTTTATCGGAACCACTTTCCGCTTTAAATAATTCTTGATCTACCCATTCTTTATATCTTCCTTCTTCAACTAGCTTAGGATTATATTTAGTGTCCATCTGTTAACCTCCAGTTAAAATTTAATATAAAAAAACCCGTCCTAATCAATAGGACGGGAATAATCTCGTGGTACCACCTAAATTCAGCCGAAGCTGCACTCAATAAGATTAACGCTCTTACACGCTTCTACTTACTGTAATTTCAGTAGAAGAGACGAGCGGGCTACCTTCAATCAACGTCACTGCACAGTTTCACCAGACCTGTACTCTCTAAAAGTCAGCATTGATTTACTCTTCCCGGTAATGATATGAATTTGATTTAATAGTAGCTGATTTAAAAAGAGTTGTCAATCTGTCGTTTATTGAGAATATATTGGACGAGCGGTGCAATAATCAGCAGAATGAAAAAAATTCTAAATATATGATAGCTTGATATCATCGCGACATTCGCTCGTGTTTCAAGCCCGACGACAATAATTTGAGCCATCCCGCCTGGTGCTGCACTTAAGAACAAATCATTGAAAGGATGCACGGTGAACCGGGTGAAGAGGATTACGATCACTATAGTTGCTCCAACCAGTAATAGATTCTGGATCACTATACCGGCAAATAATCGGATGGACAGCTGGTTGGACAGACTATATATCTGCAGGCCGATTCTAATACCGAACATCACCTGTGCCCCGGCAATCCACACGTACGGTATCGAAAATGTCAGCTCTGTTGATAAATTCCATCCGATGATCGCAAAAACAGGTGCAAGCAGCTCTGGTACCGGAAAATGTATTTTCTTCATTAACAAATAGAGCGCTAAAGCTAGAGCAGCGATCATCAATATTTCAGAGAGACTGAGCATGTGAAAGACAGAAGATACGTGCTCTGCAGCGGCTTGCGTCGTTTCAGATGCGTTAAGAGAACTGACCAACGGCACGATAATAATGACAAATAATAAGCGGGAGGTCTGTGACAGTGTCACTATCAGTAAGTTTGCTCTATCGTTTTCTTCAGCCATGATAATCATTTGACTGAGCGCACCTGGTATTGAACTTAACAGTGCGGTCTCAAATGTGCAGTCGACCATTTTTGCAAATAGCAAGGAGAGCAATACAGCCGCTGCCAGCAACAGAATGTTCAATAATATAATATTGACTGCATCATATTTAATATCCATTACGACTTCCTTAGTGAAGGTTGCGCCGATTTGTGCACCAAGTATGAAAAGACCTAGATTTCCGAGTATCTTCGGCCAGATGATCTGTTTCTTAGAAAACTTGCTGAAAAGTACAGCAGCAATCATCGGACCGAACAGCCACGGCAAAATCATTCCAGCTGTCATCAGGAGATACCCTCCAATGACTGCTGAACATATTAACAATAGCTGGCGCATAGAATTCACTTCCTTTAACTATTATTGTACCAAACTTGTTTAAAAAAGAGGCAGGCAGGCTATTGATATTGAAAGAAGCAATGAGGAGGTATCAGATGATAAGATTTGCAGGTGGATCAACCGGCTGTTTGTTCTCAATTATCATTTCAATTGTGTTATCCATAATTCTGACTTTATTATTAAATATGTTATTTTGACAACAAAATTCCGGTTCTTATAGAGAACCGGAATTTTTTAATGATTTAAAAAAACAAAAAACTGTGAATCACTTCACAGTTTTTTATGTTGTTAAGATGCAAGATCAAAGTTAACGATTGAAGCTAAATCAAATGTTACTACAGAAGCTTCTTCTGTTGTAGCATCTTCTTCTGTTGTTGCTTCTTCTGTCGTTGTTTCATCTTCATTTTTATCATCTTCGTCATTATTACACATGCTCATAATTAATGGAATAGCAAGAAGTAGAAGTAATAAAGGAATTAACCAAGGCCATGGACTCTTCTTCTTCGGCTCTTCACGATGTACATGATCTGCGTTATCGCGAGTTTCCCGCACACGGTCTCCCTCACGATTTGTAGTACCGTCCGCTTGATGTGTCACGTGACGATCTTTTTCTGAATCATAGATAACATCTTTGTCATTGACATTTCTGTTGTTATTATTATTGTTAGCCATATTAGAAAACCTCCATTAAATTTTTTTGTAAATTTGATTTACATGATTAATATTGCCTTTAATCATAAATATAAACATCTTTCACAAAAAAAAATGAAAATCACATAATAAAAAAGTGATTTTCATTTAAGAAATCTTTATTTGACGGTATGGAGAGCATGATTAAATGCTGCTAAAGTTTTTTCGATATCTTCTGCTGTATGCTGGGTTGAAAGGAATAAGCCTTCAAATTGAGACGGAGGCAGAAAGACTCCATTTGCCGCCATTTCTTTATATAGACGACCGAATAACTTTAAATCTGACTGGCTGGCAGTCTCAAAGTTCATGACATTGCGATCGTTTAAAAAATAACCGATCATACTACCTGCGCGATTAACAGTAATCGGTACATCGTGTTTTGCAAACACTTCTTTCAGTCCTGCTTCAAGCTGATCGCCAAGTGAATTGAAGTACTGATAACTGTCTTCCGTCAACTGACTCAAAGTATAATAACCAGCAGTCATCGCGAGTGGATTCCCACTCAAAGTCCCCGCCTGATAAATATCACCGGCCGGCGCAATCCGTTCCATAATGTCACGTCTACCGCCAAACGCACCAACTGGTAGACCTCCGCCGATAACTTTACCGAGACAAGTGATGTCCGGCGTCACATTGAAATAGCCTTGAGCACAGTGATAACCGACACGAAATCCTGTCATCACTTCATCAAAAATCAATAACGCACCGAAATCAGTGGTCACTTGACGCAGTCCTTCCAGGAATCCTTCAGCCGGCGGTACAACGCCCATATTACCGGCCACAGGTTCAACAATAATGGCAGCAATATCATCACCGTATTTGTCAAATGCTGTTTTGACCGCTTCCAAATCATTGTATTGAACAGTGATTGTATTTTCAGCGGTCCCTTTAGGAACGCCTGGTGAATCAGGCAGTCCTAATGTCGCTACGCCTGAACCTGCTTTAATGAGCAGACTATCACTATGACCGTGATAACAGCCGATGAACTTCAGGATTTTATTTCTTCCAGTATATCCACGGGCAAGTCGCAGAGCGGCCAATGTTGCTTCTGTGCCACTTGATACCATACGAACCATCTCAATAGAAGGGACGCGTTCAATGACTAATTCCG
>DJUI01000007.1:0-5471 GCA_002438305.1 Staphylococcaceae bacterium UBA6286 | reverse complement strand
ACTGGACTGTTGACACCACCCGGCATCACTTGTTGTGCTGCTTGAAATGCCTGCTGTGAACGATTCATTAATATCCCCCCTTGTTGATATAGCCGCAGATATCTTTGGCAAAATAAGTGATAATCATATCTGCCCCTGCACGTTTCATCGAGATCATCTGTTCCATCACTATACGCTCTTCATCAATCCAGCCGTTCTGTGCTGCTGCCTTAGTCATCGCGTACTCTCCGCTGACGTTATACGCGACGATTGGCACGTTGCTGTTGTTACGCACATCGCGAATAATGTCGAGATAGCTGAGTGCCGGTTTGACGATCATCATGTCGCAGCCTTCAGCAAGGTCACTCTCCAGCTCTCGCATCGCTTCAAGACGATTAGCAGGATCCATCTGATAAGATTTACGGTCACCTGATTGAGGAGTGCTTTCTGCTGCATCCCGGAATGGTCCATAAAATGCAGAGGCATATTTAATGCCGTAACTCATGATCGGGATATTGTTATATCCTGCTTCGTCAAGTCCTTGTCTGATATGGGCCACAAAGCCGTCCATCATGTTGCTCGGTGCAATAATATCAGCTCCTGCTTGAGCTTGAGACACAGCAGTCTTCACTAGCAGCGGCAGTGTCTCATCATTCAGAACATCTCCGTGGTCATCCAGTACACCACAGTGACCATGGTCTGTATATTCACAGAGACATGTATCTGCCAGCACCAGCATGTCCGGATACAATTGTTTAGACAGTCGTGTTGCCTTTTGAATAATACCATCTTCAATGAATGCACCTGTCCCGCAGGCATCTTTTTCGTTTGGAATGCCAAAGAACATCACAGCACGAATACCGAGATCATAAGCTGCTTTCAGTTCTTCATGAAGAAGATTTAAACTGATTTGAAAGATTCCGGGCATGGACGTTATTTCATTTTTCATGTCATCCTTTTCAATAACAAAAATCGGATATATTAAATCTTTCTTTGAAACTGATGTTTCTCTTACCATATCTCTCATCACTGCTGAAGAACGAAGTCTTCTATGTCTATCAAATTGCATGATTGTTCCTCATTTCAATTATTTTTGATATCAATGTTTCTTTCGTAGACTGCTCAACTGTCACATGCTTCTGATGGACGTCGGACAACGCACGGCTGGTTACCGGTCCGATAGCCAGAACTGGCAGCTGAAACGGACTGAAATACTGATAATAAGTTTTTACTGCTGACGGACTCATAAATACGACCACATCTATACTACCACTCATAATCGCTGTGTTCATCTTCTTTGCATTGCCGTACTCATGTGTAGGTTCATAGAGATCGATTCTTGTGACATCTGCACGTTGACTCAAAAAGTCAGTGAGCTTTGGACGAGCCTTGACGCTGCATGGCAGCACAACTGTACAGTGATTAAACTGACTCCCCGCATGGGCAATGAATGATTCCTGGTTAAAGTTGGGTGGTTCATAATCAACCTTTATACCGATTCGCTTTAAAGTACGGGTCGTTTTTGCTCCAATAGAAGCTACTTTACTGAATGTAATATCCGGGTAGTTTGCAAAAAACAGTTCTGCTGCATTGCTGCTCGTCAAAAGAAGCCAGTCATATTGACGATGAGCAAGTGCACTGTTCACGGGCAGCTGTCTGATTCCTATCAGGGGAATATGGACAATCTCTACTTCA
This sequence comes from Staphylococcaceae bacterium UBA6286, assembly GCA_002438305.1. Lineage (GTDB taxonomy): Bacteria > Bacillota > Bacilli > Staphylococcales > Staphylococcaceae > Macrococcus. The sequence continues at coordinate 3,797 of DJUI01000007.1, read as the reverse complement.
CTGCTTGCTGTGGCACGGCTGTCAGTCATCAATACAACTGGCTTCATTTTATCGGCTTCCTTCTTCATTTAATGCTGCAATGATTTGATGTGCACCATTGACCTTCATTTCCTCTGCTGCTTGGATGCCGATTTCAAGCGGATCCGTTCCTGTAATCTCAGCAACATACCTTTCTTTGCCGTCTATTGACATAATCAGCCCTTTGAACTGAATTTGATCGCCTTCTATCACAGCATGTCCTGCAATCGGTACTTGACAGCTGCCATCCATTAATTTGAGAAATTGACGTTCAGTCTGTGTACAGCGTTCAACATCTTCGTTATGCACAGCACGCAGCAGTTCCAGAACTTCTGTATCATCTGAACGGCATTCGATACCAAGCGCCCCCTGTCCGATAGCGGGAAGCATCGTTTCAGGGTCNNCTAAATATTCTGTCACGGTATCATCGCTCCAGCCCATCCGTTTAAGGCCGGCTGCTGCAAGTATAATCGCATCATAATCTTCGTGCGCAAGTTTATTGAGACGCGTGTCAATATTACCGCGGATCCATTCAATGTTAAGTTCCGGATAAGCATTCAGCAGCTGTGCACCACGACGCAGTGAGCTTGTCCCGACAATACTACCAGCCGGTAAGTCAGCCAATTTCACATGATTCTTAGAGATAAACGCATCACGAGGATCTTCTCTGTCAGGGATACAGCCCAATGTCAGACCTTCTGGTAATTCGCTTGGCACATCCTTCAATGAATGAATAGCCATATCGATCTCCTTGTTGAAAAGTGCCTGTTCAATCTCTTTGACGAACAACCCTTTACCACCGACTTTTGACAGCTGGACATTCACAATTTTATCGCCTTTAGTGACGATTTCCTTAATCTCTATGTCGACATCAGGAAACTGGTCTTTAATTTTTTGAATGAACTGCTTACTCTGTGTCAAAGCAAGCTGACTTCTTCTTGTCCCTACTATAATCTTTCTCATGAGAATCCTCCTAGTTCATTAGCTGATGAAATTCAGAATATCTGGATAGGAGCAGATAATTAATCATACAGATCAAGAACAGAATAATATTCATCTCCATCAAAATATTCACTTTCAACCGTTGCTTGTTAAAGATATATATGAATATGCCGTAAATTAATAGGACGATGATCGAACCTATCACTTTACTGTCTGTCACAATAGAGCCGCCGATAAGTATCAATCCCCATTGAATGCCAAGAATCAACGAAATCAGCAGCAGCACGAAGCCCGCGATGCTGAATATACTGACAAACTTTCCGATGGACGGTAAATCATTGATCCTAAAAAATTTCTGGTTGAATTTCTTCTTCTTCAAGTTATTCATCTGAATCAAATACAGCAGTGCATGAAGTGCTGCTATTAGAAACATGACATAAGCTGTAATTCCGAGCGTCACGTGAATCATCAGTAATTCGTTCATCATATGAGAGACCGCAGTGTCGGAATTATACTGAACCGGCTGAAATGTATGAATTGCCATAAAGATGAAGCCGATTAAGTTCATCATGAATGTAATCAGTTCTGACCGCGTGCTCCATGACAAGATGATAGAAATCAAGATGGTAAGCCACGTGAAGAAATAAAATCCTTCGACAATGGTCTGTACAGGAAACCTGCCTGTTTCAAGCACGAACTGTCCAATCAGCAATGTCTGCAGCACAAAAACAGTTACTAGAATGATGAAACCTACTTTTTTCACTTGATTGTTCTTCTGAACGAAATCAAAGAAATAACAGGCAATACTCAACATATAGATGAAGAGTATTGCCTCATGCAGTCGAATCAAAAAAATATCAGACATTCACTCACCCATTTCTTGGTTCAAGTTGTCCCCGAAATGCTTTTATATCATAGTTGTCGCGCGCGTTAATCGTATCTACTTCATTCGTAATATTGAAAATTTCCTGGAAGAACTGCAGTTCTTCCTGTCTATTGTCATGTCCACTTAATTCTTTTGCCTGCTGTATCGGATCTTTTAACATCTGATTGATGATACTCTTCATATGTTTTGAGATGACTTTGCGTTCACGCTCTGTTAAGTCAGGCATTTTACGGTCAATACTTTCCATTGTTGTTTCCTGTATACGCAGTGCTTTTTCGCGCAGTGCTGTAATGACAGGCACAACTCCGAGCATATTAACCCAATCTGTGAACTGAACCACTGCACGATCAATCATATAATGTATTCTCTCTGCTGCTTTTTCACGTTCAGCAAGGTTGGCATCGACGAGTCCTTTTAAGTCATCGACATCATAGTTGAACACAAGATCCAGATTGCCGACTTTAGGATCGATATCACGCGGGACAGCGATATCAATCAGCACGATAGGATGAGAAGGGCGCATACGCATCAAGCCTGTCATCATCTCTTCAGTGATGATATAATCGCGTGAACTCGTTGAGGATATTACAATATCACTGTTCATCAGTGCACATTGCAGTTCATTCATCAAAATATGACGGCCGTCAAATCTATCTGCCAATGATTTTGCTTTTTCAGGTGTCCGGTTGATGACAGTTATATCACGTGCTCCACTACCTGTAAGATTCTCAAGTGCAAGTTCAGCCATTTCGCCTGCACCGACGATCAGAATCTTCTTATCATTCAATGAACCAAGAATTTTCTTCGATAGTTCCACCGCTGCATAAGAAACAGAAACTGCCTTGGAAGAAATATCTGTTTCTGAATGTGCCCGCTTCGCTAAAGTGATAGCTTCTTTGAATAATTTGTTGAACATGGTCCCTGTTGCACCCTCGCTCTGTGCAATCAAGAAACTGTCACGGATCTGTCCTAGTATTTGAGTTTCGCCTAGAACGATAGAATCCAGTCCAGCTGTTACATGATATAGATGTGAGACCGCTGCGTCATCAACTTTGATAGTCGTGACAGATTCCACTACTTCCTGAGCCACATCGAACCATTCTGCTAAGAAAGATTTGATGTAGTAGCGGCCTGTATGAAGCTGATCGACCACCGCATAGATTTCCGTGCGATTACATGTCGATATGATGACACCTTCAAGTATAGATTTTTGATTGATTAATGTTTGATGTGCCTGTTCTATATTTAGTTCTGAAAATGTCAGTTTTTCTCTCAAACTTACATCTGCTGTACGGTGATTAACGCTCACTACAACAATATGCATTTTATGTCGCCCCCATTTATAGCCATTAGTACTATTATAACATGAAATTACGGTTTGATAAGAGCTAATGCTCTACAAATATTTCTCGATAGCCTGCCAGATCAATGTGTTTTTATCTTTTGATAATGAGGAATAACTGATCAACGTGTCACCAGAATCCATCTCTAGTGTCTGTCGAACAATTTTCAAATGTTTCTGTACTTTACCTTTAGGTATTTTGTCTTCTTTTGTCGCAATAATAATGACTGGGATATCATAGTGCTTCAGAAAATCATACATCAGGACGTCATCCTGTGTTGGTTCGTGACGGATGTCAACGAGCTGAATAACGACCGCGAGATTTTCGCGCGTCGTCAAATAAGTCTCAATCATTTTACCCCAGCGTTCGCGTTCTGTTTTAGATACTTTGGCGTAACCGTATCCAGGCACATCGACGAATACCAGCTGCTCGTCGATATTGAAGAAGTTAAGTGTCTGAGTTTTTCCTGGTTTTGAAGAGATTCTCGCCATGCTCCTGCGGTTGATCATCGTATTGATGAAGGATGATTTACCTACATTTGAACGGCCGGCAAGCGCAATTTCCTGCAGTCCTGTGTCCGGATACTGCTCCGGTTTAACCGCACTGAT
>DJUI01000008.1:395-3785 GCA_002438305.1 Staphylococcaceae bacterium UBA6286 | reverse complement strand
TATTCCATTGGTAATTCTTTTGTGAATGGTTCGATAAAGCCCATAACAATCATTTCAGTCGCTTCTTCTTCTGAAATACCACGGCTCATCAAGTAGAACAGCTGTTCTTCAGAGACTTTAGAAACTTTCGCTTCATGTTCCAGTGAAATGTTGTCATTCATGACTTCATTGTAAGGGATGGTGTCTGATGTTGATGCATTATCCATAATGAGTGTATCACACTCAATGTTGGAACGTGCACCTTCTGCTTTGCGGCCGAAGTGTACGATACCACGGTAAACAACTTTACCGCCTTGCTTAGAGATAGATTTTGAAACAATCGTTGATGATGTATTCGGTGCCATGTGCATCATTTTCGCACCGGCATCCTGAACCTGACCTTTACCTGCTAATGCGATAGATAATGTCATACCACGTGCACCTTCACCTTTAAGAATACAAGCAGGGTATTTCATCGTTAATTTTGAACCGATGTTACCGTCGATCCATTCCATTGTACCGTTTTCTTCAACAACTGTACGTTTTGTAACAAGGTTATAAACGTTGTTTGCCCAGTTTTGAATCGTTGTGTAACGGCAGTAAGCGTTCTTTTTAACGATGATTTCTACTACAGCGGAGTGTAGAGAGTTTGTTGTGTAAACAGGCGCTGTACAACCTTCTACGTAGTGTACAGAAGCATCTTCGTCTACGATGATTAGCGTACGCTCGAATTGACCCATGTTTTCAGAGTTAATACGGAAGTATGCTTGTAATGGTGTGTCTAATTTAACGCCTTTAGGCATATAAATAAATGAACCACCAGACCAAACTGCAGAGTTTAATGCTGCGAATTTGTTATCTGTATAACGGATTACTGCTGCCCAGTGTTTTTTGAAGATTTCTTCGTTTTCTTTTAATGCTGAGTCAGTATCTTTGAAGACAATCCCTAAATCTGTAAGGTCTTGCTTCATATTGTGGTAAACTACTTCAGATTCATACTGAGCAGATACCCCTGCAAGATACTTCTGTTCAGCTTCTGGAATACCAAGTTTGTCAAATGTCTGTTTGATTTCTTCCGGTACTTCATCCCATGAACGTTCAGTATGCTCAGACGGCTTGACATAGTAAGTAATCTCATCAAAGTTCAGTTCTGACAAGTCACCGCCCCACATCGGCATCGGCATTTTGTAGAATTGTTTCAATGATTTGAGACGGAAGTCCAGCATCCACTGAGGTTCTTCCTTCATTTTAGAAATTTCTCTGACGATTTCTTCGGTCAGACCTCTTTCTGAACGGAATATCGATACATCTTTATCGTGAAAGCCATATTTGTAATCGCCAACATCTGGTGCTTTTTTAGCCATTTGATTCACTCCTTATTCTTCTTCTTTTGTTCCTTTTTCAAGTGCTTTCCATGCGAGCGTTGCACATTTAATTCGAGCCGGGAACTTAGCAACGCCTGATAGCGCTTCAATATCGCCCATTTCTTCGCTGATTTCGTAATCTTCTCCGAGCATCATCTGGCTGAATTCTTTACTCATATGAAGTGCTTCTTCGATAGTATGACCTTTGATTGCCTGTGTCATCATTGAAGCACTGGACATAGATATAGAACATCCTTCGCCTTCAAACTTAGCATCTTTGATGATTTCATCTTCCATATTAAGAGTCAAACGTATACGGTCACCACATGTCGGATTGTTCATATCGATTGTCATCGTTCCATCTTCTATGATCCCTTTGTTACGCGGATTTTTGTAATGGTCCATAATCACAGAACGATATAACTGGTCGAGATTGTTAAAACTCATAACTGAAAAACTCCTTTGTCTTTTTCAGACTGTCAATCAGTAAATCGACTTCTTCTTTTGTATTATACACGTAAAAGCTTGCGCGTGCAGTGGATGACTGATTCAACCATTTCATCAGTGGCTGCGCACAATGATGGCCGGCACGAATCGCGATGCCGTCCGCATCAAGTGCTGTCGCCAGGTCATGTGGATGAACCCCTTCTAAGTTAAAGGTAATTAATCCTGCTCTTTTGTCCGGCCCAGGACCATAAATTTCAAGTCCCTCAACTTCAGACATTCGCTCATAAGCATAACGTGTCAACTCGTGTTCATATTCTAAAACATGAGTCATACCTAGCGACTCAAGATAATCGATTGCAGCATGCAGTCCGATAGCTTCAGCAATCAGCGGTGTCCCTGCTTCGAATTTCACTGGCAGTTCTGTCCATGTTGAATCCTGCAGACCTACAAAATCAATCATATCGCCACCGAATTCAATCGGTTCCATCTGATTCAATAATTTGCGTCGGCCGTATAATACACCGATTCCAGTCGGTCCAACCATTTTGTGTCCACTGAAAGCATAGAAGTCAACATCTAAATCTTGTACATCCACAGCCATATGCGGAACAGCTTGAGCGCCATCTGCTACCATCACTGCACCATGACGATGAGCAGCAGCCGCAATGGCTTTAATATCATTGATAGTCCCTAAGACGTTTGATACGTGAGCAACTGAAACAATTTTCGTTCGATCAGTGATTGCTGATTCGACGTCTGAGAGCTGTATAGTTCCATCTGATTGCAGCGGAATATATTTCAATACTGCTTGTCGACGTTTAGCAAGCATCTGCCACGGGACTAGATTGGCATGGTGTTCCATTTCAGTGATGACGATTTCATCACCTTCGTTGACTACCATATCTCCGTAACTATGTGCTACTAAATTAAGTGCAGTCGTTGTCCCGCGCGTAAAGATGATCTCTTCAAAATATNNCTGCTTCTCTCGCATTCTCGTAGCCGTCAGTCGCTCTCGTACCGAGCGTATGCACCCCGCGATGAACATTGGCATTCATCGACTCATAGTAACGATTCATAGTATCAATCACTACTTGAGGTTTCTGACTGGTTGCTGATGAATCAAGATAGACAAGTGGATTACCGTTCACCTGTTCTTTTAATATAGGAAAGTCAGCTCTGACTTTACTGCTGTCTAACACGGTCATATTATCAGGACCTTTCTATTAACTCTAGTTCTTGCTTGTTACCTTCTGTTCGATAACTTCTGTCAACTGACGTTTGACCGCTTCAATCGGCAGATCGTTAACGACTGGTGCGAGGAAGCCATGAATGACAAGACGTTCTGCTTCCTTCTTAGAAATACCACGACTCATCAAATAGAAGAGCTGCATCGGATCTACACGACCTGCTGAAGCTGCATGGCCTGCTGTCACGTCATCTTCGTCAATCAGTAGAATTGGATTGGCATCTCCGCGTGATTTTTCAGATAGCATTAAGACACGTGATTCCTGCTGTGCATCTGCTTTTGTTGCACCATGTTTAATATGACCGATGCCATTAAAGATTGATGAAGCAGAGTCTTTCATGACACCATGTTTTA
>DJUI01000008.1:0-289 GCA_002438305.1 Staphylococcaceae bacterium UBA6286 | reverse complement strand
TTAATCCTAATGCCCAGTCAATCGTTGCATCTTTATGTGCAATACCACGGCGAATGACATGACCTGTAAATCCTTTGCTGAGGAAATCTACTGTACCGTATGTGATTTTAGCGTTATCTTTAGCAATGACTTCTGAAATAACATTCAGCTGCCCTTTTGAACGGCCGATAGCTGAAATATAGTTTTCAACATATGTCACTTCGGCGCCTTCATCAGCGACAATCAGTACATGGTTATATAAATTGACTTCTTCATTGTCATGAAGTAAGACCATTTGAATCGGTGACTC
>DJUI01000043.1:2855-3956 GCA_002438305.1 Staphylococcaceae bacterium UBA6286 | reverse complement strand
GTCATTGTTCTTGTTTTCATAGATGTACTCCTTAAAGTCCCCCAAATCGACGTTGACGGTTATTATAAATTTCGATGGCATGGTCCAGATCTGCTTCAGCAAAATCCGGCCACAACTTGTCCTCAAAGACAAATTCACTGTATGAAGTCTGCCATATTAAAAAGTTGCTGAGTCTTTCCTCACCCGAAGTTCTAATCAACAGTTCTGGGTCCGGAAAATGCTTGGTAAACAAATACGTACTGAACAATTCTTCATCAATGTCACTCAATTCCAAATTGTTCTCCTTATATTCAGAGGCGATGAGCTGAACAGCTGATATTATTTCCTTTCGTCCCCCATAATTCATCGCAAAGATTAATTTAAGCCCTGTATTATGCTTTGTTTGTTCTTTCGCTTCAAACAATGCCTGCTTCGTATGATCAGGCAGCTGATCGATAAAGCCGATCGATTCAACCTTCACATTCTTTTCTATCAATTCAGGTAAAAATGATGACAAGAAGTCACCCGGCAATTTCATTAAATAATTGACTTCATCTTCTGGACGAGACCAGTTTTCAGTTGAGAACGCATAGAGTGTTAAATACTTAACACCGATTTGACTGGCATGCCGAGTAATTTTTTTGACTGTCTGCATTCCTTCAAAATGACCTTTGACACGCGGCATTCTGCGTTGTTTTGCCCATCGTCCATTACCATCCATGATAATGGCAATATGCTCGGGTACGGATTGATGAACGTGTTTCTCTGACAAAGAACTTTTCTTGAATAAATTAAACATACGTTCCTCCAGCTATTCATATTACTATTCCTTTATTCTATCACAAGCCATAATTGAAGTCGTCAATTTTATTGATTGTCCCTCATAACAAAAAAAGAAGTCGGCACCTACTCCTCACTTCGAATAATATTCGAAGAAAAGAGTATTCCAACTTCTAAGCCGTCAACTAGACCGCCATAATATCTTTTTCTTTGTCTTCAGTCAAAGAATCGATTTTTTTAATGTTGTCATTCGTCAGATTTTGAACATCTTCACTGAATCCTTTTAAATCATCTTCAGTCAGTTCACCTGATTTTTCAGCTTTTTTCAAAGCATCATTCGCG
>DJUI01000043.1:1614-2828 GCA_002438305.1 Staphylococcaceae bacterium UBA6286 | reverse complement strand
GGAGATTTGCCTGATTGATTGCTTTTAAAATATCGTTGATAGATGTTTTGTCGTATGGTGATACGACTAACATTCTTGCTTCCGGTACAGAAATTCCTGCAAGCTGCTGGACTGGTGTGTCCGCACCGTAATAGTTAACAGTGACACGATCAAGTAAATTAGCGCTGGCGTTACCTGCACGAATACCTGCAAACTCACGCGTTAAACTATCAATACTTTTTGACATTTTGTCTTTTGCTTCATTTAAAATTGCTGTCGTCATTATTAGTCTCCTATCATTACTTAGTAATCGTAGTTCCGATAACATCGCCTCTTACGGCACGTTTGATGTTACCTTCCTCCATAATTGAGAATACCACGAGAGGAATATCATTGTCCATACAGAACGAACTCGCTGTTGAGTCCATCACTTGCAGACCTTCCTGCAGCATTTGTATATAAGTTAGTGACTCATATTTTTTAGCCGTTGGATCTAATTTTGGATCGGCTGAGTAGACACCATCTACATTATTTTTACCCATCAAAATAACATCTGCTTCCATTTCAGCTGCACGAAGTGCGGCTGTTGTATCTGTAGAAAAATACGGATTGCCGATACCTGCTGCAAAGATAACGACACGACCTTTTTCAAGGTGTCTGATGGCACGTCTTCTAATGTATGGTTCTGCTACTTGCTGCATCGCAATGGAAGTAAGAACACGCGTATCACAGTCAAGCTGCTCCAGACTATCCTGCAGTGCGAGAGAATTCATTACTGTGGCAAGCATTCCCATATAGTCCGCTGTCCCACGGTCCATTCCTAAATCACTGCCTGTTTTACCGCGCCAGATATTCCCGCCGCCGACGATAACTGCAATCTCACAGTCCATTTGAGCGACTTCTGCCACTTGTTTTGCAATATTTTTAATAATGACAGGATTGATTCCGAATCCTGCTTCTCCGGCTAGTGCTTCTCCGCTTAATTTCAGTACGACTCGTTTATATTTAGATGATTCGCTCAATTGTAATCGCCCTTTCAGAAATTATTATTTACCTCTTTACTAGTGAAAGAAGCGCACAAAACTATATGTATTATAACAATAAACGATTGAAAAGTTAATCTGTTTCTATCATTCTGTTCAATGAATATGTAAAAAAAGGACACGAGTGAACGTGTCCTGTATGATTAGTTACCTTTAATTTGACCCATAACTTCATCAGCAAAGTTATCTGAA
>DJUI01000043.1:0-1575 GCA_002438305.1 Staphylococcaceae bacterium UBA6286 | reverse complement strand
CCTTCTACCATTTTTTCAACGATATTTTCAGGTTTACCTTCATTTAACGCTTGTTGTTTTAAAATATCTTTTTCATGTGCTAACTCTTCAGCTGATACTTGTTCGCGTGAAACGAATTTAGGGTTAAGTGCAGCGATGTGCATAGCAACATCTTTCGCAGCTGATGCATCAGTAGAATTTTCAACTACTGCAAGAACACCGATACGGCCGCCCATGTGTAAGTACTCACCGAATGAATCAGCATCTGTTTTAGTTGCTAATACGAAACGACGAAGTGTTAATTTTTCACCGATTGTAGAAATGGCTTCATTAATTTTGTTTTCAACAGTTTTTCCTTCTGCCATTTCAGAAGTTAATAATGTATCGACATCTGCTGGTTTAACAGCAAGAATGTGATCTGCTACTTCTTTTACAAGCGCTTGGAACCCTTCGTTACGGGCAACGAAATCAGTTTCAGAGTTTAATTCAAGAAGAACAGCATCATTACCTTTAGAAGCAACATAAGTTGTTCCTTCTGCTGCGATACGGTCTGCTTTTTTAGCTGCTTTTGCGATACCTTTTTCACGAAGGTAGTCTACTGCTGCATCGATGTCACCATCAGTTTCAGTCAATGCTTTTTTGCAGTCCATCATACCTGCACCAGTTCTTTCACGTAATTGTTTTACTAATTGTGCTGAAATAGCCATGAATAAATTCCTCCAGATTATAGTGATGTATCCACGCTTTAATCATACAAGATTGCAGGATAAAAGGCGATTATTTTAATAAATTCTTTTTAAAAAAAGGTGATAAGACATTCAACTTATCACCTGGTTGTTTATAATTAAGCTTCAGTTGTTTCTTCAGTTGTTTCAGCAGCTGGAGCTTCTGTTAAATCAATGTTCTGCTCTGCAGCAACTTCTTCATCAGAAACGCCTTGTTTCGCTTCTAAGATAGCGTCAGCCATTTTACCAGTTAATAATTTAACGGCACGAATTGCATCGTCGTTTGCAGGGATAACATAGTCGATTTCGTCTGGATCACAGTTAGTGTCGACGATTCCTACGATAGGAATGTGTAATTTTTTCGCTTCAGCGATTGCATTACGTTCTTTACGTGGGTCAACAACAAAGATTGCAGATGGCATAGATTTCATATCGCGAATACCGCCTAAGAATTTGATCAGACGATCGTATTCTTTTTTAAGTTCTACAACTTCTTTTTTAGGAAGAACGTCAAAAGTACCGTCCGCTTCCATTTTTTCGATTTCAGCAATACGTTTCACACGTTTGTTGATTGTTTTGTAGTTAGTCAATGTTCCACCTAACCAACGTTGGTTGATGTAGAATTGACCTGAGCGTTCTGCTTCTTCTTTGATTGCTTCCTGCGCTTGTTTTTTAGTACCGACGAATAATACAGTACCGCCTTCTTCAGCAACAGATTTCATGAAGTTGTACGCTTCTTCAACTTTCTTCACTGTTTTTTGAAGGTCGATGATGTAAATACCATTTCTTTCAGTGAAGATATATTTCTTCATTTTTGGGTTCCAGCGGCGTGTTTGATGACCGAAGTGAACACCAGCTTCTAACAATTGTT
>DJUI01000044.1:241-6941 GCA_002438305.1 Staphylococcaceae bacterium UBA6286 | reverse complement strand
CGTGCTGAACGGTAGTCTGATATCAGCCGTAGACCTTCATCATGATGAAGCTGCTTGATTTCCGCTAACTCGTCCAACCTATTTTCCTTAGCTGAAAACCATGCTTCACTCTGCATCAGTAATCACCTTCTTCCGCTTACGCCCTTCGCGGCAGTCTTCAAGTAATGGACATTCGAGACACTTTGGCTGCCGTGCCGTGCAATGATAACGACCGAAGAAAATCAGCTGGTGATGTGTCTTATTCCATCGTTCGCGAGGAATCTTGCTGCACAACGTCTCTTCAACTTCAGTCACATTATCTTTCCACTTACAAATACCAAGTCGTTTAGAAACACGTTCAACGTGAGTGTCGACAGCTAATGCTGGCGTTCCGAATGCAACAGAGACAACGACATTCGCAGTCTTTCTCCCTACTCCCGGTAGTTTGACGAGTTCACTATGCGCTCTTGGAATTTCGCCGTCATAATGATCGATCAGCATCCGGCATAATGCCTGAATGTTCTTTGCTTTGTTGCGGTATAGTCCGATTGAGCGGATATCATCCATCAACTCTTCAACCGGTACAGCCAGATAATCTTCCGGCGTCTTATATTTCTGAAATAACGTTCGGGTCACTCGATTGACCGCTGCATCTGTACACTGCGCTGACATCAATACAGCAATCGTCAGTTCAAACGGATTGTCATGAATGAGTTCACATTCTGCGTCAGGGAACATATCATCAATGACATCCAGCATTTCCATGACCTTCTTCTTACTTATCATATGGATTTTCTCCATTCACCCAGTCGAAAACCGGAAAGTTTTCCACTGTTTTTGTAAATTGTTTTGTCTGCTGATAATCTTTTCTGACAGTTCTAGAGTCATCCACTGTTTTGACATTTCGTTTTTTCCAGTTCAGTAAAATTCGGTCAATATATTTGAAACTGATCTTATCATGAACAACTGCTTCGTCCATTGCTGCATGAATCAATTCTACTGAGTGGTGATCCGTATCTATCCAGTGGGTCAATGTCTGCATTTCAATCGGTGTCAACGGCCGGCCGAACTGCACTTCAAAACGTTCAAATAACTGCGTGAAATTCATCTGCTTCTCTATTGAGTCGTTATTAGACATCTTGTCCGCTAATTCTGATAGTTGTTCGTCCAGTGGTGTCAGCGAAAAATGCTCACTGTACTGCTGGTCTGAATGACCGACTGTAACTGTCAAAATATCCTTTTGAATCAACCCTTGTATCAGGGCTGCAACCTGATTTTCATCAAGTGATGTCTCTTGTGCGATAGCTTCAAATGAAGGCATCTCACTTGTCTCACTGCTGATCAGCACCAGCTTGAGCAGTATCACAAGTTCTGTTTCATTGATATTCAACTTTGTATAGTCTTTAATGAGACCCTTTGGTACTGCCAGCTGCTGATTAATAAATTGGAGCATAGTCTTCACCTACAAGAAAGAGGTCGAGACTTACGTCTCAGCCTCTTTGAATTATTATGGATACAATCTGTTCAGTAATCTTGGGAACGGGCTGGTCTCTCTGACATGTTCTACTCCGGACAGCCAGGCAACCGTACGTTCTAGACCAAGGCCGAAGCCTGAATGCGGCACGCTGCCGTATTTACGAAGATCCGTATAATACGTATAAGCAGCCGGATCAAGTCCATGCTCATTTATACGTGCCTCAAGGAGCTCCAGATCATTAATACGTTCAGAGCCTCCGATGATCTCACCGTAACCTTCCGGTGCAATCAAGTCAGCACACTTCACTGTGCCTTCTTCCTCAGGGTTCGGCTGCATGTAGAACGGCTTGATTTTCGTCGGGTAGTTGACGATAAAGACCGGCAGATCAAAATGATTGGCGATAGCTGTTTCGTGTGGTGCACCGAAATCATCACCCCANNTGTTTCGTGTGGTGCACCGAAGTCGTCTCCCCATTCAATATCATCAAAATCCCATTCTTTCAGCAGCTTGATAGCTTCTGTATAGGTGATTCTTGGGAATGGCGCCGTCACTTTTGAAAGTTTTTCAGTATCGCGACCAAGAATTTTAAGATCGAGTTCACAATTTTTAAGGACGGACTGCACAACAAAGCTGACATAGTTTTCTTGTACTACCAGGCTCTCTTCATGGTCACAAAATGCCATCTCAGGCTCAATCATCCAGAATTCAATTAAATGACGTCTCGTTTTAGATTTCTCAGCACGGAATGTCGGACCGAATGAGAAGACTTTACCATGAGCCATCGCTGCCGCTTCCATATATAACTGTCCGCTTTGTGATAGAAAGGCATCTTCCTCGAAGTATTTCGTATGGAACAGTTCACTTGTTCCTTCAGGTGCACTGCCTGTTAAAATCGGTGGATCGATTTTAGTGAAACCTTCACGATTGAAGAATTCATAAGTCGCACGAATCACTTCATTTCTGATTTTCATAACCGCATGCTGGCGTTTAGAACGCAGCCATAAGTGACGGTGATCGAGCAGGAATTCTGGACCATGTGCTTTCGGTGTGATAGGATAATCGACTGCCTCATGAATCACTTCAAGGTCAGTGACTTCCATCTCATAACCAAAATCAGAACGGTCGTCTTCTTTAATGACACCTGTAATATACAAAGAGGTCTCCTGCGTGATACCTTTTGCAGTTTTGAATAGTTCTTCACCGATATTTTCCTTGACGACGACAGCCTGCATAAATCCTGTTCCGTCTCTTAACTGCAGGAATGCAATTTTGCCGCTCGAGCGTTTGTTCAAAATCCATGCACCGATAGTAACTGTATCACCGACATGACTGCCGGCTTGATGAATCGTTATTTTCATGAGTTGTTCTCCATTCTTTTCTCTACAAATTGTTTCGTTCTTTTGATGGCTTCCAGCATTGAATCTAAATCTGTCGCATAGGACAGACGAATATTGTCAGGTGAACCGAAGCTTGAACCTGGAACGACCGCTACAAGGGCCTGTTCGAGCAGCTGTTCAACAAATTCATCTGCTGACTGATAGCCACATAATCGAACGGTCTCTTTGACGTTCGGATACAAGTAGAATGCACCTTTAGGTTTAATACATCGAATTCCTGGTATTTCCATCAGTTTCGGATAGATAGTCTCCAGTCGCTCTTTAAAGATACTGTTCATCTCATTGATGAATGTCTCGTCACCATTATATGCCTCTACCGCAGCCCACTGAGAAGGTGTCGTCGGATTACTGGTCGAATGGCTTGCAAGATCTGTCATCGCTTTGATCAATGCAGCATCTCCTGCCGCATATCCAATACGCCAGCCGGTCATCGAATGACTTTTTGACACACCGTTGATGACGACCGTGAGCCGCTTGATATCATCGTTTAAACTTGCAATGCTCACATGGCTGCCATCATAGATCAATGTTTCATAGATCTCATCTGATACAACGATGATGTTGTTCTTCACTGCAAACTCAGCGACAGCTTCAAGTTCTTTCCGGTCATAGACGACACCGGATGGGTTATTTGGAGTATTCACAATCACCGCCTTTGTCCGCGGCGTCACTATTGATTCAAGCATCTCTTTCGTTACTTTGTAATCTGTCGTTTCATCAGTAAACACGTAGACGGGTTTACCGCCGGCAAGAATGACCTGTTCAGGATAACTCACCCAATACGGGATAGGAATAATGACTTCATCACCTTCATTCAAGATAGACTGAAACAAGTTATAAAGAGCATGCTTAGCACCCGATGCTACCATGATTTCATTTAACTCATAGTCAAGATGATTTTTTGCCAGTTTCTGCTGGATGGCTTTCTTTAATACCGGTAATCCCCCCGCCGGCGTATATTTTGTCTGACCATCCTGAACGGCCTTAAATGCAGCATCGATAATATGATCCGGGGTATTAAAGTCCGGCTCTCCTGCAGCAAGACCGATGACAGGTTCACCATTAGCCTTCAGTTCATTAGCTTTGGCTGTAATGGCTAATGTCGATGACGGTGTTAATTGTTTGACTCTGTTAGATAGTTCCATGGGTCAGCTCCTTAACCATATGATAGTTTTATTTTACCAAAGTTAGCGCTATTCTTTAAATCATTTATTTACAGCAGGCTTATTTTTCTCAATCCAGCAGATGAACTCTGAAAGATTGCCTCGTTCAATTTGATATTGTTTCAGCACACTGTCAAACACTTTGTGATAATGTGCTTCAACTATTCTCCGGTCCATACAGATGATGATGCCGTCATCATCTTCATGACGGATCAACCGCCCGGCTGCTTGTCTCACCTTTGTCGCCGCATAGGGCAGCTGATAATTGTCAAAACTGTCTGCTGTTTCATCCTGCATGAGCATGACACGCTTATCATTCGGATGGATGAACGGCAGACTGACAATCATGACGCATTTAAATTCTGTGGACTGATAGTCAAGTCCTTCATAAAATGACTGTGTCCCTAGTAGTACACCACTATCCAGCTGGTTGAACTGAGTCAGCAGTTTATGCGGGTTTGACTGCGGTGTCTGCACCAGCATGACATGACTTGTCACTGACTCCAAGTACTGTTCAACTTCCTGAATCAGCTGATAGTTATTGAACAGGACAAGCATCTTTTTATGGCCTGTTGCCAAATAAGAAGTAATGTAGAGGACGACCTGCTGAATAAATGCATCAGTTGATCGAAAATTAAATAGCGGCACATCATCAGGAATAAAAAACGTTACTTTTTGATTCCGATGCGCTGGATTAAAAGCGATGATATCTTTGTCGTGCTGACCGAACAGCGGATTTAAATGCTTGACGGATTGATCCAGCAGCAGCGACCCTGACAATAATGTCAAGGAATGAAAATGCTGGATCAACTGCTGATTGAAGATGTCATCAATTTTACGATCTTTCACATAGATGCATAAAGTAGCTTTATTTGCATTAGTCGTTGAATAAAAAACCAGCTTCTGCTTGTCTACAGCGCTTTTCATCTGCTGAAAGATTTGATAGACATACCTCGACTGTTTTTTGACCAGGCGGCTGAACGGGAGATGTTCGATCGTCTCATTAAATGACTTCAGACACTCCACCAGTTGACTCAGCAGCTGACTAGTTTCTGACAGACGCTGAAAATGATGTGGTTCCGCCTGCTTGCTTAAATCATCAAAAAACTGATCATTCAATTGTTCAATCTCCATGAGCTGATCTTTCAGTTCAATATAAGACGTCCCTATCGAATCAATCGTCATCTTATCATATGACATCGTGTTATATTCAGTGAACAATAGTCCGTCTTCTTTTGACAGCTGTGACAAGTTGTATTTGACAATCTGATAACTCCATTCCGTATACGTATGATTGATAGCTACTTCCTGCAATTGATGCCCTTCATCAATGACTAGATGATTAAAATATTTAGGAAACCCTGCATGTCCGGAATGAAGTAGATGTGAATGGTTGGTAATGCCGAGCATCGGTACATTGATGGTTTTGACATCTTGATATAAATAAGTGTCCTGTCTAGCTTTATATAAATTTCTCATTAAATCAAAGTAGATTTTTCTTCCACCATTCAAGTTGATGCGTTCGATATCACCGTCACTGCCCTCCAATAAAAACACCAGGAGCTGCATTTTAAGAAGCAGAATATCATGATTTTCTTTTTTATCTTCAACAATAAATTTGACGAATTCAACCGAAATATAATTGCGTTTACTTTTCAGCAGTACGAGTGGTAGTTCACTCTGCAGCGTCTGTTCAATCTTCAAGGCATCAGCATGAATCAATTNNATCAATTGCTGCTGCAGTGCTTTTGTAGCAGTCGACAGCAGTATGTTTTCCTCATGTGTAAGAACGTAGTAAACAGCGGCTGTTAAATAAGCAAGCGTCTTGCCGCTGCCGACTTCCGCTTCAATCAATTTTACTTTGTTATTCACCATATTGTCATAGATCAACTCAGTCAAATAGAGCTGTTCCTTCCGGTCGTTCAAACCGTTATCTTTAATGATCTTCCGGTAAAACTGAGCCAGTGTCATGTCCAGTGTAGAATGGACGTAATTTCTAGATGAAGCGACATATTTCAACCCTGAAGCTTCAGGCAGAACATCCTGACCTCGATGATTTTCAATGATCGGAAAGAGCAGATGATCGATATCATTTTTCAGTTTCTTTGATAGATGATAGAGCTGAATAAGGGTCTTCTTCGGAAGTGAAGCCGCTTTGCCGAG
Organism: Staphylococcaceae bacterium UBA6286; assembly: GCA_002438305.1. GTDB lineage: Bacteria > Bacillota > Bacilli > Staphylococcales > Staphylococcaceae > Macrococcus. Next base: position 762 of record DJUI01000044.1, on the reverse strand, counting down.
ACACTTGATCAACAATTCAGCAGTTGCCTGGGCATCAGCTATCGCGGAATGTGCATCATCAAGCGTGACATCGAGCGCCGCTGCTATTACACCCAGCTGATAACTCGACTGGTCTGGATAAAATATTTTGAAGAGATCTACCGTATCAATCGTATATTTAGGATCAAAATGTATCTCATATTTATTGAACAGCTGCATCAGAAAATTTAAATCAAAGTTAATATTATGTGCTACAAACACTCTATTTTGCAGCAGCTCCAAAATGCGCGGGGCAATCTGATCAAATGACGGGGCATCTCTCACCATGTCATTGTTGATGCCTGTCAGTGATTCGATAAATGGTGAAATCGTTTCATCTGTATAGATATAGCTGTCAAACTTCTGGATGATTTGATGATTGTCCACAATGACAATGCCAATCTGAATAATTTCATCTACTGCTGCATTATTACCAGTTGTTTCAATATCTACTACTGCAAGCTGCATGTTAATCCACCTGCATTTCTATATCAGCGCTGATC
>DJUI01000044.1:0-210 GCA_002438305.1 Staphylococcaceae bacterium UBA6286 | reverse complement strand
CACTGGTCTTTAATTTCATTAAAGTCATGAGTGAGAAATAATTGATAGTAATGTGCAAGCCGTCTACATAAAGACTCGAAAAACTGATAGCGATTGACTGCTGCGCCACTCTCGAGTGCAATACTTGTCGCCCTGTCTGTTAAATCATCCTGAAAATCACTCGCCTCGTTATTAAGGTTGATGCCTATGCCGCAGATAATATGCTTCACA
>DJUI01000066.1 GCA_002438305.1 Staphylococcaceae bacterium UBA6286 | reverse complement strand
TTTCAAAATCATTGATTTCTAAATAATCCTGACATATCTTTTTCCCACGAATCACGTTGTTGACTTTTTCGACTCCAAAAAAATAATCCATGCTGACATTCAGCTTATTCGCAATCAGAAACAACGTTTCAGAACTCGGCATGATTTCATTTTTTTCAATTCGACTCACCTGACTTTGCGTACAAATATCTTTTGCCAGCTCGGACTGTGTCATTTTCACTTCTTTTCTTCTCTTAATGACTTTGTCCCCAATGCTTATCGGCACACCATCACTCCTTTCGTTGTAACAATATTCTGATAATCAACTATAAATAATATACCTTAATTATACTCTTTATGCAATATTGCATTTGAAATATTTATTTTTTTTTTTAAAGAAGGTAATAGATTTTTTTAATCAATTGAAAAAGACTGGAACGCATCTGCTCCAGTCTGTTAAGGGTCATTGTGACCTGTCATTCATCGACATCTATTTATAAAATTTTAAGGCCGCTTTTTTCGATATCTTTTGCGAAGCCTTTCACTGTATCAACAGATAACTCATTCACGTCACGACCGATATTCGGAATTTTCTTCACGACATCGCCAGGACATGNNATGTAATGATATCACAGCCGATTTCGTCTGCCTGGATGACATTGTATAGTTCACGGCAGCTTGCCCATAACAGCATGACGCCTTCTTTTGAGTGACATACTTTTTCTGCTTCTTTCATCAACGGTAGGGGATCAACACCTGTATCCGCAATTCTTCCTGCAAATACAGAGACGTATGTTGGCACGCCTGCTTTGACGGCATCCGTGATTTCTTTCACTTGTTCAATCGTATAGACCGCAGTGACATTCAATTGAACATCTTTCTCAGACAATTCTTTAATCAGTGGAATCATAGATTCGCCTTTTGTATTGACGACTGGTATTTTGACGAAGACATTATCGCCGTAGCCCATCAGGATTTCAGCTTCTTTACGCATCGTCTCCATGTCATCTGCGAATACTTCAAATGAAATAGATGCATCAGGAATCGCTTTAACTGCATTTTCTGCAAACTCTTTGTAGTCAGTTACACCTGCTTTTGCCATCAATGACGGGTTCGTTGTGAATCCATCTACTTCTTTGTTATTGTAAGCTGATTTCATCTGCTCGATATCAGCGCCATCTGCAAATACTTGTACTTTCAAGTTTTCCATTACTATTCCTCCTGTAATTGAAGTGTGATTCAATTTCACTATAACGCTATATAATGATAATTACAAATGAAAGATCGGCAAAACTAGTGGTGGTAAATTCCTCTCTTCATGCTAAAATAGTTTCATACTAAGTTTTGGAGGCTATTCATGCATAAAGCACACAAATTCTTCTATCTATCCGTTACCTTTGTCATTCTTAGTGTGTTTCTAAGCGTTCATAATCCTATCATCAAAGGGTTGTTCGGTTCTATCAATGCGATTATCCTGTTTACCGGTCTAGTGAATGCTATTCTACTGATCATCAGCATCTTACTCGTTGATATAGCTATTAAACGTCCGAAACAAACGTCTGATGGCTTAAGGAAATGGGTCAAAGTCTGGCCTTGGATTATCCTCATCGTGATTCTGTATCATTTATTTTCAGGATTATTGTTGTTCGGCATTTTGTAGAAATGGTGCTTCTCATGCAGTTTCTTTTAATGGAGGCATATGATGAAATATGTATACGTCTGTATCTTCGCTTTTATCGGCGGAGCATTACGTTATGAACTGAGCTTGCTGTTTAATCCTGCAGGGACGTTTGTCGTCAATATGGTCGGAGCGTTTGTCCTCGGATGGCTGTCTGTCAAGCTGATGGCGATGAAACATACCGCCCTGAAAACCGGTATCACTGCTGGACTGGTCGGCAGCTTCACGACCTTTTCCACATTCAGTCTGGAAAGTGCGGCGCTTATTCAAGTTAATGTCTTGTACGGTACAGGCTATATAGCTGCGACAGTGCTGCTCGGCATGACATTCGCTTATCTCGGGATGAAATGGGGGGCTGTCCAATGATTGAAGTCGGAATCGGCTCTATGATCGGTGCCTGTATCCGGGTATTTTTAAGTCAGTATAATGGCCGTTTCCCATGGATGACTCTCATCATCAATAGTGCCGGGGCACTGATGCTCGGTATGCTGACACATATGAGTGGCTGGTTGTTTTTCGGGACCGGAATCATGGGCGGCTTAACTACATTTTCAACATTTTCAGTGGAAGCTGTGACACTTGTGGCATCTGACCGCAAGTCTGGTATGACCTACATCGCTCTATCCATTATTCTGCCGCTGACTTGTTTCACGGCAGGACTCCAGCTGATCGATTAATACATCATAAAGGCCTTCTAACAAGATTAGAAGGCCTTTATGATTATGCTCCTGTAAATTCAGCAGGATCTGGTCCGATTCTGCGGTCTTCGTTCAACTGATCGATTTCGTAATGATCTTCCTTTGTTAATTCAAAATCAAAGATATTTAAGTTTTCTGCTATCCGTTCTGGTGTTACTGATTTCGGAATGACGACGACATCATTCTCAATGTTCCAGCGAATCACGACTTGTGCTGGTGTTTTGCCGTGCTTGTCAGCGATATTATGGATGACTTCATTCGTCAATATCTCACCGTTCAATAAAGGTGACCATGATTCTGCGACGATTTGTTTGTCTGCTAAATAGTGTCGCAGCTCTTTCTGGTTCAAGTACGGATGAAACTCCACCTGATTGATGACTGGTTTCACTGAAGCCTGTTTCAATAAAGCCTCCAGATGCTCAATGTTAAAGTTGCTGACACCGATATTTCTTACTTTACCGTCGTTATATAACTGTTCCATTGCTTTCCATGTATCGATGAATGCTTGATTATCCTGCCCCGGCCAATGAATTAAGTAGAGATCCAGATAATCCAGTCCGAGCCGTTCGAGTGATGCGTTATAGGCAGCAATTGTTGTATCGAATCCATAATCACTCAGCCACACTTTAGATGTGACAAATAAGTCGCTGCGGTCAATCCCCGCTTCTTCTAGTCCTAGACGAATTCCTTCGCCGACTGATTGTTCATTCTGATAGATCATCGCTGTATCGATGCTGCGGTAACCTGAAACAATCGCATGTCTTACTGCATCGACAGCCTGCTGACCTTCTTCTACTCTAAAGACACCGAGTCCTACTTTTGGCATGACATTGCCATTATGAAATGTAACTGCTGATTCCATTTGAACACCCCTTTTTTTAGTTCTTATCATATACCCTGATACTACTAAAAAAAACCGACTGATTGCTACTACGGATTCAAATGTTCAATATCATCGCGTATCAATTCTAGTTCATCCACTGAATATTGGAATCTTCCGTGGAAGACATATTTCTCAAAGAACAGTTCAAGCTCGTCTTCACCGACGACCACTTTGACGTTCTTATCTCTTGAGTAATTGTTCATCGTCCCGGAATCATGACCTTCTCTGTTGAAGTAGGCAATGGATGTGACAGGATATTTCAGTTTGAATGTTTCTTCAACGAGTTCTGCCCGGCGTTTCAAGTCTTCAATGTTATCTCGTAATGAGCGGAAATAGACAGCGCCTTTCTCCTCATCTCGTTCCATCGCAAGTGTCTGTTCGATGTAAGGGTCGATATCCAGCAGACTGAATATATGTTCAAACATCGGTTCCTGTGAGAACTGTGTCTGATCTACGCCGTGATAGATATGCCCTTTCCAGTAATGCGAATCAATGATGTATACACCTGTTCGTGTCAATACGATGTGGGCAATTTTCTCTGTCCGCTTCAGATCACGTCCGGGAATAAAGACATTGGCAAGGACATGCATATCTTCAGGTCTGATTCGTTCGTTTCGGACGAGACGTTCTTTGAGCTGAATCAATGTCAGATCCGTCAAATACTCGCCACCGTTTTTGGACAGATGTTTCAAGCTGTCGATTTGAATGGCTTGTTTAGATACTTGTTCATCATAGATCTCTTTCTGCTGGGCGAACGCTTTTTTCTGTTCAAGTCGTTCTTTCTCAGCTTTGTCCTGCAGTTCTGCTGACAATTTCTGTTTGTCATCTGCATGCTGATCGGCCAGTCTCAGTCGTTCACGTTTTGCTTTGCTGTTAGTAACGATCCAGAGCACTAAGAACAACAGCGCCAGAACACCGAGCGCAATAATAATGTAATGAAGCGGTGTAAGTTCAGTCATGAAATTCTCCTTTGTATATATAGGTTTATTCATATTATAATCAAAATTTACGTTTTCTTCAGTATTATTCATAAAATTTCATCTGATCAATTTTGAGAATATTACTCTTTTTTCAGCCGAACTCATAAAAAAAGGAAACCCGTTCAAGGTTTCCGCTGTCTAAGATGTTATTGAACCGCTGCTTTCAAGCTGTCGACTTTGTCTGTCTGTTCCCATGGCAGCTCGACATCTGTACGACCGAAATGTCCGTAAGCAGCTGTCTGCTTGTAGATCGGACGGCGCAGATCAAGCATCTTGATGATGCCTGCCGGACGTAAGTCGAATGTGCTGCGTACGGCTTCTACAAGTGCTGATTCTGAGTAGTCGCTTGTACCGAACGTATCGACAGAAATCGATACAGGATGAGCCACACCGATCGCGTAGGCTAGCTGTACTTCTGCTTTGTCAGCAAGCCCTGCCGCTACGATGTTCTTCGCGACATAACGTGCTGCATAGGCGCCTGAACGGTCTACTTTCGTTGCATCTTTACCAGAGAAGGCACCGCCGCCGTGACGGGCATAGCCGCCGTAAGTATCAACGATGATTTTACGACCTGTCAAGCCTGCATCCCCTTGAGGTCCACCGATAACAAAACGTCCAGTCGGGTTGATGAAGTATTTCGTTTCGTCATCGATCAGTTCTGCGGGAACAACAGATTTAATGACGTGCTCTTTAATGTCCGCCTGAATCTGCTCCAGCTCAATTTTCTCATGGTGCTGAGAAGAAATAACGATTGTATCGATACGTTTTGGCTCGTTATTCTCATCATATTCAACAGTGACTTGTGTCTTACCGTCCGGACGTAAGTAGTCAAGCGTACCGTTCTTACGCACTTCTGTTAAGCGACGTGCCAGTTCGTGTGCCAATGAAATCGGCAGCGGCATTAAGCTCTCTGTTTCATTACATGCATAGCCGAACATCAGCCCTTGGTCACCTGCACCGATAGATTCAATGTCAGAATCAGACAGCTCTTCGCGGTCTTCAAGCGCACGGTCAACACCTTGTGCGATGTCTGGAGACTGCTCATCAATCGCAGTCAGAACAGCCATCGTCTGGAAGTCATAACCATATTTAGCGCGCGTATAACCGATTTCTTTCACTGTTTCACGTACGACTTTTGGAATATCGACATAGGTCGTTGTTGTGATTTCGCCGGCAATGAGTGCCATCCCAGTGGTCACAGATGTTTCGCATGCAACACGTGCTTTAGGGTCCCCTTTTAAGATTTCATCAAGAATCGCATCTGAAATCTGGTCAGCAATTTTATCCGGATGTCCTTCTGTTACTGATTCAGAAGTAAATAGTTTACGATCTGCCAATTTAATATCTCCTTTTTTATGAAAGTTATACGGTTTATCCATAAGAAGAGCCTTCTCCACAATTAAGAGAGAAGGCTCGATTAATACAAGTCCATTCACTCTTATCGTTCAGATGAAATCTGCAAACGGTTTGGCACCTTACTTAAAAGGTTGCTGGGCTTCGTAGGGTCCATGTCCCTCCACCACTCTGGATAAGAGAATCCGCAAGTAAGATAATACTAAACTATTTGTTAAACGTCAATAAATTTAAGAAATACATAATTTTCTGTCTTTAAAAACTGCTTGAGAATCTACCGTGATTAGTATAGACTATTGGGTCTGTTATGTTATACTATTTGATGAAACTGCTTACATTGCAGAAACTATTACTGGAGGATTATAACATGAACGATACGTCGACGTATAATGAAAATCTGGATCAATTACTAGCAAAACCTTCTACTAAAAAACAGTTGTCTCGCACTCAGCTGATTCAGGACATACTGGATAATGGTGAAGGTGTTCTTACAGACTCAGGAGCAGTAAGAGCAGAAACAGGAAAATATACGGGTCGTTCGCCTAAAGATAAATTTATCGTAAGAGAAGCTGAAACTGAAGACAAAATTGACTGGAACGCCATCAACCAGCCCATCGAAGAGGACGTCTTCTTGAAACTTCTCGACAAAGTGACTTCTTATTTAAATACAAAGGACAAAGTCTATGTCTTTAACGGGTATGCCGGCGCCGACGCTGCGACTCAGCTGAAACTGACTGTCATCAACGAAATGGCATGGCACAACTTGTTCGCCCGCACGATGTTCATCCGTCCCGAAACGACTGAAGAAGGATTGAACATCTCACCTGACTTCACTATCATCTCAGCGCCGCACTTCAAAGCTGACCCCGAAGTGGATGGAACGAAATCCGAGACATTCATCATCACAAGCTTCAAACACAAAGTCATATTGATCGGCGGAACTGAATATGCCGGCGAAATGAAAAAAGGAATCTTCGGTGTGATGAACTATTACTTGCCAGATAATGACGTGATGAGCATGCACTGTTCAGCAAACGTCGGCGAAAACAAAGACGTCGCCTTGTTCTTTGGACTATCAGGTACTGGTAAAACGACGTTATCAGCAGATCCACAGCGCAAATTAATCGGTGATGATGAACACGGCTGGAATGACAACGGAGTCTTCAATATTGAAGGCGGATGCTACGCGAAGACAATCGATCTGACACGTGAGAAAGAGCCACAGATCTATGATGCCATCCGTTACGGCGCTATTTTAGAAAATGTCAAAGTAGATGAGGCCGGTTTCCCTGATTACGAGGATAAATCATTGACTGAAAACACACGCGCCGCTTACCCGATTGAAAATATCGATAACATCATCCTGCCATCTATTGCAGGACATGCGAAGACCATCATCTTCCTGACAGCAGACGCATACGGCGTA
>DJUI01000042.1 GCA_002438305.1 Staphylococcaceae bacterium UBA6286 | reverse complement strand
ATATGTGGTTTGCAGTGCTGCCTGTTGTCATGTGTATTGGTACGCTTGCGACGGTCATCGCTGAATATACACCTTTCTTCACGTGGATTGGAGCACCGTTCGTACCACTCCTTGAACTGATGCAGGTTCCTGAAGCTGTGGCAGCATCAGAGACTATTCTGATTGGTTTTGCTGATATGTTCCTGCCGGCTATTCTGATCGGCGATGTACAAAGTGAATTGACGAGATTCATCGTTGCCGCGTTAAGTATTTCACAGCTGATTTACTTATCAGAAGTAGGGGGCGTCATCCTCGGCTCAAAAATTCCAGTCAGTCTTCCTAAGTTATTTGCCATCTTCTTAATCAGAACAATCATCATCCTGCCGATTATCGTTGTGATGGGGCATATGATTTTTTAGAATGTGCAGCATCATTAAATCAGGACAAAATATCATCCCTCATGCACTGCATGAGGGATGATATTTTTAGTGAAAGTGTTATTTTTCAAGTGTTGTCTGTAATTGTGCGATGACAATTTCTGAGCCGAGCATTGGTGACTCGCCTTGCTCTTCATTATTTGTTGGACGGCTATGCGCTTGTTTGAAAGCATCTGAAGTCTTCCACGCTTCAAAATCCTCCAGTGTTTCCCAGTAAGTGTGGACGTATAGTTCATCGTATTCCTCATGATTGGTGACAGACCAAGTTTCTATTTTTACAAATCCTTTTGATTGCTGTGTAGCGCCACCTTTTGTGAACATAGGGGCCATTTTTTCAGCAAAGCCGGACTTTAACTTAATGCGGTTAGTTACGATGTACATGTTATTTCCTCCTTGTTTTAAGATTGCTGTGGGTTAGTAGCCCAGATCTGATTTGTTTTGACAAATACACGTCTATTCAACTGCAACTGGCTGACGATGACGTCTGCGATATCTTCTGCATGAATCATTGTGTCAGGGTTGAGTGAAGTCTCACCGATCAACTCAGTCAGTACAGCAGATGGATTGATGGTGAATGTGCGGATATTGTATTTTCGCATTTCCTTCATGACCCCTTCAGTCAGTCCCGTCAACGCAAATTTTGTTGCAGAATAAGCGGCTGTCTGTTCGGAAGAATTAATCGCTGACATGGATGCGATGTTCACAATGTCACCTGTCTGTCTTTCAATCATATGAGGCAGTACTTGCTGCATCACATAATATGGGCCCATGACGTTTGTCTCAAAAGAGTCGCGGAACATCTCCTCTGTCGTATCCAGGAATAAGGCGTTGTTCATTACTCCGGCATTATTGATGACAATATCAATCTGTCCGAATGTTTCAAGCGTGTGGTCGACCGCTGCCTTAATGTCATCAACGTTTCTGACATCTGCTGTAATCGTAGTCGCAGCTATATCATAAGCATCTGCTTGTGAAAGTGTCTCCTGCAATGAATCTTCGCTCCGACCGGTAATCGCGATGTTCACACCTTGGCTTGCAAGCTTTAAGGCGATGGCACGCCCGATGCCGCGCGAACCGCCCGTGATTAATGCTGACTTACCTGCTAAATTTTCCATGTTCCATCTCCTTTCGATATTGCTATCGTATCAAAAAGTAAATCCAATCTCCTAATTATAAGAACGCAGCAAACAAACAAGCCATCTGATTAGATGGCTTGTTCATTATTTATTTAATTCGTTAAGGATTTNNTGTGAGTATAAATGATGTAGTGTTTATCTTTAGTATCTAAAAGAATGCGGTTTGTTTTACCGAAAGTAGAACCAATTCTCACGACGTTAGCGTCATTTTCGTTTGTACCAGCGTAAATATTAGTATCTTCCTTAACACTTACAATGTCTTCATTCGGGATAACGATGTCTGCTACACGCCATTTAATGTTAACTTCTTTATCATTTTTAGTTACTGTCATTGCCATTACTAAACACATCCTTATCATTTTTATAGCTTAAATATATCTCATTGTGCATCCGCTTACAATGAATGTGATGGGTTTAAATGAATTTAAATGAAATTAACTATTTTTGAATGGTAATGAAATGTTTTTAAGCGAATCATCGACGTTGAGCACGATATTGCCTGTATTTAGAATAACTGTAGATAATCAGCCCGGCCCAGATAAAGGCGAATGTAACGAGATGCGTCGTAGTGAATGCTTCATTATAGAAGAAGACTCCCTGTATGAACATCAATGTCGGTGCAATATACTGCAGAAATCCGATGAGTGATAATGGAATACGTGTAGCTCCAGCTGTGAACAGAATCAACGGTACTGCCGTCAATATTCCTGAGAACAACAGAATGCCGCTGTCTGCATTGTAACCGAAGTAACTCATATCACTGGATTTCAAGTACATCAGGCCGATCAAAGCAAACGGCATAGATGCCAGACATTCTAGTAAAATCGTGAACATGGCATCCATATGGACATTTTTCTTGATCAGTCCATACAGTGCAAACGATATAGCAAGCAACAATGAGATGTAAGGGACTTCACCGATGGAGATTGCCATATAGAGTACGCCGAGTGCAGCGAGAATAATCGCTGTCCACTCGATTTTTGAGAAGCGTTCTTTCATGAAGATTATGGCGAGCAGAATACTCATCAATGGATTGATATAATAACCGAGGCTTGCCTGCAGCACGTGATGATTAGAGACAGCCCAGATGAAGAGGCCCCAGTTGACCGCAATGACTATACCGGCAACAAACAAGCTGATAGCAGCTTTTTTATGCTGTAGCAGTTGAATGGTCTGTACTTTCAGTTCATGTGTCTTGTTCAACGCCAATATAAGAACCACCATAAAGACAAATGACCAGATGATGCGGTGTGCGAGTATTTCGTAGGCATTGAAATGATCGATAAGGCGCCAGTAGATAGGGAGTATGCCCCAGATTAAATAGCTGCTTGCCGCGAAAATAATTCCTTTTTGTTGTTCGGACATGATGCGCCTCCTTATGTACTGCTATAATAATAACAGAAATCAAATGGTATATTAAAAATAAATTCACATTTCACAGATAATCAGTATAATTAAATAGATACAGTATGTTAGGAGAGAAATGATGAAGCAACTAATGATTCTGCTGTTTAGCCTATCTGTATTGTTAGCAGCATGTAATGACGAACCGAAGACAGAAGACAAACCCAAGGCAGAAGTGAAAATCAACAAAGCGGATGATGCCAAGAAAAAGATTGAAGAAGCGAAAGAGCGCGGCCGCAAAAATGCAGATAAGACAACTGAAGAAGATAAATTTGATACAGAAAAATATAATCAGGCACGATTGTGTCTGACGGATGCGGCTATTGCAGGCAAAGGTAAATGTACAGACATTGAGAATTCAGAAGAGTATTCCAAAGCATGGAACAATTTGACGAACGAAGGCTATATTTGTCAAGGTAATCAATGTTCTCTAGTGGAAACGGAAGCACCGACGACAGAAGTGCCTGTAACAGAAGCGCCCGTGACAGAAGCGCCCGTGACAGAAGCACCTGTGACAGAAGCACCTGTGACAGAAGCGCCGCCTGTCGAAGAGCAGACTGAACAGCCAGTCTCGCCCTTACCTATTGAGCCGGGCGGACTATCTACTGAAGCCCCGATACCAGAGGTGGCACCATAATTCTTTTAATCAAAAAATCTACTCCTCATTTAACGAAGAAGTAGATTTTTTTAATCCTGAAGAAAGGAGCAGATGATGACAGGAAAAACTCATGCAGCATTCGGTATACTGCTCGGTACAGCCTATGCGCTGAATACGCCTCATGATATCGGTACAAGCGCAGTTATTATTGGCACAACAGGAGTCTTCAGCATATTACCTGATATTTGTCATTCCGGCAGCAAGGTAGGAAAAGAGTTCAAGCTGCTGAGCAGATTGATTAATTTTTTCTTCGGACATAGGACCATTACGCATTCGCTGTTATTTATGGCTGTCATGGCGGTAGTCATGACGCTCCTCAATATCGAACTGACCTATATTATTTGTGCATTGATCGGGATATCAAGCCATATTGTGCTTGATATGATGACACCAAGAGGGGTGGCGCTTTTCTTCCCGATTGATATGAAGGTGACGATGCCGGTGACTTTTAAGACCGGGGGCGTTCTCGATATGTCTCTCGCCACTACTTTTTCTGTGCTGACCGCTTATTTAATCTATACAGAAATGTTTCATCGGACATTGGACTGGATACATTTATAATGCACAGGACGGATAAAATAACTATAATAAAGAGAAACTATTGACCTTAAAGGAGAAATTATGGCTGATATTCAAGATTTGCCTCAATATAATCACCACTTAATTATAGAGATGATGACGATGATGTCAGAAAACGAAAAGAACACTTTGGAACAGCAGCTTGGAGCGATCAGTCTCGATGAAGTCAAAGAACTTTATGACACGGTCTATGTAAACCGTCATGTGGAAGCACCGGCAGGGGAACTCACAGACGTTGCAGCAGAAGTGAAACGTGAAATGTCCGACTCCCGTATAGCAGCGCTTGAACAGCTCGGTCTTGAAGCAATTCAGCAGGGCAGATTTGCCGCACTATTGATGGCAGGTGGTCAAGGGACGCGCCTTGCACACAAAGGNNAGGAACGCGCCTTGCACACAAAGGTCCAAAAGGAACATTCTCATTTGACGGCATCAGTCTGTTCAAAATGCAGGCAGATCAGCTGTTATCATTGAACAGCCGACTGAATGTCACGATTCCATGGTTTATTATGACAAGCGATATCAATCATGAAGAAACACTTGAATTTTTCAAGAGTCATCATTATTTTGATTATCCTGAGGAAGCTCTTACTTTCTTCAAACAGCCGAATGTCGTCGCCTTGTCTCCGGACGGGGAACTACTGCTGAACGAAAGCAGTGCGCTGCTGACAGCCCCTAACGGTAACGGCGGCGTATTTGAAGCGATGGCGGCTACGGGGATTTATCACCAGATGGCGCGTCAAGGTGTATCACATGTTTATTTGAACAATATCGATAATGTTCTTGTCAAAGTACTTGATCCGGTGCTGTGCGGACTAGCAGTTGAGTCACGTGCAGATGTCACAACAAAAACAATCGCTCCTCTTGAAGGTGAAAGTGTCGGCCGCGTCATTATGGCAGATGGCAGGAAGCGTGTGATGGAATACACTGAACTGCCTGAAGGGATGGAGAACACGTTTAATAATGCCAACATCGGCATCCATGTCTTTAGATTGGATTTTCTTGAACAAGCATCAAAGCATCAACTGCCCTATCATCTGGCAGTGAAAAATTTGACTCAGCTGGATGAAGATTTTGAAGTGGTGAAGAAAGAAACATTGAAGTTTGAGAAGTTTTACTTTGATATCTTCCAATATGCACAGTCATTCAGCACGCTTCAAGTCGAACGCGGTAGTGAATTCAGCCCGCTCAAGAACAAAGAAGGCACTGACAGCATCGAAACAGCCCGTCAAGCATTAATCGAAAACGGCATATTGTAGGTGATTGGATGTATCCATATATCGGAATGACCATTATTGCGCTCGTCAATTTCTATTTTGCCTTTTACTATATTTTAGGCGGAGGCCGTGGTGAACTGATGTGGATGGGAATTGTCTCGTTGCTTGTCGGCATCATATTCCTGCTGCTGTTGAATCGATATCATCGGTCTGTAAAGCGTCAGAATATGACTGATTTCAATTCCCATATAAAATCTGACGACGACCGACTGCTCAAGTAATTTACAAAGAGTTTAGATTTTCTTAACACTGACCTATTTTTGTGTTGCTACACTAATATTAAAATTAATGATATAGAGGGTTATGCCATGAAAAAGAATTGGTTCTGGCCGGTTGTATTAATCCTTGTAATACTCGGGCTCATCATCATCAGCGGTATTTACATGGCACTCCGGGCAATCGATGCAAACAATACAATAGCAATAGATGAGCGGATGAAGAATCACGTCATCACTGTAGAAGGCGAAGCGACACAGAAGCTAGGATTCTATTATTTAAAAGGCAAGCAGAAAGAACCAGTGCTTATGCATGTGCAGGTAGGTGATGCAGTTCAAAAAGGCGATCCTTTATTTACGTATGTCGATGACAAGCTGAATAATGAAGAGGCTGAAATTGCACTGCGGATTGATAACAAGCGGATAGAAAAACAGCAGGTGGAAGGTCAGATTGCTGCCTACGAAGATCAGCGTCTGGAAGCGGATTTAGAAGATGCAGCAACGATTGATGCACAGCTCAACTGGCTTGACTCTGAGCTCTCAAAAGCAGAGAATAACATCAACATTCTCGAAGAAAAACAGAAAAAAATTGTCAGAAAAATTGACAATCTGACAATCAAAGCCGGTGCAGATGGCGATGTCCTGGCAGTTAATGATGAGCAGGTTCAGGCATTCACCAGTGCGCGTCAGGATCAGCCGGTCGTGACATTGAGTGTTGATGCACTGCATATCGATGGGGTGGCGAACCGCTATGAAGTTCAGTTTTTAGAACCGAACTTGAAGCTTCAAGCAGCACGGGATGGTTCCGACAAAGCATACAAAGGGCAGCTCGAAACTATCAGCCGAACACCAGTCGATCATCTAGACAGCGGCAGTCTGCCGAAAACACCAGAAGAACCAGTCGAGACAACAGAAGAACCTTCAGCTGAACAACCTGAACAACCTTCAGAATTCAAATATACGGCGTTTTTTGAACAATCTGGTCAGCTGATGGCCGGTGATACGCTTCACGTGAAAATCTATCCGTCATTTAAAAATCATATTTGGCTGCCGGAACGATTTGTCAAAAAAGAGGTCATCACTACTGAAAACGGCCAGAAATTAAAAACAGCTGTCACGAAATACTATGTCCAGAAAGTATACGGAGAAGAGATAAATAAAGAAGCAGTCACAGTAAAGAAACATGTCGATGGGCAATATTTAGTGACTGACGGCTTGTCGTCGATTGATAAGATCACTGTGTTCGATCAATAACTAGATTCCATGAATCGTTTTCGCTTGAAATTCAAAGAGAAACGATTCTTTTTTTACAAAAAAGAAGAAGACTATCAGCAGGTGACAGCGATTGATCGCAATATTAAATCACTTCTGACTGATGCAGTGACTAAACATAGAGAACTCCGGAACAGTAGGGTGCACATATTGCCTCGTTGCATCTCAGCTATTACTGGCCGCAGTACAGACGGGAGATGCATCTCGGATTAATGATGACGTACGAAGCAGACAACCGTTTCAAAGCGTACTATGAAGTCGTTCCTGGTGCGGCAGATTATTTGATTGCTGCTGTAAAATATCATATATGATTAATTTCTATGTTTGAATGATAAATAATATTCTATAATGGGTATTAAACAATAAGTTATTCATTAACAGCTTATTTTAGGAGGATACATTATGGAATGGCAAGGGAGACAGGGGAGTTCAAATGTAGAAAATGTCGGTGGCGGCGGTGGTCGTGGTCTAGCAACTGGCGGCGGTGTCGGTTGTCTTGGTATTATTATTGCGATCGTTTATATGCTGATGGGCGGAGATCCGACTGATATATTAGGCGGCGGTACATCTAATCAGCAGACGCAGCAGACTCAAACGAATGACTCCGGACAGTCGGGTCAGACAGAACGTGAACAGTTTGCCAGTGTTGTACTGAAAGATACGGAAACAGTATGGAACAAGTTGTTCCAGGATGAAGGATTGACTTACGAAGAACCAACGATGGTATTATTCTCTAATGCTGTCAGCACAGGCTGTGGTAACGCTGGCTCAGAGATGGGCCCATTCTATTGTCCGGCTGACGAGAAACTCTATATCGATTTGACGTTCATGGATGAGCTTGATCAGCGATTCCAGGCTCCTGGAGACTTTGCCATGGCCTATGTCATCGCACACGAGGTCGGTCACCATGTACAGAATCAACTAGGGACAGCTGACAAAGTGAACCGTTTAAGACAACAGTTAAGCGAAAAAGAATTCAATCGATATTCTGTAGCGATGGAACTTCAGGCTGATTATTATGCCGGAGTGTATGCCCATTATGAACAGAAGATGGGTGTCACTGAAGAGGGAGACATCGAAGAAGCTATTAAAGCAGCCCATGCGGTTGGTGATGATACATTACAGGAACAGTCTATGGGACGTGTCAATACGGATACATTTACCCATGGTTCAAGTGCTGACCGTATGAAGTGGTTCAAAAAAGGTTATGAGACTGGAGACATCCGCGGCGGCAATACATTCAGTGAAATGGGACTTGAATGATAGTCATGCGTTGTATTAAAAGATATACTAACGATAGTATATCTTTTTTTATTTTAGGGGGATGAAGATGAAGATTTATCATAATGGTCCAATATATACGATGGAAGCTGACGGCAGACAGGTGGCGGCTGTCGCAGTTGATGATAACCGCATTACGGCAGTATTTGATGAGGTACCTGAACTAGATGCCGATTATATAGATTTGAACGGACGGACGATGCTCCCGGGACTTATCGATACCCACATCCATTTGGTCGGTACAGGAATTGCTCTCGGTGGGATTGATTTTAGAGATGAACGCGCGATTGATACGGTTAAGCAGAAGATCAGAGAAGCGGTAGATTGTTTACCTGACAATAGCTGGCTCGTCTGCGAAGGATATGATGATAATCAGCTGGGTCACCGGATGACGCGTCAGGAACTGGATGAATTGACTTCTCACAAAGTACTGATCAAACGTATTTGTCGTCATGCCGCAATCGTGAACAGTGCAGCACTCGAAGCGCTGAATATAACAGATGACGTTCAAGACATGGAAGGCGGCCGTTATGAAAAACAGAACGGCGTATTGAACGGCTGGGTACATGATGCTGCAATGGAGCAATTCGTCGATGCCAGCATGCATGAAACAGAACAATCACTCACGCTTCATATGGAACGCGCGGCAGATGCCATGCATGCGGTTGGTTTGACCGCTATTCACACAGAAGACCTAGCGTATTATCAGGATTTCCACAATGTCTTCAATGCTTACAAAAAGACATTCGGCAAAGGTAAGAAACAACTACGTCTTAATCTGCTGAGACATACTGCCATATTTGAAGAACTGATGGCGACAGATTACACTTATGACACATGGATCAAAGCTGACAGCATGAAGTTTTACGCGGACGGTGCGCTTGGTGGAAGAACCGCGTTATTCCGTGAACCATACAGCGATGCACCGGAGACGTCGGGGCTTGCGATATATACGCAGGAAGAGCTGGAAGCACAAGTGCAGAAGGCGAGACGTCATAACGCAACAGTTGCTGTGCATATGATTGGTGACCGGGCGTGTGAAATGGTGCTCGATGCTATTGAAAAGTATCCCCCAGCAACAGGACGTGACCGCTTGATTCATGTCAGTTTTCTTGGAGCTGATTTAGTAGACCGCATAGCTGAACTGCCAGTTATCTGTGATGTACAGCCGTCATTCTTGACATCTGATTTTCCGTGGGCGATGGATCGTGTCGGCGACGAACGTATTCAATATGCCTACATCTGGCAAACATTGCTTGACCGGGGAATTGTCATCGGTGGTGGATCAGATGCACCGATTGAATCATTTAATCCACTTGTAGGGATTGATGCTGCAGTGAACCGCAGACCATTTGACGGAGACACTCAATATACAATGGCTCAGGCACTATCAGTATTTGATGCTGTGCGCCTGTATACTGTACTTGCAGCAGATGTCGCACAACGCCCGGACAATGGACTGATAAAAGAGGGTTACTTGGCTGACTTCACGATACTTGAAGAGAATCCCTTTACAGTTGATCCTCTTGATATTCACAAAATAAACGTCGCAATGACTATTGTTGATGGGGATATCGTCTATAGAAAATAAATTGGAAGGTCGTGTTTGAGCAGGTTTCGCGATTTCTCGGCCTTCAAATTAAAAAATCACGGCCCTCGCCGTGATTCTTGTTCAAGATTGTTTACGCCAGTCGAAATCTGATTTAATGATTTCTTCTAAAGTGTATTCAGGTTCCCAGTTTAATTTTTCGCGTGCTTTCCCCGCATTGGCTAGGACAAAGTCAGGGTCTCCTTCGCGGCGTTCTGAAATCTTGTAAATCAAAGGAATTCCTGTGATTTGAGATGCAGTATCTGCAACTTCTTTGACGGAATAACCTTTTTCAGAGCCTAGATTAAATATAGTGGATTGACCATTATCAAATAAATAATCCATGCCTAATTGATGCGCGCGCGCAAGATCGCAGACGTGAATATAGTCTCTAATACAAGTGCCATCTTCTGTCTGATAATTGTTGCCGAAAATTTCGAAGACTGGACGTTTGCCGAGCAATGTTAAGTTGATAGATGGCACAAGATGAGTAGGATTCTTAGTGCGCAGGCCGTTAGACGAATCAAGTTCTGCTCCAGCGACATTAAAATAACGGAAAATGACATAGTTCATATCGTAACGTTCACTTACCCAGTGAATCATCTGCTCGCCCATTAATTTTGAAGAAGCATAAGGATTTGTCGGTGCTACGGGCGTTGTTTCGACCGCTTTAATATTGAAACAATTATTACCATATATAGATGCAGTTGAAGAAAACATGAATTTCTTAATGCCTTTTTCAACGACAACTTTTAAAACTTCATTCAATCCTGAAACGTTATGATCGAAATACTTTAATGGGTTTTCAACACTTTCACTGACAACAATCTTACCGGCACAGTGCAAGACGGCTTCCACTTGTTCTTTTTCCAGAACGTCACCGAATGCCTGATTATTACATACATCTAATTCATAGAAAGCGGCACGGCTGTCTACCGCAGATTGATGGCCGGTCGACAAATCGTCTGCTACTACAACGTTGTAGCCGGCATCCAGTAACCGTTTAACAGTATGTGAACCGATGTAACCAGCTCCGCCTGTAACTAAAATTGTGTACATAATGTTTCTCCTCATCCATATAATTACTATTAGTATAACATGAAAGGTTTTGCATTTTTAATTATTTGTTATTGTAAATCAAATTACTTTCTAATGTATATAGTCTTCTATTATATTTAAAGAAATCTAATTGTGCACTTAGTTGATCAATAACAAGTTATAGAAAGAGGTAATTCATTGAAACGCTTTAAAATTCACGGCAGGTCTCTCCTCTCCATCGTGATGATTACAGCTATCGTCTTAATATCCGGTATTACTTTTTTATTGATGGTCGCCTTTGGATTGTATGGCTTGAGCCGCATTTTAATTTATTTACAGCTTGCTGAATTCACCTATAATCAGAGCATGATTGATAATTTATTTTATTATGGGTCCTATATAGTATCCGGCTACTTCCTGCTCTTAGTAATAGAATTTATTATTGATGAACTGAAGAAAAGAAATCCCGAGCATTCATTTTTTAAAGGCGCTAAATATCATATCTTTATCGTTTTTATGAATACGACTTTCTTTTATTTGTTTGTCCATTTGAACTATGAACACATTAGAATCAATTACTTTGTCATCTTGATAGTCATCGGTATACTCTATGCACTGACAGAGTTTTTCTATCCTGAGAGTGAAAACTTGAATCACAAAGATGATGACTGACATATTGGTATAAATAACACCCGGCTGATGACAGCCGGGTGTTATATTATGTTCGATTATTCTTCTTTTTGACAGTAGACAGATACACTGCCTGGATTGACTTTAAAAACACCATTTCCTTCTTCGTCAATAATCACTTCTTCGTCACGTGTGTTAGTATAATCAAGCCACACTTGACCTTGTTTTTCCTTGCCGACAAACATCGTTTTTTCGGCATCTTCATTACTGCTGTTGATGATGACGGCACATCCTGAATTCTCTACTTCTTTGGCACCGCGTCTGACCCAGCCGATGACGTTCTTGTGATCGAAATAATCATCCTGCTGACCGAATGCTTTTTTCTTGCGGACATATAACAGTGGGTCGATAGCCATTTGTTTACCATCAACCGGATGCTCACCGGCGATACCATAGTAATCACCGTAGAAGACAACAGGGAATCCGTCGTAACGCAGCAGGATTAATGCATAGGCACTCTGTTTGAACCAGTCCTGAACAAATGATTCCAGGGATTCACCGGGCTGAGAATCATGATTATCAACAAATGTGACAGCGTTCAGCGGGTTTTCTTTGACCAATGTATTATCGAATATCGTTCTCAAGTCATAGGCAGCACCAGCTTCTGATGCTTCTTTTAAATTATAGTGCAGCGCAACATCGAATAGGTCGAGAGAATATTCAGCATCAATCAAGAAGCTCTCGTTCGTCTGAACATCGGCACGCCAAAACTCTCCGACAAAATAGAAATTATTATTTGAGTGTTCATTCATTGCCTTGATGAAGTCGCGGATGAAATAACTTTCGATATGTTTGATGGCATCAAGACGCATGCCATCAATTTCAAGTTCGTCGATGAGCCATTTGCCCCATTCAATCATTTCATTTCGGACATCCGGGTGCTTATAGTCGATGTTACTGAACATCAAATAATCGAAATTCCCCTTTTCGTCATCCACATTTTCATTCCAGCCTTTATTGTCGCCGAGAATGCGGTACACGCCGGTATTACCTGTTTTATGATCATAGTCTGTGCCGTTGAAATGTGTGTAGTTCCAGATGAAGTCACTGTATTTGCCGTTACGACCTGGAAACGTGAATTTCGTATAACCTTCAATATCAAACGGTTCAGAAATCACGTCTGTTCTATTATCTGCGTCAACTTCAACCACTTTGAAGAGTTCTGTTTCATCAGCACCTGCTTTGTGATTCATAACAATGTCTACATATACTTTAATATCGTTGTCGTGGCAGGCTTTGATTGCTGCTTTTAGTTCATCTTTAGTGCCGTATTTCGTACGCACACTGCCTTTTTGATCAAATTCACCGATATCAAAGTGGTCATAGACACTGTAACCTGGGTTCTGGTTATTGTCAGCTTTAGTGACCGGTGGAATCCACACAGCGTCGATACCGCGTTCTTTCAGCGTTGCTGCATCTTCTTTTAATCGGTTCCAGTGATTACCGTCTCCATTTGTGTACCATTCGAAATATTGCATAATTGTGTGATTAAGTATCATCATGTTCCTCCAGATTGTATAAGTATGATTGTTAATAGCCTTAATTATACTCTTTCAATCATAAAGTAGTTAAAAATTTGTCATATAATAGATTTATACAAAGGACGGGTTTTTTGTTATTCTTATAGTAATGAANNAAAGGGGCGTATGAATGTGTTAACTGTAGAAACAGCAGCAGATCTACTTGGCGAACTTGCCGATCCAATTATCAATGTTCCATTGAAAGAAACAGGCGGCGTCAAAGAAGTATCCATTAAAGAAGAGAAGGAACATATCAGTGTCAAGATTGCGATTGCAAAATTAGGGGGTCAGACTCAGCTGGATCTCCAGACTAAGATTGTAGACACTTTAAAAGCAAATGGTGCACGTACAGTCGGCCTTAGATTCGAACAGCTCGATGACGCGGCACTTGAACAGTTTAGAGGTCAAACAGGCTCTGAGATTGAGCGCCAGCTTGAAAATACAGAATTTATTTCCATTGCTTCAGGTAAAGGTGGCGTCGGCAAATCAACTATATCTGTCAACCTTGCTGTGGCACTGGCGAGACTCGGCAAAAAAGTAGGTTTAGTCGATGCAGATATATATGGATTCAGTGTACCTGACATGATGGGTATTACATCTCGTCCTGGCATTAAAGGAGAAACCATTCTGCCTGTCGAACGATTTGGTGTCAAAGTCATTTCGATGGCTTTCTTTGTAGAAGAGAATGCTCCTGTTATTTGGCGGGGGCCGATGCTCGGCAAGATGATCAATAATTTCTTCCAGGAAGTCGAGTGGGGAGAACTGGATTATATTCTGCTTGATTTACCGCCCGGTACAGGAGATGTAGCACTTGATGTGCATGAAATGCTGCCGAAGAGCAAGGAGATTGTTGTGACAACGCCGCATCCAACTGCTGCGTTTGTTGCTGCAAGAGCAGGAGCTATGGCACTTCATACAGACCATGAGATTCTTGGAGTCATCGAGAATATGTCATACTTCGAAAGCCGGGAAACTGGCAGCAAGGAGTATGTGTTCGGAAGCGGGGGCGGCGAAAAGCTTGCGCATGAGCTCAATACAGAATTATTAGGCCAGCTGCCTCTTATGCAGCCTGACTGGCAGGAAGATGACTTTGCACCGTCAGTATACGGAGCAGATCATCCGCTTGGAGTCATCTACAGAAATATGGCGGCAAAAATTATCGAGAAGACTGAGAAATAAGAGAGGCACGATTGTGACAATTAGAAATTTAGGTAAATTTTATGGCATCACGCTATTGATTGGTATGATCACGACGTTGCTGGTCAGCCTGATATTCGGATATGATCGTTTAACGGTCTACTTATTCAAAGGACAGATTGGAGAGTTTCTCGCTGCATTCGTCTGGTTTATGGGTTATGGATTATTGATTGCCTCAGTGAGTCAACTAGCTTACTTCAGTTATCTATTCATCCATCAGCTCGGAGCCGGGATTTTCCGCTCGGCCTGGAACCCTATACAGGCAGTCATCACTGTCTTTGCACTGTTTGATTTAGTTTATTTCAGGTATTTAAGATTTGGCAGACAAGAAGGTGATGTTCAGCAGTTCATCTGGATTCCAATTCTTATTTTAATTGCGGCACTGATTGTAACGTACTACAAAGTGAAGATGACGAACAACAGTGTCGTCATTCCAGCATTGTTCTTTATGATTGTCATGACTACTGTTGAACTGATTCCATTTTTAAGAGTGGAAGATACAACGTGGCTATACTGTACTATCTTTCCGCTTTTATTATGCAACGCCTATCAGCTGTTAACATTGCCGAAGTATAACGAAGCATCAAGACAAGAACGTTATGCACGCAAAGTCGCAAAAGGTGAAATCGCGCCGGAAGAACGTCTGACTGTAAAGAACACGAAAGTTGTTTCAAAAAAGAAAAAGAAGCGGTCATAACCTTATATAATGAAGTAGATCTGAACGAGATCTGCTTCTTTTTTTAATGGATTTAAAAAGATTAAAAAAAGTTGAATTAAAGTGTTGACTTTAAAAGGTCAGCTTGTTAAGATATAAAAGTCGCTGAAAACGACAACAACACTTGAAACAAACGCTATAAAGCAGCTGCACGAAAGTGTAAAATTGATACTTGCGAAAGTATCGTAAACACTTTATAGTATATAAGGTAGTCTTAATTCTTGCAGCGAGATAATGAATCTGCTACAATGAATTTTGAACACTTGAAAAATGAACATTGAAAACTG
>DJUI01000020.1:4115-15660 GCA_002438305.1 Staphylococcaceae bacterium UBA6286 | reverse complement strand
ATCTCTTAAATCGATAAAGATCAGTCCACCTAAATCTCGGCGTCTCTGTACCCATCCTTTCAGTACAATCTCCGTTCCAATATAGTCTTCAGTCACCAATCCGCAATAAGTCGTTCGTTCCATTTATCGTCTCTCCTTTATATATGCTGTCATATTTTCTAGTGACAGTTCTGTTTCATTGCCTGTCGCCATTTCCTTCAGCTTCACTTGATTTGTCTCAATTTCATTTGAACCAAGGACAACTGTGTATTTTGCGTGGAGACGGTCCGCCTGTTTGAACTGTCCTTTCACTTTGCGTTTCAAGTAATCCATGTCGCAGCTGATTCCTGCAGTTCTCAAATCTGCCAAGAGTTTCAGTCCATGAGCTTCTGTATCCGGCATCGTTACAACAAACAACTCAATCGGTTCCTCTACCTCAAGTTCAATTCCTTCTGCTTCAAGTGCCAGCAGCAGTCGTTCAATACTGAGCGCGAAACCGATTCCCGTTTCACTTGGTCCATCAAGCATTTCAAGTAGTCCGTTATAACGACCACCGCCGCATAACGTGGTAATCGCTCCGAATCCTTCTGCTTCACTCATCATCTCAAATGCTGTATGCGTATAATAATCAAGTCCTCTGACAAGACTTGCATCTTCCACATATGGAATTCCTAAAATATCTAGATTTTTCTTAACTTCGTCATAATAGTTTCTGGAATAATCATTTAAATAATTCGTGATTTTAGGTGCTGTCTTGACAGACGGCTGATCTTTATCCACTTTGCAGTCCAGAATACGCATGGGATTCGTATGAAGTCGATTTTGACAGTCCTGACAGAAACCATCAATATGCGGTGTAAAGTGTTCAACGAGCGCTTCTTTATATTCTTTTCTTGAGTCCATATCACCGATTGAATTAATGACAAGCTTCAATGATTTCAACCCAAATGAGCTATAGATATGATACAGCATGTGCAGCACTTCAGCATCAATCGCAGGATTCTCAGCTCCGATAGCTTCAACACCAAACTGTACAAATTGACGATAACGTCCTTTTTGTTTGCGCTCATATCTGAACATCGGGCCCGTATAATACAATTTCACCGGTTGATTTGCATCACCATACATCTTATTCTCTATATAGCTGCGGACCACTGCAGCAGTGCCTTCAGGACGCAGTGTCATGCTGCGGTCACTTTTATCTTTGAAAGTGTACATTTCTTTTTGTACGATATCTGTAGAATCACCGACACCTCTTGAAAATAAATCTGTACTTTCAAACATCGGTGTTCTAATTTCCTTATAATTATAATCAGTCGCAATTTCATTTAATTACGATTCAACATATCGCCATTTAGGCGTGTCCTGCGGAAGTATATCCTGTGTTCCTCTCGGTATATTGATCATCTTTACAAACCTCCTTAAAATAAAAAAAGCCCTTATACGCAATTGCGCATAAGGGACGAATAACCGTGTTGCCACCCAAATTGATACATGATGTATCCACTCTTAAGGACAAGTATCGTTTGTCTGACGGTTCTACTTTTCATAGAACAACCTCACCTGTTGTTCACAGTCATATGCTCCTCATCTACTTTCAGCAGCTGTAGTTGTCTCTAATAAGAAAACAATATAACTTTGACAGGTTCAAGCGGTTTTAATCTGTAATTAAGTTCATCTTACTTCTTCACTGTGTTAAAGTCAAGCTAATAAAGAAAGTAGTTTCTCAAACCATCGACAATCGATGTGGTCACCAGCTGTCGGTAGACTTTGTCGTTCATCATCGTTTCATCGGTAGGATTACTGATATAACCGAGTTCAAGAAGGACAGCAGGGATTTTAGTCTGGCGAATGACTTGAAAATTCGCCTGTCTCACGCCTCTATCTGATAGTAATGTCTTGTCGCTTATCGATCGGTGCAGTGTATCCGCTAGAGACTTCTGCGATTCATTATAGTAATACACAGTCAATCCGTGCGGAGAGCTCTCTTTAAGCGCATCGCTATGAATACTGATGAATGCATCCGCCACGCCTTTACGGTCCTTCAGTTTGACATAGTCATCTGTATCACGCGTCATTAACACAGTTGCTCCTTCTGCCTTTAATTTATCGCGCAGAATCAATGCGGTCTGTAAAGTCACTTCTTTTTCGAGGGTGCCTGTGCTGCTGCTTGCCCCCTGGTCAGAACCGCCATGTCCCGGATCCAGCAGAATAGTCTTTCCTTTAAATGGATTTTTCTGAACAACTTTGTCCTGTTCTATATCAAGAGTTGTGTGCCAGCCAGCGATCCATCCTTTTCGACCCTCTTTGTCTTTGACATAATACCATTTTTTCTGATGGTCTATAATATCAAAGCGGTCACCTTTTTCTACTGCATAAATCGCAGGATAAATGGCCTGGGGTCCTGTTCTCAGTGATGAATTTTCAATCATCGACAAACGTTTCGGTTCCTCACCTCGGCTGGTGAATAGATTAAATAACAATAGTGCCACTATAATACCAGCAATCAAAGCTATTACAATATAAACCGGCGTCTTCAGTTTACGTTGACGGCTCATTGAATTTTACCTTCCGCCGCTTCATATATGACAGTCACTGGACCATCATTGATCAATTCAATAGCCATCATGGCGCCAAAATCTCCTGCTTTGACTGCAATACCTTCACTTTCAAGAAGTCGATTGAATGTCTCGTAATAAGTACGTGCCATGTCCGGCTTCATAGCACGTGTGAAACTCGGCCGGTTCCCTTTTTTGACGTCAGCGTACAAAGTAAACTGTGAAATCGATAAGATCTCCCCCGCAGTCTCTTTAATGGAAAGCTTCATTTTTTCATCAGCATCCTCAAATAATCTTGCATGAGCGATTTTTTTCGCCATCACTGCAAGATCTGCTTCAACCGTATTTTCACCGATTCCAACCAACAGCAGCAAGCCATTGCCTATTTCATTATAAATATCTGCGCTTTTCACAGACGCACGTTTCACTCTTTGTAATACTACTTTCATCATACACCTCAGTTCCAGATTCGGGTCACAGTGTAGATATCACTCAACTGCTTTATTTTTTCTACTACTTTATAGATATCATTGACATTTTTGACCATGATACTGATATTGATTTTAGCACGTTTATCGATGTCTGCACGACCACTGACCTGCACTAATGCAATTTTTGTGGCATTGACTGCCTGCAGTACTTCATTAAGAAGACCGTTTCGGTCATAAGCTTTGATCTCAAGATCGACTTGATAAGTTTTGTTAGAATTTGTCGATTCAACCCATTCCACATCAATGATACGTTCTGTCTCATCTTTAATGTTCGGACAGTCTGTACGATGGACTTTGACACCGTGTCCTTTCGTAATATAACCGACAATATCATCCCCGGGCACTGGATTGCAGCACTTTGATAGTTTAATCAGCATATTGTCCATGCCTTCAACATACACACCAGATTCTGTCTGTATATCTTTTTTGATGTTCAGCGATTTATTGACTTCCTGGACTTGATTAAGTGCCTGCTCTTTTTGCTTAATACGCATTTTTTCAGTCATCTTTGCTACGACACTGCCTGCACTGAGACCGCCGAAACCGACCGCTGCATAGATATCATCCATATGCGAAAATCTGTATTTATCCATTAAGACATTGAAGTTTTCAGCTGTCAATATTTCGTCGGCTCTGAATCCCTGCTCTTTGATTTCAGCTTCAATCATGAACTTTCCTTTTTCGACATTGCTTGACCGGTCCTGCTTTTTGAAGAAGCTGCGAATTTTACTTTTCGCACTGGAAGACTTGACGATCTTCAACCAGTCTCTACTTGGACCATAGGAATGTTTCGATGTTCGGATTTCAATAATATCACCGGTATTAAGCTGATAATCAATCGGTACGATTTTACCGTTGACTTTGGCGCCGATCATTTTATTGCCGACTTCACTATGGACAGCATAGGCAAAATCAATCGGTACAGCGCCGAGCGGGAGTTCTACGACATCACTTTCAGGAGTAAAGACATACACTTTGTCACTCTGCAGATCGTACTTCAGAGATTCCATGAATGCTTCCGCATCCATCGATGTGGAGTCCGTCTCTTCAATCTCTTTGATCCAGTTCATTTTACTTAAGTTTTTGGCTTCGTCTGTATTGACTAAGTTTTTACCTTCTTTGTATGCCCAGTGTGCAGCTACCCCGTGCTCTGCAATTTCATGCATTTCAAGTGTCCGAATTTGAATTTCAAGAGGATCACCGTTTGGACCGACAACAGTCGTATGTAATGACTGATACATGTTCGGCTTAGGCATGGCGATATAATCTTTGAATCTACCGGGCATCGGTTTCCATAATGTATGTACTAATCCGAGCACTGCATAACAATCTTTAATAGAATTAACAATGACGCGTATAGCGAGCAGATCGAAAATTTGATCGAACTGCTTTTTCTGTTTGACCATTTTACGGTAAATACTGTAAATATGTTTAGGCCTGCCCGAAATATTGCCGTCAATACCGGTAATCCGCATCTCATGTTCGATATTCTCAATCGCATTATCGATATAAGCTTCACGTTCACTCCGCTTCTTCTTCATCAGATGAACAATACGGAAATATTGAATACTATCAATATAACGCAGCGAGATATCTTCAAGTTCCCACTTGATGGTGTTGATACCCAGTCTATGAGCAAGCGGCGCATAAATTTCCAATGTTTCCTTGGCGATTCTCACCTGCTTCTCGTGCGGCATGGCTTTCAGCGTCCGCATATTATGTAACCGGTCAGCGAGTTTCACTAAGATGACTCTGACATCTTTAGCGATGGCGATAAACAATTTACGGTGATTTTCCGCCTGCTGCTCCGCTTTGGATCGATATTTTACTTTTTCAAGCTTAGTGACCCCGTCAACAATAGCAGCTACTTCCTCGTTGAACATATTCACTAAGTCTTTATACGTATAGGGTGTATCTTCTACTACATCGTGTAGAAACCCAGCCACTATCGTCGGGCCATCCAGTTTCATCTCTGCAAGAATTCCTGCGACCTGAATGGGATGCATGATATAAGGTAATCCATTTTTTCGAAACTGGCCTGCATGGGCTTCTTCTGCCAGCATATAACTCTTTACTACAAGCTGATAATCGTCATCTGTTAAATAGGCCTTTGTCATTGCCAGGACATCATCGACAGTGTACGGATATTCATTATTCATGCCTTCACCTCACTTGTTTAATAATGTTAATATCATACTACATATTTTATGATAAATAAACATATGAAAAAAAGAATAATACAGCATCCGCCGTATTATTCTTCTTCGTATGAAACAAGTGAAAGTACGTCATAACCTTGCAGCTTTTCCATACCGTTCAAGTATTTTAAATCGATAATAAACGCAATCCCTGCAACGATACCGCCTAATTCTTCGACTAATTTAATCGTCGCTTCAATCGTACCTCCTGTAGCGAGCAGATCATCCGTAATCAGTACACGCTGTCCAGGTTTGATGGCATCTTTATGCATCGTCAGAACATTGGATCCATATTCCAGGTCATATTCATAGCGGATGACTTCACGCGGCAGTTTGCCTTCTTTTCTGACAGGCGCAAAACCGATACTCAAAGCATAGCTTACCGGGCAGCCGATGATAAAGCCGCGCGCTTCCGGACCGACTACTACATCGATATTCTTTTCCTTGGCAAAACGCACGATTTGATCCGTAGCATATTTGTATGCTTCTCCGTTATCCATGATCGTCGTAATATCTTTGAAACTGACGCCAGGAATCGGCCAATCTGGAACTTCTGAAATATATTGTTTTAAATCCATAATGTCCTCCTAAGACTAATTCATTTTTTCTAATATCAGTGACTTCACTTTGTCAAATGATGAGAATAACAGCAGCTGTTCTACCTGCAGTTGATGATCACGCTGCTGATACGACAGAGCTGACGGAATTTCTACTTTGCCGGCAGTTAAATTGAGTTGATAAGTCTCACCATCGTGAGTCGCTAGTCCCAGTTCAGTCATCACTGTCAGCATGAACAACAGAACATTCGGCGATACATTCAACCGCTGTGTAAGAGTCAGTCCGTCCCGCACAAGAACAACAGGGCTGTTGACCATCAGTTTGTACAATGCTCTGAACTTATCGAGGCTCGGCATACCTTCGAAGTAGACTTGATTGACTTCATGAAAGATCACAAAGATTTGACTGGCTGTCGAAGACTTCATCGTCTCATAGAATGCTTCAAGATCTGCCGGCAGATCTCTCAAAACAATTTTATCATGTCCTGATATATTCTCACCATAAAAATAATATTTACTGC
Organism: Staphylococcaceae bacterium UBA6286; assembly: GCA_002438305.1. Taxonomy (GTDB): domain Bacteria; phylum Bacillota; class Bacilli; order Staphylococcales; family Staphylococcaceae; genus Macrococcus. The sequence goes on along the minus strand of DJUI01000020.1, from coordinate 9,356 downwards.
CATTCTTTTTTCGGTTGTTGTTAATCAAGTATATAACCGGCTCATTTTTGAGAAATGCAAATGAGTTCTGATGCTGGTTACGATAATCTACCAATCGAATTTGATCAGATACCATGTCCTCCATCATTAATTGCGGAGAGACATGGCCGTTCCATTCATTCAATTGAAACTTTCCGCACACATCTACAGTCGTGCCTTCAGGATAGTCATGAATGAGTTCGCCGGCTGACCATTTCAGTACATTCAGCTGATTATCCAGCATCATTTTCAGATGCGCTCCTTGTTGTCCGATGGCTTTGATCTGAGTGATCGTCGCACCTTTCAAACTAAAGACTGGCTGAGGATTATTCGTGCCGAAAGGTCTCAAACGGTCCAGTTGATGAATATTATCCACCGTCACTTCTTCCATGGTCACCTCTGCATCAACAGCGATGACCGGAGTCAGTTCATGGTTCACTAAATAATGATTGAGTCTGTCATTCAACCGGCTTTCGAGAGTCTCGACATTGTCAAGCGCCATAGTCAGACCGGCTGCCATATGATGACCACCGAACTTCGTGAGCAGTTCTATTTCAGCGTTAAGATAGTCATACATAGATACTTGAGGAACACTTCTTGCAGAACCTTTTGCATATCCTGCAGCATTGATATTCAACACAATGACCGGCATATAATAGCGCTCGACAAGTTGAGACGCCACGATACCGAGAACACCTTCATTCCAGTCTTCACCTGCCACGACAAGAAAATTATATCCCTTCATCACTTTATCTTCCGCAATGACGAGTGCTTCTTTCACAATATCTTCGACAATCTGTTTTCTTTCAACATTCAACTGATCAACCTGCTCCGCCAGAAAAATACAGGATTCCATATCTTGTTCCATTAACAGTTCAGCGGCTGGTCTCGCATCATCCAGTCGACCGACCGCATTCAAGCGCGGGCCGATCAAAAAGCCGATTGTTTCCTCTGTGATTGCACCACTATGCTTAGCTACTTGCAGCAATGCCTTAATACCGGCCGGCTGCTGCTGATTCAGCTGACTGAGTCCGAGCTTGACCAGCATCCTGTTTTCACCGGTCAACGGCACAAGGTCACTGACCGTACCTATCGCTGTGAATCCGAGCAGTTCCGGAAGTTCACGTCCAAGAAGTGCCGTTGCAAGTTTATAGGCAACACCGACTCCTGCTAAATCAGGACAAGGGTATTCACCTGCTGGATGAGCAGGATGGATGACAGCGTAAGCATTAGGAATGGTCGTTCCTATTTCGTGGTGGTCTGTAATAATGACATCGACACCAAGTGATCGAGCCACTTCTACTTCATGATGACCTTTGATTCCGTTATCAACCGTAATAATCAAGCCGACACCTTCGTCAGCTGCATACTTAAATGCCGCTTCATTAGGGCCGTACCCTTCTGTAAAACGGTTTGGGATATAAAAATCTGTCATTGCACCCAGTTGTTCAAGTGCATAAGTCAGAACAGTGACACTTGTTACGCCATCCGCATCATAATCCCCATAAACTAAAATAGGTTCATCTGCTGCAACAGCTTGATGAATACGCTTGACTGCCTCGTCCATACCATACATGAGAAAGGGGTCGTGAACATTGCCATCCGATAATAAGTCTTCTATCTGGCTGCGTTCAGTGATATTTCTAGCAGCCAGTACTTTCTCAACTAAAGGAGTGATTTTAAATGCCTTGATCAGAGAAGGGTCGAGTGGTGCACCACTACCCGTCACCCATTGTTTTTTTACAGTCATATACATCCTCCTGACCGTTTTATTATACATGAGCTGCACCTTCAACTCAAAGTTATCACGCAGCGATTCATATTTTTAATTTCATTATCATTAGAGCGATCAAAAAAACCGTCATAATCATATGACGGTTAACAAGTATGTGACAAATCAGTTGTTATACGTAAATTTTTTCATCATTTTTTACTTTTTCTTCGTACACAGTCAATCGGCCGCCATTATTTTTAAGCTGGCGTTTTTTTAGAATACCCCATAATGGAACAGCGATGAATATCGAACTGAACACACCGGATAGTAAACCGATAAGCAGGGCAACGGAGAAGTTGAAGATACTTGGGGCACCGAGTACAATCAATGCTACGACAACGATAATGACAGTCAGCACTGTATTGATCGAGCGCGTCATTGTCTGTCTGATCGAGCTGTTGACGATTCGGTCAATCTGTTCCGGTGCAGTGATCACTTTCATTTTATGAAGATTTTCGCGCACCCGGTCAAATGTCACAATAGTATCATTGATAGAATAACCGATGATTGTCAGTACCGCTGCAATAAATGTCATATCCACTTCAAATCTGATGATGCTGAAGACAGCGACAATCAAGAAAGCGTCGTGAAGTAATGCTAGTACTGAAGTTAATCCCATCCGCCATTCGAAACGGAACGTCACGTATAGAATAATGCCCAGTGAAGCGATTAATGTTGCAATCATCGCAAANNCCTCTTTACCGATAACAGGCGATACTGTATTGACATTCGGTTCGAATCCATATGCATCATCTATCGCTGATTTTAAGTCCTGAATTTGATCTTTAGACAAAGCCTCTTTGTACTGGACAACCCCATTTTCATTATTGGTTCCAGCTAAAGTCACATTGTCAGTCGGCAGATCAATGTCGTCCAACGTCTGTTTAAGCGCTGCTACTTTAATCGGCTGCTCACTCTTCACATCGACACGTGTACCGCTGGTGAAATCAATCCCTAGATTCAATTTGAATATTGCAAGAGAAGCTGCACCAAGAAGAATCGTGATCAGTGAAGCAATCAATAGGGGTTTCGCAAGTTTGACAAAGTCAATCTTATCCCATTTTGAATGAAGATCGTGAACATCAATTCCTTCATTCAAATCATGACGATTGGAAGGTTTGACACCGAACCAGCTGAATTTATCTTTGAACATATTTGAATTCACTAATAGCGATAATAACAACCGTGTAAAAAATACTGATGTGATAAAACTCATAAGTATCGCAAGTAACAGCATCGTCGCAAAACCTTTGACGCTGCTGACGCCGAAGACGAACAATACAAGCGCTGCAAGCACTGTTGTAATATTGGCATCAAAGATCGTCAGGAATGAGGATTGAGACCCTTTTTGATAAGCCTGTTTAATACTGCGGCCGATCTTCAATTCATCTTTTATCCGTTCATACATGATGATATTGGCATCTACTGCCATCCCAACACCCAGTACAAGCGCAGCGATACCAGGCAGCGTTAACACACCGTTAATTAAATTGAATGCCAGGAGTGTCAAATAAATATAAGCTGAGAGCGTAATGACCGCTATTAAACCAGGCAGCTTATAATACAACACCATGAAGAGAAAGATAATTCCTACACCTATCGCTGAAGCAAGCAGCGTCTTTTGCAGCGCATCCTGGCCGAACTGAGCCCCGACTGATGTTGAATAAATTTCATCCAGCTTAACCGGCAGTGAGCCAGCATTCAGAAGATCCGCGATGTTTTTAGCTCGTTGCAGCCCATCTTCACCGTTAAATCCTCCGGAAATTTCCACATCACTGGAGTTGATCGGACCACTTACAGAAGCAGCACTTACATATTTCGGCTCTTTGCCTTCCTGCTCCCGTTTAACTTCTGCTTCATAACTATCTTTACCTTCTTCAAAGTCCATCCAGATAACCATGATGTTTGGATTCATTTTAGAGACTTTGTCAGTCACTTCTTTGAATTTATCTGCGGATTTCAATTTCAATAAGACATTCGGTTCATTAGTATTTTGCTTGAATCCTTGTTTCGCTGCCCCTTGGACTAAATCTTTACCGGAGAGCAGCAGTTTATCGTTCGCATCACGAATAGTGAGGTTGGCACTTGTCGACAGAATGTCACGTGCTTCATTCTGGTCTTTGACACCTGCTAACTGGACACGGATTCGGTTGCCTTCCTCGATTTGAATTTTAGGTTCAGAGATCCCAAGGACATTGACGCGTGATTCCAGTGTCTCACTTGTCGCTTTAACTGCTGTATCATCAATTTTATCGCCCTTTTCAAGCGGTTTTACTTTGTAAAGTACTTCAAAACCGCCTTGCAGATCCAGTCCGAGATTAACATCTTTCATAATGTTTTTAGCTGTTACCCCTATCATAGTGAACAATAGGACTGTAATCAGTACAAGAGCAACAATTCTACTACGCTTTTTCACACTTTCACCTCTTAATAATCAGTCGCATACAAAAATATGACATTATCATATCACAGTTGATCCAGATGATTACAATAATTTATGACGGTCTTGTAGATTTTACAGCTTCTTTGTCCAATGTTAGTTCATGACCTTTACTGTTGACAGCGATGGTCACTGTTTTAGTGTCCACTGAACGAACTGTTCCGTGAATGCCGCCGATAGTGGTAATCTTATCCCCGCGTTTTAAACTTTGCATCAACTGCTGCTGAGATTTTGCACGTTTCTGTCCCGGTCTGATGATTGCAAAGTACGCGACCAGCAGAAGAACGAGTAACGGTAGAATATTTAACAGTATAAATTGAAATTGATCGTTCATAGTAGCCTCCTAGAAGTTTTTTGGGTTTTCAACATTCAAGCCATAGTTTTCGAAGAATTCTTCTTTGTAATCAAGAAGTCTGTCATGACGAATCGCGTCACGTACTTCTTCCATCATATTCAATAGAAAATGCAGATTATGGATCGTCGTCAATCTGATACCGAATGTCTCATCTGCTTTAATTAAATGACGAATGTAGGCTTTCGTATAATTTTTACATGTATAGCAGTCACAATGTGGGTCAAGCGGCGTGAAATCACGCTCATACTTGGCATTTTTGACAACCACACGTCCCTGTGATGTCATGCACGTTCCATTACGGGCAATTCGTGTCGGCAGTACACAGTCAAACATATCGATACCACGTATAGCCCCTTCTATCAGTGCATCGGGAGAGCCGACCCCCATTAAATAACGAGGTTTATTAAACGGCATCAACGGTGTCGTGTGTTCCAGCATGCGATACATCACGGGTTTGGGTTCACCGACAGATAAGCCCCCGATGGCGTATCCAGGGAAATCCAGTGATACTAAATCTTTAGCACTCTGCGTACGTAGATCTTCGTATTCACCGCCTTGAATAATACCGAACAGTGCCTGATCCTCTGGTCTTTGATGTGCCTTCAGACAGCGTTCCGCCCAGCGGGATGTCCGTTCTATTGAATCCTTGACGTA
>DJUI01000020.1:3801-4101 GCA_002438305.1 Staphylococcaceae bacterium UBA6286 | reverse complement strand
ATGCCATCATGATATCAGAGCCTAAATCATTTTGAATCTGCATCGCTTTTTCAGGGCTTAAAAATAATTTTGAACCATTTAAATGATGTCTGAAGTGGACGCCTTCTTCTTCGATTTTACGCATATCACTTAGACTGAACACTTGAAAACCACCCGAGTCAGTCAGTATCGGCCCATCCCAGTTCATGAACTGGTGGAGTCCTCCTGCTTCTTTGATGACATCATTACCTGGACGCAGCCAGAGGTGATATGTATTACTTAATATGATCTTGGCGTTCATTGCCTTGAGTTCTTCCGGAC
>DJUI01000020.1:0-3664 GCA_002438305.1 Staphylococcaceae bacterium UBA6286 | reverse complement strand
TGGCATCGCCAAAGCTGAAGAACCGATATTTTTCTTCGACAGCCTGTCTGTAAGCGTTCAGCACATGTTCTCTTGTTGATAAGCTGGAAATCAGCATCATCAATGTTGATTTCGGCAGATGAAAATTGGTAATCATCGCATCAATCCCTTTAAATTCATAACCCGGATAAATGAATATATCAGTCCAGCCGGATGTTTCTTTAAATGTCCCTTCAGTTGACGCAATCGTTTCTAACGTCCGTGTTGAAGTTGTACCGACCGTAATAATGCGGTGACCCGATGCTTTTGTTTGGTTGAGCAGCGCTGCGGTCTCTGCAGTCATTTCGTAGTATTCACTATGCATATCATGCTCTTCTACATTGTCGACACTGACTGGTCTGAAAGTGCCGAGACCAACGTGCAGTGTAATATAGGTGACATTGACGCCTTTATCTTTAATCGCTGTCAGCAGCGCCTCAGTGAAATGAAGTCCGGCAGTGGGTGCTGCAGCAGAACCCAGTGCTTTAGCGTAGACTGTCTGATAACGCGACTGATCTTCCAGCTTCTCCTTAATGTACGGAGGCAGCGGCATTTCACCCAGTTCTTCANNCTTCAAGACGTTCCTGCAGAATGCCATCATATTCAAGCGTCATAATTCTGCCGCCTTGGGCCAGGCTTTCTCTGCACACTGCTTTCAGTTTTCCTTCGCCAAAAGAAACGACTGTTCCTTCTGTGATTCGTTTAGCAGGTTTGATCAGCACTTCCCAGTCATTATCTTCAAGCTGCTTCAGCATGAGCATCTCTACTTTAGCGCCTGTTTCCTCTTTGATGCCAAACAGACGTGCAGGCATCACTTTAGTATCGTTCAATACCAATGTATCTCCCGGCATCAAATAATCGATAATATCTTTGAAGTGTCGATGTGACACATCACCTGTCTCTTTATTCAAAAGCATCAGACGGCTGGCCGTACGGTCTAGAAGCGGCGTCTGAGCTATCAGTTCTTCAGGTAAATCAAAATCAAAATCATTTACGTTCACAGTTATTTCCTCTTTTCGTTACGATACGGATAGTTAAAATGTTCATATGCGAGCGGTGTCGCCTGCCGGCCACGCGTCGTGCGTTCTAAAAAGCCTTTTTGGATAAGAAACGGCTCATAAACGTCTTCAATGGTTACGCGTTCTTCACCGACACTCACTGCTATTGTATCAAGTCCGACAGGTCCGCCATTATAACGTTCAATAATATTCGTCATAATTTTATGGTCGATGTGATCCAGCCCGTGCTTATCGACTTGCAGCATATTCAAAGACTGCGTTGTTGTCGCGACTTCAATATGCGCTTCGCCGTTGACTTGAGCAAAGTCACGAACGCGACGCAGCAGCCGGTTAGCGATGCGGGGTGTCCCACGGCTTCTGCTGGCTATTTCCGCTGCAGAATCAGCATCGATGGACACGTCAAATACTTCTGCAGTCCGTGTAATGATTTCCATTAAATCCTGGTCATCATAATAATCAAGACGTAGATGCACACCGAATCTATCACGAAGGGGTGCTGATAAGCTGCCTGCACGCGTCGTTGCACCAACTAAAGTAAAGGGTGGCAGGTCAATTCTAATACTTCTTGCTTCCTCTCCCTTACCGACCACAATATCAAGGCAGAAATCTTCCATTGCAGGATAGAGAATTTCCTCTACCACACGGGATAAACGGTGAATCTCATCTATAAATAACACATCACCAGCATTCAGAGACGATAATATGGCCGCAAGATCTCCCGGACGTTCAATAGAAGGTCCTGATGTTGTTCTGATGTTGACGTCAAGTTCATTTGCGATAATGTTAGCAAGGGTCGTCTTGCCGAGTCCCGGCGGTCCATAGAGAAGGACATGGTCCAGAGCTTCATTTCTGAGTTTAGCCGCCTGAATAAAGATGTTAAGGTTGTTCTTCAACTTATTCTGACCGATGTATTGATGGAGCAGTGTCGGACGCAGCTTAAGTTCATTGTTCGCTTCCTCTAAATCCATCAGCGTATCATCCATCATCCGTTCTTCCATTCTATCACTTCCTTAAGACACTAATATCTGCAAGCCGCGTTTGATGTTTTCATCTACTTCTTTAATTTTTTCAGCTTTCAGTTGTTTCTCCACTTTAGCGAGTTCACGACTTGAATAGCCGAGTGCTTCAAGTGCCAGCAATGCTTCAGCCACTGAATCATTTTCTTCATAGTCATCAAAGAGCGCTGATTCATCGACAATCAAGAGCTTACCTTTTAAGTCGAGAATGATTTGTCTTGCTGTTTTCTTGCCGATACCAGGAAACTTAATTAAATAGGCTTCATTTTCCTGCTCAATGGCTTGTTTGACTTCATGCGGCGTGCTGGTTGCAAGAATCGCCAGCGCTGATTTCGGACCGATACCCGTCACTTTGATCAGCGACAGAAACAATCCTTTTTCCTCCTCAGACTGAAAACCATNNACCATAAAGCGTATGTGCATCTTCTCTCACGATGAGCTGAGTGTATATTTGCAGCTCATCGTTCAGGAATTTCTGAAAGCGGTAAGGGTTAGGTGTCAAGCACTCATAACCTATCCCCCCGATATCTACAACGACATGCGTCGGGTAGATTTGATTAAGTGTCCCCTTTAAATATGCGTACATAGCTCCTCCTTACATAGTCACCCCTATTAACTGTACTTGATTGACACCATCGAGCTGCTTCAACTGATCCAGCAGCCCGTTGATGGTCGCATCCATAGAGGTGGCATTTAATGTCATCGTAATCGTTGTCTTGTCTTTGATCGGCAGACTTTGGTGGATAGTGAGCACTGAACCTTGTTCTAGTGCGATAAATTCAAGGACACGACTTAATAATCCGACCGTATCATCGACATGGAGCAGAATGGTCATATGACGTTCTGACGATAAATCATCAACCGGAAAAATAGTGTCCTTGTATTTGTAAAAAGCACTGCGCGACAAATCAAAGCGTTTGACTGCGTCAAAGATAGCAAGGTGCGGCTCATTATCAAGAAGTTCTTTCACTTTCAATGTCTTCTTTATAGACTCAGGCAGCACGTCTTCTCTGATCAAGTAATATTTCTTGTTATCGGCCATACAGTCACCTACTCTACGAATTCAAATTCCCCGCGTAAAATCCGGACGATATCGCCGTTTTTAGCACCACGGGCACGCAGCGCATCATCGATACCCATCGTCCGCATTTGACGGGCAAATCGTCTCACTGCAGCATCGCGGGTGAAATCTGTCATCTTGAACATCCGTTCAATGGCGTTACCGCTGACGACGTAAGCACCATCGTCATCACGTGTGATTTCAAAGTGATCTGCTGATTTCTCGTGTTTGTACATGACACGGTGCACTGCTGTATCTTCATCATCAAGATCATAGTCCACATCTTGAGTGGCATCAAGTAAATCTGCTACGCGGTATAACAATGTATCGATATTTTGATAAGTCGCTGCACTCAGTTCAATGATTTCAATATCATCACCGACTTCTTCCTTAAACAGCTCTAAGTTGTCATCAGCACCAAGCATATCCATTTTATTAGCCACAACGATTTGTGGTCGTTTTGCGAGCTTGGCGTTATACTGCTTTAATTCTTTGTTAATCGTCACATAATCCTCATAAGGATCACGACCATCTGTCCGTCCCATATCAAT
>DJUI01000019.1:27209-27651 GCA_002438305.1 Staphylococcaceae bacterium UBA6286 | reverse complement strand
AGCATTGGAAAGGGTTCAAACAGTAATATAACTAAATAACATTTATAGGTTTTTAATTATTGTATAAATTAAAAAAGGATTACAGCATAGAAGCGTAATCCTTTTTTTATATATTAAACTGATCCTTTACCTGCTAATACTTGCCAGAAAGTCATCCAAATAATTTTTAAGTCAATCAAGAAATTCCTATTATTAACGTACCATAAGTCATTCATGATCTTCATTCCATGATTCATATCACTTCTACCATTAACTTGTGCCCATCCTGTAATACCGGGTTTAACAGTTAACCTTTTCAATTGTTCCGAGCTATAATGCTTAGAAATCGGCAAGATCTCTGGACGTGGACCGACGATGCTCATTTCACCTTTCAACACATTAAATAACTGGGGTAGTTCATCGATAGAATATTTTCGTATCCATAATCCAGTTTTAGTAATAA
>DJUI01000019.1:25299-27182 GCA_002438305.1 Staphylococcaceae bacterium UBA6286 | reverse complement strand
ACGGATTATCATGTTCATCAGCATGCGATCCAATGATTTTATTACCAACTTTCATTGATCTGAACTTATACATATTGAAAGTAGTATTGTCTTTACCAGCTCTCTGCTGACGAAACAGTACAGGACCACCGTCTTCGCTTTTCACTTTATAAGCTGTATATATCAATACTGGGCTGACTAAAATAATAGCAGTTGAAGCAATTGTTACATCAAGAATACGTTTCGCTATTCTGTCTAATTGACTGCCAAACGATTTCAATTCTATTTTTCTCTTCCCCTGTAAGGATTCCAGCATCCTTCACTCCTCCAATACCATTTGCTATGCCAATCACTCGGGTAGGATTAACAATTTGGTCTACTATTACTTCATTTTTACGTCCAATGATTCCGCCAGCTACTACTGGAATTTTATTTATTTCTTTCCTACCAATGATATTATTAAAAGGATTATCTATTCTTGATTTAATATAACCTTCAAGAACAGTATCCGCCTGTCTGACGTCTATTCGTCTAATATCATGGGATTGCAGTAAACCTTGTTCTATAAATGATTCAGAGAAATTACCGATTCCCCCATCCAAACATATGGCACTTTGGCCTAAATAGCTTAAATATGTTTCATCTATAACCTGTTCTGCTCTTACAAAGCTCACAAAAGCATTTAAAGAAATATCAGTTCCTTTAATCTCACTTCCTACATGGACTAACGATTCATTAAATCCAATCTGCTTCAACACAGTAACAATATTCAATATTTTCTCTTCATTCCTGCCAAATATGTATACGTTAGCGCTTCTCTCTATTAATCTTAACGCCAATTTAAAAGCAATATTACCTGTTCCATAAATACCGATTGATTTATTCGAAATATCATTATTAAAGTAGCCAAGAAGAGCTATATCTGTTGCTTCCGTTGTTATATCATTAGGCTTGTAATCAATGATTTGGTGATGCGACTTATTTTTCATCAACTCATCATAAATTGAAATGCCTTGTTTAGTTTCGCAATCCGCTACAACTACTTTATCTTTATATTCAGTAACTATATCACGAAGTTTATCTTTATCTGTAACTATGAAATTATCCTGTAGTTCGTTGAACAAAAGCTTTGAGGGTAACCGTTGCAAAGGGATACTATGTTTTGAAGTTGTACTTAATAATAAATAGTTCATATTCTCTCCTTATATCGAGGGACTATTTTAATAAATCATAATACTTATCGGTATTGATCTTTCTTGTATAATTATCAAGATAAATTTTGAATGCCTTGTCTCCCATAATTTTAAAATCTGAACGATTTTTATTTAATATAAATTCTATCAGCGATTTTAAGTCATTATTATCAACTTGAATACCGGCATCATATTGTTTAATTTCTTTAACGATATCACTATCTTCATTCATGATAGCGATAAGTGGTTTATGAGCAGCTAAGTATCCGTATGTTTTACTAGGGACTCCGAGCCCTACACCTTCCTTCACCAATGAAACATAACAGCAATCGGCTATATTCAATACATCGGAATAATCTGTTCCTTTAAGGAAGTCATATACGACAGCATTTTTAATATTATTATTTTCAATGAACTCTTTAACCATTGTTTGCTTTTTAGNNCAGAAAATAGTAAAAATCTCTTCGTTATTTTTTAGATTTTTAACGGCTTCTAATATAGTTTCCATGTCCTGTAACTGCCCCATGTTCCCACTATATAAAAATATCTTCTCATACCGATCTCTAATTAAACGAAATTCTTCATTATGTATTTGAGTGTTATCTATCTGGTTTGCATCATACCAATTAGGAATGACTTTTATATTTCTTGGATTAGAAGAGATTCCATTCTTCAAAATATAATCTTTCATTTCATTACCTAATACAATTA
>DJUI01000019.1:24830-25158 GCA_002438305.1 Staphylococcaceae bacterium UBA6286 | reverse complement strand
TAACGTTTCTTAAATATTCTATGGAGAAAGTCAGGCAGCAACGGCAGGATGGGTGGGTTTGAATACACAAGGATATGATTATACTTCATCATTTTTGGTAGTTTAAAAGAAAACGCTATGAATAGAGAGAAGAAGTTGATAATTCTTCCGACTTTAGACTTGTTATTAAACTGAGTATATTTAAGACGTTGAATTTTAATTCCTTTATAAACTTCAGACTGCTTAACAAGTTGATCATCTTTATATTCTTTCGGAAAACCACACATTACATCAACTTTTAATCCTTGAGATACTAAGTCTTCGGCTAATTGAGTGGGCAATGTTGCTG
>DJUI01000019.1:24422-24753 GCA_002438305.1 Staphylococcaceae bacterium UBA6286 | reverse complement strand
TTCATAACTTCTCCTTCATTAAATTTCTGAAATATTATTAAAGTTATAATAATTTAACCATGATACGTTACTAATTATATCCTTTGTATCTAGTACAACTGGATTAGTCATATTTTCTTTCAAAATGTTACCAATCATTTTATACTCCTCATGATCAGTCAGTATTAAAACTAAATCTGTCCCTTTAACTGCTGTAGCAATATCATTAATAATCCAGTCCTGTTTAACATGGCTATCCTGAGCTATAACTTCAAAGTCAGTGTTCGCTTTAAGCATATGGTAAATCTCAAGAGCAGGAGATTCTCTGATATCATCAATATTCCCTTTATAA
>DJUI01000019.1:450-24407 GCA_002438305.1 Staphylococcaceae bacterium UBA6286 | reverse complement strand
CTATTTTTTTACCGTTAATCTTAGTCATCAGTTCATTCGTTTTTGATATTACAAATTCCGGCATACTTTTATTAATATCTCTAGCATCTGAAATTAGTTTTGCATTTTTTGGATCTTTAGAGACAATAAAATATGGATCAACAGCTAAGCAATGACCCCCAACACCCGGTCCTGGCAAGTGGGTATTAACCCTAGGATGTTCATTTGCTAAGCTAATAACATCTAATGCATTGATACCTAAATTATCACTGATTTTAACCAATTCGTTAGCTAATGCAATATTTACATCCCGGTACGTATTTTCCATTAATTTGGACATCTCTGCTGTACTGGCTTTAGTTTCTAATAATTTTCCTTCCACGAGTATTGAATATAATTCTTTAGCTTTAAGTGTACATGTTGGAGTAACGCCACCAATAATTCTATTATTATGTACCATTTCGTGGATAATCTTTCCCGGAAGTACTCGTTCAGGACAATGGGCTAAAAATATGTCTTTACCAATTGTAAATCCATAAGATTCAATAATAGGCTTAACTACATCTTCCATTGTACGGGGTGCGATTGTAGACTCAACAATAATAGTATCACCTTTCTTGATGACATCTTTAAGATTTCTTAAGGCGCTTTCAATATAAGAAACATCACAAGAATTGTCTTCACGATGAGGTGTAGGAACTGCAATAATAAAATAATCAGCCGGCTGAACTTTTGTTGAAGCAATAAATTTCTTAGTAGTTAGTACTTCTCTTAATAATTCTTCCATTCCATTTTCTTCAATGTGTAAGACACCTTTATTCAAACCTTCTACTGTTTTTTCGTTAATATCTACACCAATTACATCAATTCCTTTAGATGCAAATAAAACTGATGTAGGTAATCCAATATATCCTAATCCGATTACTGTTAACTTCATTTGTTTTCTCCTATTTCAATATTTTTGCCTTAGAATTCATATAAATCATAATGTAAAATGTAACATATGCCAAAAATGTTCCGGCTGTATTAAGACTAACAAATTCTAAAAAGTTTAAATTAAATATATTACTTATAAGGAAAGTAAAAAATATAACTAACAAAAATAACCCTTGAAAAATCATTTCTAAATATTGTTTTTTAAAAATAACTACCGTTAATGAGATAGTGGAAACAACCAACCTAATCATAAACATAGGTATTTGAATCTTAATTATTTTAATAGTATCTTCCCATCCTGATCCTAAAATGGTTGTAACGATATCGGAGTTCAATAGATATATAGGAAAATACATCAAACAACTGACACTTACCAATAAAGCACTAAACTTAATCAATAACGGCTTAAATGTATTATTACTTATATAAAAATCATTTGCTTGTTGCAAAAATATTTTTGATAAACTAGAACTTATTATAGTAACAGGTACTCCTAATACTCTAGTTGCCATTCCATATAGACCGACTTCTTTATTAGAAAAAAATAAACCAATTAAAAAGATAGTTAGTGTAAAGGAAATACTGTTTATAATCATAGAAGGCATAGAATACTGTAACTGTTTAATATTTGCTTTTAGTTCTCGATTTATTTGCTCTTTATCTTTAATTATATAAAAATGTTTCTTGAAAGTTTTGTATCCTAAACCTATTCCAGCAATGTAGGAAAAAGAAAAACCTATAATTAAACCTATTGCACCGAATGAAAAATAACCTAATAAAATTTGTAATATACTCATAAATAGGATTCGGAATAAATTTATCAAACTTAATATTTTATATTGTTTTTCTCTGTTTAAATAACTAGTAAATATATTAGTTAAACTTACCAAAAGTAACATTATTATAAATATAAGACTATGCAAAAGATACGTCGGATAAAACATAATAAAACATAAAGTTATAGGTGTTACTATAGATAATATAACTATAGAAATTACGAAACTGATTTGAGATAAAATATTTGCTTTATGTTCGTTTTCTGAATTTATTATTAATATGTCATATCTTCCGTTAATTATAGGTATAAGAACCATAGCAATGTTTGAAAATATAGTAAATAATCCAAATTCATTAGGTGAGTATAGGCGAGAAAGAATCGGCAGTGTAATAATTAAAACTACTTGTCCTACAACTGATGATAAAATCATTAGTAGGGAATGATTTAATATTTTATTACTTTTCATTGCTAATCAAATCTTTTATTTTTTTTGCAGGATTACCCGCTATAACTATGTTACTTTCTTTAAAACTTTTAGTTACAACAGAACCGGCACCTACAATTATATTATCAGCCAATTCTACTCCAGGTAGTACTACCGAATTCATTCCTATCCAACAGTTTTTACCTATAATTACNNTTCCTACATTAGGTGCAATATATGTTCCTTTCCCTATATAGATTTTCGCAGAAAAATTGTTATAGTATGTTCCTGGTGATTGAAAAATGTGTATGTCATTAGGATCAAAAATAATATTGTCTGCATTATGTATTCTAACCGTAGAATCTGCAGGAAAAGGTAAATTATTGTTAATACCTAATAATTTAAATGGTACAGATTTCCAAGCCCACAACCATCCCATTACTTTTTCTTCATAGTAATAGCCTTTCAAGTATTTTTTTTTATAGAAAATCAAGAGAGGAAAGTTTAATACTCTAAAAATTTTGCTTTTCATAAGTTTACGAAGCATCATCTATACACTCCTTTTCAATGTACTTTTGAAAAACATACCTAATAATATTATTAACCCATATACTATTATTACTGAAGTTGTGAAAGTAATAATAGGACTCGGATTTCCAAAAATATTTTGTCCACATCTCATAAATAATAATGTTCCAATAAACACAAATTCTAATTTGTTAGTCTTTTTGATTAAAAATTCAAGTGCTATTGTTATCAACAAATTAAAAGCAACTATAATATAAAATAATAAAGGTCCAAAATAAATATATCCATATCCAGCACTAGAGATTAAATGACCAGTTAACTGTCTGNNATTGCGATTTATCAATAAGCATATTAAATCCAAATAAAGATCTTCCTATATCGTAAAATAATTGATTAAATCCGACTTTATAATAATTTAAAAAGTCTAAAGCTGCAGCAACATTATGGGGCCCAAAAAAATATGACTGTAATTGATCTACAAACTTTACATTAGAAAAAGAAGTTTGAGAAAGTGCTTCACCGTAAGAATTATAATTAAATATATATAATTCTTTATACAATGTCATAAGTATCAATATTATAAAACCTGCAAAAAATATCAATATATTAACTCTTTTATAATGGTATCTAAATACATATGAAATAATAATAATTACTGCTAACAAACTATATAATTGTATACTTCTTCTTTCTCCAATAATCAATGAAATATTCACTAGTCCTGTTAATATAGGCAAAATTAGCAATGATATTTGAGGTTTTTTTCTGTATATTAAATATGAACGATATGTGATTATTAAAAATAATAAAGCTAGTGCTAATTGAAAAAACATTCTAACTAAGACAATATAATTAGCAACATCTTCTGAGTTTCTTCCGGAAGCATTTGTTTTAATAATTAAAAATGACATTGTATTACGTACGTCGGGCATTGCTAATACTAAGAGATTAGAAACTACAATGAATATTAAATAGAAAAGTTGGGAACCGGCTAATATAAAATTTCTATCTTTTTTTACAGAACTTCTAAATAGTTTTGAGAAAAATAATAAAAATAAAGCACCCATTATATATTCTAAACAAATAAGAAGTATACCTTTGCTAAAGTAATTATACCCTATTGGAAGATTATCCACTTTATAGTCGTTAAATATCACCATTAAGGTTGGTATAATTAACAGTCTTAAAACACCTAAAAAATCATAGATATATTTAGTAATAATTATATTATAATTTGAAACACGGTTTATTATAAGTTTCGCTATAATATAAGATAAAGGCAGTAGAATTAATGAATTTAATTGAACTACTAAAATTATTGTTGATATTAAAGCAGTGATTATAGAAAAAAAATTATAATACTTCATCATTTATTACCCTACGAAACAATGAATAAAATAATTCATTGTTTTTATTTATTTGTACTTCTTCTTTTTCCGTTCTATTAGCTATTTGTGGAAAATTTAATTTATTATACCAATTAAATAGTGCTTCATCTAGATGAACTGAATCACTAAAATCTACATCAAATCCTAATCCTAATTCATGTGCTTTTTTCGATGTATAAGTATTAGGAGATGTTAAAATTGGTTTATTTAAATAAATAGAATAATATAATCTGATAGATAAAGCTGTATCTAATGCAATATTATTATTTCCATAAATATTATTAATTATATCAGTTTGATCAAGAAAATCTTTTGTTTCCGAAATATGAAAGCCTTCTCTGAATTTAACATTGTTAATTCCTTGTTGTTCAGCAAACTTTTTTAATATATTTGAGCCAGTTCCAAAATATTGTAACTGAAATCTTTCATCATTTTTCAGCAAAGTCATAAACTTTTTATGTACTTCATAAAATCTGTTATTACCGATAAAACTAATTTTTATCGGTAATGATTTAGTAAATTCTAAATTTTTCTTTGAATCATTAATTACATCACTATTCATACTATGAATTAAATATAATTTCTCTGAAGCAGGTAAAAAAGTTTTGAAGCCATCTGACGAGATAGTTGTAAACAAGCTTCTATCAATCAGCTTTTTAATCCTTAAATAGACGTATTTATGATTCTCGTAAAAATAATCTCTGATGTTTAATATATATTTACCTCTATATTCTTTTAATAAAAAATTTTTAAATAAATGCGCTGTGTAAGATCCCCAAACAATGATTAAATCATAATTATTTCTTTTTATAATCTTCTCAGCAAATGGTTTAAATTTATAATATTTGATAGCTTTTTTTAAGTATGACCATCCTGGATTTATTTTTAAACTAAATTTGTACATATTCACATCATCTATTGATTCATTAATATTGTATTTATCAACATAAATTAAATCCACTTGATGTTTATTCAAATCAATATTATTGATATAGTGTGAAATTAGTGTCATATGTCTTACATTAACTGCACCTAGTATTGCTATTTTCATCTATTCCACGTCACTCTATTTATTATTTCTGTATAACTTTGAATAATNNTTTGTGTCTATATAGTCATGTGCATCTACATAAGGTACATTGTTTTCCTGCATTGCTCTCGCCAGTTCAACTGATTGTACTAAGTTATCATATTTAATTCCGCCAATGATTACTGACCCTTTATCTATCACTTCCGGTCTTTCAGTCGACGTACGGATCAGCACTCCTGGGAATTTCAGCATTGATGATTCTTCTGACAATGTTCCACTGTCACTTAACACTACAAATGCATTTTTTTGCAAATGATTGTAATCAAAGAATCCAAATGGCTTTAACTGTTTTACTAAAGGATGGAATTTGAAGTTGCGTTCTTCGATTTTCTTCCAGCTTCTTGGATGTGTAGAGTAGATAACTGGAATTTGATACTGTTCAGCAATTTTATTAATCGCATTCATCAGTGAATTGAAGTTCTCTTCGTTATCAATATTCTCTTCACGATGGGCAGATACTAAGATGTATTTTTCTTCTTCAAGTTCTAGTTGTTTTAATACATCACTATTATTGATTTTATCTTCGTATTGTCCGAGTACTTCTCTCATCGGTGAACCTGTTACGAAGATATGTTCTTTCTTGAAGCCCTCATCTAACAAGTAGCGTCTTGAATGTTCTGTATAAGGTAAGTTAATGTCAGACACATGATCAACAATCTTTCGGTTAATTTCTTCCGGAACGTTCTGATCGAAACAACGGTTCCCCGCTTCCATATGAAATACCGGAATTTTTAGACGTTTTGCTGCTACTGCTGATAAGCAACTATTTGTGTCACCAAGAATCAGCAGCGCATCCGGCTGTTCTTCTGCTAATACTGCGTAGGACTTAGCGATAATGTTACCCATTGTCTCACCTAAGTCGTTGCCGACTGCTTCTAGATAATGATCAGGTTCTCTTAATTCAAGTTCTTCGAAGAATACTTGATTGAGTGTATAGTCATAGTTCTGGCCTGTATGCACTAACACTTGATTGAAGTATCGATCACATGCTTTAATCGTTGCTGATAAGCGAATAATTTCAGGTCTCGTCCCTACAATAGTCATTAATTTTAATTTGTTCATATTATACCTCCAGGAAATAAGTATCAGGATTATTTGGATCAAACATTTCGTTCACCCACATCACTGTCACCATGTCAGAATCACCAAGGTTTTCAATGTTATGTGTATAACCCACTGGAATATCTACTACTTCTAACTTGTCACCTGTAACGAAGTATTCTATTACTTTGTCTTCATAAGGTTTTCGGAATCTAATAACACCTGTCCCTGACACGACAAGAAATTTTTCGTTCTTTGTATGGTGCCAGTGATTACCTTTAGTAATTCCAGGTTTAGAGACATTGATAGACACTTGTCCTCTATCAGGAGTCTTCAGAAATTCTGTGAAAGATCCTCTGTCATCTGTGTTCATTTTCAGTTCATAACTGAATTGATCTTCTGGCAAGTAACTTAAGTAGGTACTATATAATGCTTTATCAAACGGCTGATCTAATTGCGGTAATGTCCGGTCAATTCTATCTTGTTTGAACCATAAAATAGTATCTGCAATTTGTCCTAATGTTACATGGTGAACATTAGGGACAACATAACGACCATTGTCTGTCGTCGGATTACTATTTAATGCGCGGATAAATTCGAAGATAACGTCATCGATATAATTCAATGTCAATTCTACAGAGGGGTCATTCACTTGAATCTCTTCACCTCTTGCTACTTTGTAACAGAATGTAGCAATCACTGAGTTATAGTTCGGCTTGCACCATTTACCAAACAGATTAGGTAATTGATAAATATAAACTGTATTACCGTTATCACGCCCAAACTGCTCAAGTGTTTCCTCAGCGTTTTTCTTGCTGATGCCATAGGCATTATCCCGTTCAGCTTGAATTGAAGAACTAAACAATATAGTCGGTTTCTTAGGATTTTCTTTCACTTCATCAAGCAATGTACTTAAGAAATCAACATTGCCCGTCTGAAACTCTGATTCATGATCTGGACGGTTGATACCAGCAAGATGGAATATGAAGTCCGCTTCTTTCAACATTGCTGCCCGTTCTTCAATCGTTGTCTCGCGAGTAATTCTATTGATAGTATTGGATGCGTCACGAGTAAGTTCTTCGTACAAGTTCTTCCCAACGAAACCATTCGCTCCAGTAATTACTATATTCATACTAAGCCTCCAGCATGTTACTGATTNNTCAATTCTTCTTTGACATAATCTAACTGCAATAATTTCTCTTTGATTTCTTCTATTGTTAAACGATATGTATTATCAGAATTATAATCACTAGCTGCTGTAATATCTTTAGAACCTTCATCTGTATAATTCTCATAGTTCAAATCTCGTGAGTCTGCTGGTATGCGGTAATAGTTGCCCATATCTTCGGCATTGGCACATTCTTCTGTTGTCAGTAGCGTTTCGTATTTCTTCTCACCATGACGTGTTCCGATAACCTTGATATCATTATTAACCTCAAATAGTTGCTTAATCGCAACGGCTAAATCTCCTACCGTTGAAGCAGGTGATTTTTGAACCATGATATCTCCGGAATTTGCATGCTGGAAGGCATGGATGACTAATTCAACGGCTTCAGCGAGACTCATTAAGTAGCGAGTCATTGATGGATCTGTGACTGTTAATGGTTGCCCGCTCTTAATCTGGTCAATAAATAATGGAATGACTGATCCACTAGAAGCCATGACGTTACCGTAACGTGTCCCACAGATTAACGTCTGTTCAGCATCAACTGTACGTGATTTCGCCACGAACACTTTTTCCATCATCGCTTTTGAAATGCCCATCGCATTAACAGGATAAGCAGCTTTGTCAGTTGATAAACAGATTACTTTTTTGACTTTATTTCTAATAGCACTATTTAATACATTTTCTGTCCCAATAACATTTGTTTTAACCGCTTCAATAGGAAAGAACTCACATGATGGGACTTGCTTAAGTGCTGCTGCATGGAAAACATAATCCACACCATTCATTGCAATATCAACACTTGCTTNNTTGTTATATTTTTTACGCATGTCATCTTGCTTCTTTTCATCACGTGAAAATATTCTAACTTCTTTGATATCTGTATTAAGGAATCGTTCCATAACAGCATTACCGAATGAACCTGTTCCTCCTGTGATTAATAACACTTTATCTTTAAACATATGCCCACCTGCTTTTTAGTAATTCACTATTAACCGTTGTTCTTCTCACCATAATAATAGTAATAATCGCCGTCTTCCTTTTTATCTAAATCATTGATGACTACACCTAATACTCTTGACGTACTCTTCTCAAGCTCTGCTTTAGCATCAATAACTTTCTCTCGGTGTGTTTTCTTAGAGTTGACGACAAGTAGTGTTCCGTCTACTAAATGACTGACTATCTTAGCATCCGCCACTGCTAATACAGGAGGTGTATCTAATATGATGATGTCGTACATGTCTTCTAATTGATCCATCAATTGTTCCATTGCTCCTGACCCTAACAGCTCAGCTGGATTCGGCGGTACGGGCCCTGCTGTTAACAAGTACAGATGTTCTTGTGCTGTCTCTGTTACTGCTGAATCCATAGCAACTTGACCTGCGATTAAGTTCGATAACCCCTTGACATTCAATGTACCGAATATCTTATGCTGCGTAGGTTTACGCATGTCTCCATCTATCAGTAATGTTCGATGGCCGGCCTGTGCAAATGATGCAGCAAGGTTAGCTGATACGGTTGATTTACCTTCTGACTGTTCTGACGATGTAATCAACAGTCGTTTAATATCTACATCTGCTGAAGTAAATTGAATATTTGTTCTCAACGTTCTAAACTGCTCTGAGATTACCGATTTCGGTCTATTAATGATTTCGAGCGCATTGATTGCTTCTCTTTTCTTCCTCTTAAACATTACGTCACCTACTTCTCAATCGTATAGATCTTACCAAGTGTCGGTAAATCTAAGTATTTTTCGATTTTTTCTTCTGTATTCAAGCGGTTATCCAGCATCTCTCTCAAGAACGCTATCGCTGTTCCTAATATCAGACCTAACAACGCTGCAATCGCTACGTTCATGAGCGGTCTCGGCTTAATCGGTGATGTCGCTTCATCTGGATCTGCTTTTGAGAAGATCGATAAGTTATCAACATCCATCACACGCTTCACTTCTTGTTGTGCGATAGTCGCCAGCTCATTAGCGATTTCCGCTGTTTCTTTCTTGTTTTCTCCTGTGACGTTAATTTTCATTAACTGTGAATCCGCTTCACTCGTCACACTAATTCTTGATTGCAGTGACTGCTCTGATACATCAAGGTCCAAATTGTCAACGACCTGCTTACGTATCGTTTTCGAGTTAATCATCTGACTGTATGTATTAATAAGCTGTAAGTTTGTTTGTACTTGTCCGGGGTTGTTGTAGACGTCAGCATTTTTACCCTTTTGATTGACGATGACTTGAGATTCTGACTGGTAGACCGGGTCCATTAGTAAGGTTGATACGAGGCCTGCAATGAGTGCGAAGGTGATCATCAAACCGAGTATCAGTTTGAAGTTCTTTTTTAGGATGTGTAACACTTCCTTTAAATCAATGACTTCTTCCATACTTCCTCCTAAATAATTAAATTAATTGTGCATTATTTATTATACATAAAAATACCATACCTATGTAAGATGATAGTAAATCTTAATCAAATATTTACAATATCATTTCTCTCTATATATAGTGTTAAAAATATGCAAATAATGATATGATTTATATAATACTATAATCATATTACAATTAAAAATGTCATCTGCCTACACTTATAAGTAAACTTTTGTATGGAATTTATATATTATTAATGTTGTATTTTCTCACTTTTTATGTCTATACAAAAAGAGCCTGCTCCTGCAGGCTCTTTCTACTGTTGCTTATTGATTATCTTCGTTTTGGCTGTCTTCCTGTTGGCTATCTTCGTCCTGGAACTTCTCAACAACTGTTGCAAAACTTTTAATCAGCTTCGATACATAGTCCATCTGATCTTCCCGGATTGACAGCTCTACTGTTCTTTCGTCAAGCGGTACTCTTTCTTTATGTATCAACTTCTTATCATATAAATTTTTAACAGATTTATTAATCTGATTCGTCTTCATCATTTCACTTTGAATAATCGATCTTAATTGAATCGATTTGTTCTTATAAATGATTAGCAATAACTTAAATTCATGTATACTTAATTCATGTTTTTCAGTAAAATTATAGAGTAATTGATATTCTCTTCCCAGCGCTTCGTAGAAGTTCATAGATGTCTCTAAGCTCTTTTTCAACGGCATTCCTTCTTATCCTTCCTTTCTGTCTATACAATCGAGACAGTTATACTCTTTATACATATATTTTAACGTATCGTTAATATTTTTACTATATAATACGTTCGATTTCTCAAAAATAATTCGTATAGTGAATAATTTTCATTATATTTTATATACAATATGCATATAATAAAACATTTCAATGGTGTTCATCTGTTGAATGATTGACCGCTATTTTTCCAAAGAAAAAAACCTTACCGGCTTAAATCTTCAATTATCATCCCGTTTTCTTTCGATGATAATAGAGATTCCACCGATTAAGGTAATCAATAATGCTGCCGCTACGGCATTACTATCAATCTTACCAGTACTTTCTGTAAACGATAGTATGTGCCTGTTGTAGCTGACCTGACCTGCCAAACTGATGTCAGGATTAAGGAACAGAGTCATCAGTGCCATATAACAGAGAGTCAGTATCATTTTTTTCCGCACTGCTTCACCTTCTCTTATCTGAATTTTCTGATATTTTCTTTAGTTTAACTCTATTTTGCTTGACATTCAATAGAAAAACACCTCTCAATCGGATAAGTAATGATGCAGCAGTATGAGTCGTTCATCTATTCGTTTTATGGCTCTCTCTTTCCTGGCATGTTTCTATCTTGTATAGCTCAGCTGGCTCTCTGTTCAGAGCATTGCAAAAAAGCCCTTCACAATTAAAATTATGAAGGGATTATTCATTTAAGTATAGCATACAGTCAATATGCATCCAATTTCACACAATATAGTTTATGAATTTTATTTTTTGAACTGGTACACTTTGATCAAAGGGTGCATATCGGCCGGATAATGCCGGCGGATGTCATCCGCCGTCTGACGGGTCATACCGATGATACGGAAATCCGGGTGAACTGTGTAAGTGGCATCTGTCTTGCCGAGCGTTGCCGGACTGCCGCCGTGTTGGAACGGCAGGTGTACAGTATGACCTCGAGCCGCCTGGAAGAGCGGCTTCAGTACTGCCGGCTCCAGCTGATCAATGTCTTCAATGATGATCGCCTGCTTATTCAAGTGCTTCGTCAGTACGCCCGGATGGAACGTCGTCACCTCTTCTTCGACGTACTGGCCGTACAATGTGCCTGCTGTCCATGTGTCGTCAGCGATATAGTACGGCGTGTCTGCCGCTAACTTCAAGTAATTTTTGACGATATCATAAGGATCGGTCATGTCGCCAGTCACAAACAGATGGATGACTTTAGCAGCGGGCGCTTTGTCCGGCAGCTTACGGCCGCTCGGTGTGACGAATACTTTTGAACTGTCAGGGTTCGGCAGATTGGCCTGCTTGATCAGCTCGTGCAAGTACGGCGTTGTCTTAAGCGGTTCCTCTTCCTTGTCACCCGCCTCAAGCATGACGTCATACTGCACTTTGGTCAGTTCTGTGACGGATTCGTTCCAGTTGTCAGCGAGGAAGTGCTGGGCGCGGAGCATCGGCTCACGGTCCAGATCATAGATGGTCTTGTAGTCGATATCTCCTGAATACTTGATCATCACTGCTGTTGAATCGGTGCGACCTTGAATGACCGGTAGTTTCTGCATGGCTGACGTCACTTCGGCGACACCGTATATACCGCGCTCCGGTGCTGTCCGGTAGATGATGACGCGGTCTCCCTGCTGCATCTCCTGATAATGCTTGAAGCCGTTACGCTCGATACCGTTCACGGTGCGGACGAAGATCGTATACTCTTCTCCTTTGACAAAAGGCTCCATCTCCTTCATCAAGAAGTAGCGGTTGATCTTCTCCTCTCCGCGGCCGACAGCAACAATCTGCTCATAGTCTTCTTCACTGAGCGGGTTCAGCAGCTGCTCCTTCATTCGGGACAGCGTTGTCTTCAGCTGTTCGCTGCGTGCTAAATAGTCCTTCGTGACCGGGTTCAGCGTCTCTTCCAGGCGGAAATGGATGATAATCTTACCACGCCTAGGCTCTTCGTATTTGACGACAGTCCCTGCCCCGAGCAGACCGATCTTGTTCTGTACTTGATAGAAGATCACTTTATCCCCGAGCCGTGCACGTTTGAATGCTGTGTAGCCTTCTGACGGATTGAAATGAACAGATGAATCAAAGACAGAGACCTGCCCGGTCAAATCTTCGACATGATTGAAGCGGTTATAGCCGCAGTTCAACCAGAAATAATGTGGGCTCATAATTGCCTCCTTAAAGTGTATAGTGCCATTATACTGAAATTACTTTTTGCGTGCATAGCGATATCTGTGATTTGAGGTAAATTGTGTTAGAATGATGTAAATAACTTAAGGAGGGGCTTATGGCGAAAACTGATCAAACAGTTGTCAAGAAGTTGTGGTGGATACCGTTAGCAGTATTAGCTGTGCTGGGGGTACTGTGGATGACTATATGGAATAAAGAGGAGCCGCCGAAACAAGTCGTCGTCACTAATGACGCACCTGCGATTAAAGATGCAAAGACGATATCAGTAGGCGATTTCGGTGCCAAGCCGGACGACGGCAAAGATGATGCCGATGCCTTTGAGAAGGCGATCCAACAGGCGCAGCAGGAAGCGATTGAA
Source organism: Staphylococcaceae bacterium UBA6286 (assembly GCA_002438305.1). Classification (GTDB taxonomy): domain Bacteria; phylum Bacillota; class Bacilli; order Staphylococcales; family Staphylococcaceae; genus Macrococcus. The sequence goes on along the minus strand of DJUI01000019.1, from coordinate 11,433 downwards.
CTGCACATTCCAAAAGGGACTTATCACACGAGCCGGACGATTGAAGTATCTGACATTAAAGGGCTTCATATAAAGGGAGACGGTGCTGTCATCCGTCCGAAAAATCCGATGATCAATCCGCCTGAATTCTATGCGTTCCGGTTGAACGGGACAAGTGATAATCTGATTGAGCTGGAGATTGAAGGAATTACTATCGACGGCAGCCGCAACCCTCAAGACTTGTATTTTACAATGAAAGATTCAAGTGATTTCTATAATACTCCTATGACGAAAGGGATTGCGGTGACGAATACGAAGCAGCTGACCGTACACGATGTGACGTTTGAGCATATGTACGGCGGCTACACGATATTTGCCCAGGAATATAGAAATGTCGATATTCATGACGTCACACTTGATGATGTCGGCGGCGATGATATTACCGACAGCTTCGGGATGGCATTCTACTTGAGCGGCCACCGTGATGACGCCATAGTCAATATCGACAACGTCACTTCCAATGCCAAGACGTCTAAGCGCTCGAAGGAATATATGGGATGGATCGGCGTTGTGTTTGAGAACGGGACTATTCAAGATGCGGACGAAGACAACTGGCTGAAAGATCAGAATACAACGTTCAATATTACCAACTCCGTATTCAATGACTACGAAACGACGCTTCATGTGGAATCCACTTACGGCAATGTCTACATGAACAGCGACAACGTCAAGACGCGGGCGAAGAACTACTTCATCGCTGCGGGTGTGAACGGTGAGCTGAAGGAGCGGTCGAACAATGTAACGATTGACCTGCTGCCGTATGGGCGTAATGATATTGTTCACGGCGTCTATTACACAGAAGGTATGGATCCAAAGAAATATTCGCTCGATATGTACAATTCGACGGTCAACAATCTCAAGATCGACGGTAAGCAGACACCGATTACGGCAGTCTATGCCAACAATACGACAGCCACGTTTCACCATACGACATTCAATGACGTGTCGGGACTGCTCGTCGCTAACGGCACAGGCATTTTTGTCGACAGTGTCATCAATCTGTCAGATGATGCGGACGAAGACCGTTTGAGTGATTTCAGCGAAGACCGCCAGAAGATGGACTTGTCGAAGTCAGTGGTCAACCGTGCCGGCAAGACGACGACCGCAGAACAAGGGGACGTGCCGCCCAAAGTGTTCTCCACTGACAAAGCGGTGCCAAAGCGCGACAACCCACTCGCACCAGCTGACCTCGGCCGGGAAGCAGAACCACCGAAAGACGAGAAATAATAGTAACGCCCGGAACACGATGTTCCGGGCGTTTTGTTGTAGTGTGGACGTGCTTCCCGCACGTGTTATGTCGCGTCGTTCTTCTGCAGTAAAATAGCGATGACTGCGAGCAGCACAGTGAATATTAATTTCTTTGTCATAGCAACCTCCTACCATATGCCTAATAATTGCTGCAGAATGAGTGTCGTCACAGTGACGATGAACCAAGTGACGGCACCGAGCATAACCGGCCGGTAGCCGATAGCCTTGAATGACTTCAAGTCGACGGACAGACCGATTCCGGCAAGTGCAACGGCAATCATGAAGGTCGCCGTCTGCTTGATGAGTGCGACCAGTTCCTCAGGCAGCGGGACGATGCTGACGAACACACTTGCCAGGAAGAAATAAACGATGAACCACGGCATGATTTTCTTGATGGCTACTGTCTGCTCCTGCTGCTCGCGGCGGACTTTGATGACTAACAGCAGCAGACATACCGGCACAATCATCAGCGCGCGGACAAGCTTGACGACGGTCGCTGTGTCCCCCGCTTCTTGACTGAACGTATAGCCGGCAGCGACCACACTGCTCGTATCGTTGATGGCAGCACCCGCAAAGTAACCGAAGCCGGTTGACGTCATGTTCAGCAAGTGGCCGAGCACCGGGAACAGGAACACCGCTATGATATTGAAGAGAAAGATCGTCGAAATAGAAAAGGCAATCTCATCATCGTCCGCTTCGACAATCGGACTCGCGGCTGCAATGGCTGACCCGCCGCAAATAGCCGTGCCGACGCCGATCAATGTACGGATGCGTTCAGGAATGCCCATCCAGCGGCCGATGACATAGCTGCATAACAGTGCAGCCGTTATCGTCGTCAACGTGATCGGCAGCGATGACAGGCCGAGAGTGACCGCTGTTCTGAAGCTCAACGTGAAGCCCATCAATATAATCGCATACTGCAGTATTTTCTTTCCTGAATACTTGATGCCGGGTTCATAGTCAGACGGCAGCGCTACCAGCTGTCTGATGATGATTCCGAGGATGATGCTGAACACTGCCGCTCCTATCAGCGGTACGAAGCTGCCGAGAATTGTTGCGACTGCGGCGACAGCTGTCGTCAGAATGATTCCTTTTGTTTTCATAATGCCACCTCATTTGCTTATTATTTTATCATAACAATTCATGCTATAATAAATCATATTTTTGTAGATGGAAGGGATTCAATGAAGATATTCACTAAAGTACTGCTGATTATACTGGCAGCTGTCGTTATGACGGGCGGCACGGCCGACGCCAAACGCTATGACGTGACGTTCGACCGGGCGATTGACGGCGACACGCTCAGCGTCAAACAGAACGGCCGCAAGAAGACTGTCCGCCTGCTGTTAGTTGATACACCAGAGTCAAAGAAGCCGAACACTCCTGTCCAGCCGTATAGTCTGGAAGCAGCGAAATATACAGAATCGCTTGTGAAGACGTGCGATTTGTCAATCGAACATGATTCAAAAGGACGCTATGACCGTTACAAACGTGAACTCGTCTACTTGTACTGTGGTGATGACATGGTCAACGAAATGCTCGTCCGTAAAGGGTATGCCCGCGTCGGCTACATCTACCAGCAGAAAGACCATCTGTACGAACTGCAGGAGGCAGAGCGTTACGCCAAGCAGAAGAAACTGAAGATCTGGTCACTGGAAGGCTATGTCAACGAGGACGGTGAAGGGTTCAACACGACGACAGAAGAGCGCGAGAAAGAAGTCGATATCGTCGAGAAGATTCGTGCAGCGCTCTACCGGATAGTCGATGCAGCACTCGATACGCTTATCAAAGAAATAGAGAAAAGACTGTAGACCACTGGTTTTTGTGACAGTGGTTTTTTTTGCTTCAAAAAATTATATTTCCTAACTGAAACTTCTTATGTATAATTGAGTTAATTTATACCATTTTTATACAATAAGGAGAAGATCATGATGAAATTATTCCGTCTACTGCTGATCAGCGTTCTTTTCACCGCGCTATCATTCAGCGCGCTGCCTGGTGCCGAAGCAGCCTCGCGTCAAACCGTCTACTATGCAAGCACGGTTGACGGCGACACACTGAAAGTAACAACAACGAGCGGGAAGCTGTTGACATTAAGACTGCTGCTCATCGATACCCCTGAATCCGTCAAGCCGAACACCCCCGTTCAACCTTACAGCAAAGAAGCAAAGACGTATTTGACCAAGCTCGCGAAGTCCGGCAAGCTGTCCATCCAGTATGACACCGGCGGCAAAACAGATTACTACGGCCGACATCTCGTCTATTTGTACAGCGGCAGCACGATGATCAACGAGAAGCTTGTCTATAACGGGTACGCACGGGTCGGCTATATTTACAGCCAGCGTAAATATTTAGCGACGTTGAATAAAGCACAGACACATGCGCAGCAAGCCAAGCTGCGAATCTGGAAGACACCAGGCTACGTCAATCCGTACGGTGAAGGGTTCGTCGTCAAGAAAGCCGCAACGTCTAAGAAGCCGACATCAGTGAAGCTGAAATCAGCACCCACGTATTTGAAGAATTGTACGGAAGTGAGAAAGTATTATCCGTACGGCATCACATCGAAACATCCTTCCTATCGCCCAGCATTTGACCGCGATAAAGACAAGGTCGGCTGTGAACAGAACTAATCAATAACAGGCTGGAACTCAAGCGAGTTCCAGCCTGTTTGCGTATGTGTTCTCCTCATCACTACACCTAATACATCTCTTCTTTGATCAGCGGATGGATGTCAATCGTCTCCAGTTTGTTGACATCACTATAGTGATAGACTGTGTCATATAGTTTTTTGCGGTCTTTTTGCAGGCGTTCGATGGAATACTGCTTGAGTGTGTCATCTGGGCCGAATACATATTCGATGCTGAATTCATCGACCGGTGCATCGTTCAGGTTCAACTTTGTCAGCGCGTCTTTGTCTTTCAGCAGCTGCCGGCTTGATGTGAAGATGATCTGCTGCTGCTCTGTTGTGACTTTGAAATACTGCTTGTATTGTTTAAGGAACTTCATCTGTTCATCGTAGACATCGATGACTTCACTTGCTTTACTCTTCACGACGCGGTTATGGGCGAGTCGATACTGGGTGTCGTCTGTGATATAAGTGACGGATTGTTTGTGACCTCCTGTGACGATCTGGGCCATGCCGTCTTTGTAGGACATTGACTGTGAGATGTCGCGGTCGCTGTAGTCATTATCACTTGTCATTTCCATGTGATAGCTTGAAATGACTTCATTGGCGCTCAGCACCCGCTCCAGTTTGTTATCTTTTTCGTTGTCACTGCATGCAGTCATCATGACCATCACCACCAGTAGTAGTATTTTCTTCATAGCGCTTCACCCCTGTTGTTGTTTAGCTACAAGCATAACAAAAAACACATCCGAAATGAACGGATGTGTTAAAAAAAGTTAATCAATGAATGAAGACATAGTCACTCATCTGAGCACGTGTCAGCGTTCTGTATCCAACAACGCCTGGAGGTGTCAAATAGTTCATCTCTGATACTAAAATAGTACCGTCTGCATTGACACGTTCAACGAATGCCACGTGCCCCAGCCATCCTGCTGTTGTTTGAGCAATTGCTCCTACTTCAGGTGTGCTGTTCACTGTGAAGCCATCGTTTTTTGCACCGTTTGCCCAGTTATTAGCATTCCACCAGTAAGCAGAAATACCTTTGCCGATTGCAGCACGTTTGTTGAAAACATGCCATGTACATTGTCCGTAGTCATACCAGTTCTGGTGGTTGAATACGGGAGACGTTGTCGTCTGCTGTGGTACAGGTTCAGCTGTTGGTGCGGGTGCTTTCTCTGTTGTTGTTACGGCGTTAGAGACAACGAGCTGCTGATTGACGTAGATGATGTTTGATGTCAGGCCGTTCCATGATTTCAGTTTAGCTACAGAAACCCCGTACTGAGTCGCGATTTTGTAGAGATAATCCCCAGCCTGCACCCTGTACTTCGTGCCGCCTGATGTGGTTGTTGTTGTCGTCGGCGTCTTAGTCGTCGTCGTTGGTGTTTTCACGGGTGCTGACGTTACGGACTCTGAAATCTTCAGCTTCTGCCCCGGGAAGATCAAGTAAGACGATAAGTTGTTCAATTCCATGATCTTCGTATACGTCGTGTCGTACTTCATAGCAATCAATGATAAGCTTTCGCCCGATTGAACAATGTGTGTTCCTGCGGTCGTTGTTGTTGTCGTCGTCGTTGATTCAGGTTTCTTCTGCGGGGTTGGTTTAGGTGCTGTCGTGCCACCTGAACTGGAGACAACAAGACGCTGATTCGGAAAAATCAGGTTTGAAGTCAAGTTATTCAATTGTTTCAGTTCAGTGACAGAGGTATTGTACTTGTTAGCGATCGCCCATAATGAATCATTGGCTTTCACTGTGTAAGATGCTGCTTCTGCTTGGTAACTGTACGCTGCAGCGGCGGCCGATGCTGTCGTCGCCATAATAAAAACTTTTTTCTTCAAGCCCTGGTCCTCCATGTCGTTATATTATTGTGATATGTCAATATAATGCCACATGTGGCACGACCGGAATATTACAGTTTCCTTTCAAATCATTTCAAATGCATTTAATATCAGTCATTTCAAACCCGAACACGAGAGAGATAGAAGCGCCGAAAAGTGAGTATTTACAACGATTATCGTGTTCGCCTGCCGAACTTTTCCAGTTCATGGATAAATGGCCATTGTCAAAAAAGTGTAAATTTTATTGATGTATTAAACCGCATTAAATCAATGGTTGAGGGCTTTAATCTATGAACTGTGTAAATTTTTCGACTATTGTAACATAATTGTAATAAACCCATGATTTTTTGATGCTGCAGACGATGGATCTTAGTTAACATCGACTGGATGACATGCGATAATAAGGTGACTGAAGGAGGCAACTATGAATCGTTTAAAACAATTTGCAAGCAAGATGAAGCGTCAGCTGCTGACGCTCTACTTCGCGACGCAGCACAAAGATATTCCGACATCCGTGAAATTTCTTACACTCTTCATTATCGGCTATGCCATCAGTCCGGTCGATTTGATTCCTGACTTTATACCGGTGCTCGGCATTGTGGATGACCTGGTCCTACTGCCGGTCGGTATCTATATATGCTACAAACTCATTCCAAAGCATGTTCTCGATGACTCTCGTACCATGGATGGTGATATTGATATTAAACATCAATACATCATCACCCTGTTCATCATCACCATCTGGGTACTGTTCATTTATTTTGTCGGTCGTGCCGCATATGGTTATTTACAAATCCATCTGTAGTTCATTGTCATGCATTTCGTGGTAAACTAACTATAACTTAACTATAAAGGTGATAATAATGAATGACATAACCTATAACTTCAAAAATATCCCTCAGCTGAAGCTTGGTGAAGAAGTCAGCAACTCTGTGTCACACGGTGTTCCTGCACTGTTCATCCTGCTGTCTCTTCCCTATTTCGCTGTCAAAAGCTATACAATAGGCGGGAATGTCTTTTCAATCGGCATATCGGTATTTCTGATCAGTATTTTCCTGATGTTTCTATCATCAGCCATCTACCACTTGATGCCCTATAACTCCACTCACAAATACGTCATGCGCATTATCGACCACAGCATGATCTACGTCGCGATAGCTGGAAGTTATACGCCGCTTGCCCTTAGTATTGTCGGTGGGAAGCTCGGCTGGACAATCATGATCATTCAGTGGTTCATTACGATCGGCGGCATTCTCTACAAAGCGCTGACCGTCAGAGTCAATCCGAAAATCAGTCTTGCGATGTATTTGATTATGGGATGGCTCGGAATTATTTTGTTCCCCATCTTATGGATGAAAGTCGGTCTGACTTTTCTGATATTGATTGTTGCGGGCGGCGTCGCTTATTCTGCCGGTTCGTGGTTCTACGCACAGAAATCAAGACCTTATTTCCATATGATCTGGCACTTCTTCATTTTAATCGGTGCCGCCTGCCATTTTGTCGCGCTGTTATATTTTGCGCTGTAGCGATGTTTAATTTACTGGTGACGTGGTAAACATTAATTGTATAACAACTTAATGAAATGGAGTGATTGTTAATGGATTTCAACAAAGGTTTAGACGATTTGAAAGACAAAGGTCAACAGCATTTCGAGGATAATAAAGACGAATACATTGAAAAAGGTAAAGACTACGTCAATGACAAATTCGGCGGAGACAATGCCGATGCCGGCAAAGATATGGAAGCTGATGCTGACAGAGACGATACGTCAAGAGACGAAAAATAATACGAGCGCACGTTGTTAATACAACGTGCTTTTTTTATAAGTGAGGGAATGGCTATGACTTTCAACAATAATTTTGATGATGTCAGCAATGAAGCTGGAATAAAGAAGACGTATGAGGACAGCGACCCGACGACGCCGTCAATTTCGTACCAGGACCCGGCTGACGACAAGATGGAAGACCCGAATTTTATGGAACAGCTGATTGATGATTTATTTTTAGATGAAGATGCCCAAAGGAGTGAATGACATGGCTGAAGAACAATATGAAGGTTTGGAAACTGAACAGAACCAACTGACCAATGAAACATTGACGGGCGGCGAGCAGGAAGCAGAACTCGTGAACGATTCATTAGGTGTGGCACCTGACGCAGGAGTGGAAGAACTGGATCCAGATCCACTGATGGATGATGAGATGATTGCTGAGGACGACGAATAGTGTTCGAGTGGTTTGATATCAGTGCGATGGATATTTTCATTGCTACATTGCCGTTATTGATACCTAGTATACTGCTCATTGTAGTGATTGGACTCTTCATCAAACAACTGCGTCATCAGAAACGCCTCATCGAACAGCATGACGAGATCATCAGACTGCTTGTCAAACAGGACCGTAAAACGCACGTATAAGGAGGATGGTTATGGCTGAGAACACAGATGAAACGAAGCACTATGACAGTAGTATGGACGGCATCGACCCGCAGGAAGGCGGCACGTCGAAGCCTGAGGACTTAACGAAAGACTATGACGAGAGCATCGACGGGATTGATGTGGAAGGTCATGGTCTCGTATCCGAACAGAAAGACCGTTTCACAGATCATGCCGACTACAAAGATGGCGTCGGAGAATAGCAAACAGCAGCGATGGTGCATCGCTGCTGTTTTTGTGTATGGAGCCGATTATTCGGCTACGATTTCTTGTGACGCCACATAGACTTTGAATGACTGCAGTAGATTTTCAGTGGTCTGTCTGCTGTCGACGGCTTGAATAGGATAGTATGTACCGCCTGCATCTTCTTCCGGCTGGCGAGCAGTATAGGTGAAGGTGACTTTAGCGTCGCTATAATCCTGCTCTACTTGCTTTCGGTAACGTGCCTCCACTAGTGTGCGTGCGTCGTCAGCTGTCATTTCGACGGCCGATTCAGTCGTTGCTGCTTCAGTCGTCGGCCCCTCCGTCGGTGGCTTCGTCGTGCTTGCTGGGACAGGTTGAACTAACTGGTCATTAAAATCAGTGATCAGCATCGTGTTGTTATCTTTGTCGTAGCTGAGGTCATACACTGTAATGACTTTTGTCAGCTGGTCATCAGTTGCAGCTGATGACATCAGGCGTGTGACAGTGGCCTTTGACTTCGTTCCGTTGACAGTGATGTCTCCGACCGAAAATTCCGGGATAGTATAGCGGTCAAAGTGACCAGTCGGCATGGTCTTCTTAATATATTTCGCCGCTTCCGAATCTTTGTAGATATACGGCTTGAGCGCCTCATAGTCTCTATCACTGAATGCAGCGGGCACCGCTTTTAAGTAGTCATTGACCTGACGCTTCGTCAACGACTGATAGTCGACTTCTTCTGTTGCAGCGTCTTTTTTTGCTGTTTCTTTTTTCGTCGTTTCTTTTTTCGCTGTTTGCTGCGTCACTTGTTCTTCTTCCGTCTGGCCGCACGCAGCCAGCAGCAGAACTAGTAATAGACTGAGTTGTTTCATATCGTTTCCTCCATTTCCATTAAATGCGCCGCCCCGTGACCATCCGCATGATTACTGCTGCACAAAAAGCGGCGGCAACAATAAGCGTCCACGGACTGACAAGCGTTGATACAGCTGCAGTGGGCTCCACACCGTACCAGACGCTTCTGAGCACTGCGAGCAGGACACGGTGCAGCAGCATGAGTGCGAGCAGCAGCGTCACTGTCAGCCCCTTTCTTGCATAGTAGAGGACACCGCAGATGAACAGGACCGTCACAACCATTTCCATTTAGTTCTGTCTGAAGACATCGAAGTTGATGACTTTTTTCTCTTTTTCTTCTTCTTCCACTTTTTCGCGTTCTTCTGTCGCTTCTCTCACTTCTTCCACTGTCATACCACCATATATCCAGAGGCGTGTCGTATCCAATGTTTTGACGAACAGTGACTCGAACATGTCGAATTCCCGTGTCGATAAGTTTTTCGCGAACATGTTGATCAGTTCTTCCATCGTCACGTTGGCATCGTTACTTGCGATGATCAGGAAGACAGCAGCATCCATGAGTTCATCGCGTTCTTCTTTTGGCAGCTCTTGCGTATGTGTTTCGATGAACGTCAATAAATCCTGCATTTCCTGAGTGTGTCTATGATGGTCAGGTCCGGCATACAGACCGAGCTCTTCCAGTGACGCCGGATGATAATAATAGTTCGGTGAATACGGCGGTGTCTCTTCGCCTTCGTACCCTTCGTAGATCGCCGGCATCATGACGACATCATTGACACGTTTCAAGCCAAGAATGGCGATCCACTCATTGAATTTTTCAATCGGCAGCGGTTCGCCGAAATAATCGTTGTAGAGGCGTGCCACGTGCTGTTCATGTACATAGCCGTACAAAAATAAGACTCCTGTCAGAAATGTTTTTTCGTTGTCGACATGCGTCCGCTCTGCTTCGATCTCTTTGATGTTGAGTTTGTTGATTTCTTCTGTTAAGTCAGACGGAATCATCAGCCCTTTCTTACTTTCGAACATCAGCAGCAGCTGCAGCGCAAACGGCATGCGGTCAGCAGGCATCGGCACAAATTCGTGACCGGCTTTGACTGCTTTCATATAAATGCCGTATTCGTCTTCCGGCATCATCACCAGCATTTGCGAAATATAGTCAGTCTCAAGGACCTCCTGTCTGATCGATTCAATCAGTTCAATGCGGTGAATATCGCCGACGTCTTCCTTTTCAAATAAATAGCTGTATATCAATTTTAAATCCTGGTCGCTTAAATTCATCAATGCTTCTCTATAATCCATGGTAATCATTCCCGTTAATATATTTTGTCTTCATTATAAGTGAATTGACTCATATTCACAAAGAAAGATTTTAGAATATTGTGTAATCGTACATGCACTGAAGATTGAAACATCTTTCTTGACGAAGCTTTGTTATCCGTCATACTGGTAGTTAAGGCAAATTTTACGAATGCAGGGAGGTACTTATGCATAAAAATATCACACTTACCATCTTACTATCGATTATGTTCATCATTTTCCTCGGTATCGGGCTCGTCATTCCTGTACTGCCGACCATTATGAATGAACTTCATCTCAGCGGGGCAGCGGTCGGTTATATGACAGCTGCGTTTGCGTTGACTCAGCTGATTATTTCGCCGTTTGCGGGACAGGCAGTGGACCGTTACGGCCGTAAGCTGATGATCATCAGCGGCCTCATCGTCTTCAGTGTATCAGAACTGCTCTTCGGTCTCAGCACAGCTATTGAATGGCT
>DJUI01000019.1:0-245 GCA_002438305.1 Staphylococcaceae bacterium UBA6286 | reverse complement strand
TCGGCCGTCGCACTGTTGATTGCGATTGTCGGCTTCATTATTCTGAAAGAACCGACACGTCAGAAGATGTCTGCTGACAAAGCAGTTTCTCACAACAGCAGCTTCAAAAAACTGATGAAACCGATGTTTCTCTATGCGTTTATCGTCATCTTGATTTCATCATTCGGACTCGCGGCGTTCGAATCATTTTTCAGTCTATATACGGACCACAAGTTCGGCTTCACACCATTTGATATAGCCGTCGC
>DJUI01000035.1:11871-13736 GCA_002438305.1 Staphylococcaceae bacterium UBA6286 | reverse complement strand
CAAGTCTTCAGCACCGATATCATCAAGCATCAATACTGGACTCTTTCTGACACGATCCAGCTTCTGCTCGAATGAATGGTCACTGAAACCTGCCTTCAATTCACGAATGAATTCCGGGACATAGAATATCGTTGAATAGACATGCTTTTCTTTCAGCTGATTGGCAATCGCTCCTAAAATAAATGATTTACCGGTACCAAAGCTCCCGTGAATGTACATTGCTTTAGTAGGCTTTCCTGCCGCGATATCATTGCAGATCTGCATCGCCTGTCTGACAATGTTCAGACGTTCAGTTGAGTCAAGATCAACCGTGTTTATTTTAGCGTTCAATATTTCATAAGGGACATGCATCGCAGTGACGTACTCTTTCATCTTCATTTCTTCGTCATACACTTTCTTGTTCGGACATGGCGAATAAGCAATTTTTATGCGCTGGTCCTCAACATACAGTGACGGCGTATGTCCCTTGACGAAATTGATGCAGCTGCCATAGTTCCGGCAGCGGTCGCACAGCTTCGACTGATCCTTATATTCCTGAAGAATGGACAGATCTTTATCAATGATCTCGTCAGTCACTTCCGGGTGTTCCATCAGAAATGCTTTGATTTCATCATCATGGATTGTCTCCTGCTTGACTTGTGCAATACGCGCCTGTATCCCTGGATTGNNGGATTATCTTTTAAAAATGCGTTGAATGGTTTCATCAGTGGTCCTCCTTCCAGAAGTTCTTCAGTTCTTCTTCAAGCTTTCTTTTTTCATCTTCAAGTTCAGTATCATTTTGGACATCAACTTGAACCCCTTCTTTCATCTGCGTCACCCAGAGAGGGGTCTTCTCATAAGACGGGCGCGTCCGTATCTTCGCAGTTTTCTGTTCCGATTTACGTTCAGCCTGCTGTTTCTGAATTTTCTTCACGTAATCATAGGCTTGTTTGCTGGATTGCAGTTTTAACTTCTTCCAGTTGGATGCAATTTCTTCGATATAGCGCTGCGGCAGCTTCATATCATTAGTGAACATCACGTACTGCAGCAGTATGTTGATCACACCGAACGGCAGTTTTTCACGTTCAATGATCGATTCAATCAATTGTTTCTGGCGCGTCGTCGGTTCTGATTTGCTGATCGATGCAAGCATCTCTACCGGACTTGTAATATCCATCATGTCATACCATGACAGCTGTGTCTGATCTTCATGATCTTCCTGCTTCCGCGCTTCAGTCAATGCCGGCAGATTCCCTTGATGTTCCATCTGATAGAAATCACGGGCATTTTTGCGCAGCTCTTCGTGCGAAATGGTCTGATCTGCACTGAGTGACTGCAGGATGATTCTCCGCATTTCAGTAGGCGCAATATCATAGAGTACAGACAGCTGAGTGATCAAGTCACGGGTCTCTTTCGGCAGCTGTTCACGCGTAATCAAGTTTTGATTGAGCAGCATCTCCAGCAGGTCGAAATCAAATGTCTGCTGATGGACTGGAATCCCTAATGAATCCTTGGTTTTAATGATATGATAATTGTCTTTAAAAATGGCGGCATCCGGCTCTTTCGGTGTCCCGAAGACATCCATATAATTTTTTGAGACATCGCGGTAATCTGACAAATCGATCGTCTCCGTACAGAATTGTTTTTTAAGCTGATTAAACCGCTCTTTGCCGACAACCTGGAATAAGAACACAGACAGCATCGGATCATTGAAAAATTGATGAGGCATCACTGGACTGATCAGCTTATAGACGAAACACTGCTCTTCTCCTGTCTTCAAAAAGGTCTTCATTAATCCGATACCTTCCAGCCGTTCACGCAGCTGCTCAAAATGACTTAAATTCATCTTCAGTTCATTCAAAATTAAATAATGGGTCTGTGGGTCG
>DJUI01000035.1:0-11793 GCA_002438305.1 Staphylococcaceae bacterium UBA6286 | reverse complement strand
ATACTTTCAAGTCCGATCAATGGGATATACAGCCGCTTCAACACTTCTTCTGACAGCGGTGACTGTACATAGTTTGTATGGACGATAAAAGAGTCAGCGGGTCTTAACCCAGAAAAATAATGCACATCAACACCTACTTCTTGTCTTTATCATTTAATATCCCCTGCATCGTGCTCAGCAGTTGATCAATGTCTTTGAATTCTTTGTAAACAGAGGCGAAGCGGACATAGGACACTTGGTCGAGCTTCATCAGTTCATCCATGACCAGTTCACCGACATCTACAGAAGAGACTTCATTCTTGCCGTTTTCACGTAGTTGAAATTCGATTTCATTCGTAATTTTTTCAAGGTCATCAAAAGCAACGGGGCGCTTTTCACTCGCTCTGACCAGCCCGCCGAGTACTTTGTCGCGGTTGAAGGCCTGCCTTGTTCCGTCTTTCTTGACGACGATCAGCGGTGCCAGTTCAATGCGTTCAAATGTTGTGAACCGCGCCCCGCACTGTTCGCATTCACGACGCCTTCTAATCGCTGTCAGATCATCTGCATGTNNCATTCACCTCACTCATAGTTATCATCTTATTATACATGATTCAAGAAGAGTTAAAAACCGTTATTGAAAGGGTATAACTCACAGGAGGAGGAAGATCTATGAGACCTGATATGTTAGCTCTAGAAAAATTTGAAGAAGGCAATCCTGTCAACAAGGAACGGGATAAATTTAATCGGAGAAATGAAACGCTGCTCTACCATAATGACCCGGTCGGTATTCTGTTCATCGGTGATTCCATTACCGCCTACTGGGACTTAGACAGTTACTTTGAGTTGACTGACGGCAGCAGATTGATCAACCGCGGCATTTCAAACGACCGCACCATGTATATAAAAAAGCGATTTTACGCCGATGCGCTGCAGCTGAATCCTGACTTTATCATTTTGTCTGCGGGAGTCAATAACACAAAAGATCTCGATCAGTCGCTGAGTCAGGAAACAAGTGACCGGCTAGTTCTGCAAGTGACTGATGACATCAAGGACATCGTCACCGCTGCAGCAGCACATCACATTCCGATTGCCATCACTTCAGTGACGTCCACCAACCGGAAGCATCTGAAGTCATTCGAATTGCGGGCAGAGACGATTCGACGCATCAATGATGAGTTAAGACAGTTTGCTTATGACAGAAGCATTCCATACATCGACTATTATTCAGCTATGACATTAACGGATGATGGTATTGATTATCTCAATCCGGACCTTGCTGTTGACGGTCTCCATCCACACGTCTATGGCTACGACATCATGGCGAAGACCGTCGTTGATACGTTGAGTCATCTACCGCTTAAACTCCGGCATGAACCGGCTGAAAATCCATAAAAAAAGGAAATGGCATAAACCATTTCCTTTTTTTATTATAATTGATGATACCACTTTGCAGCATGCTGCACTTCATCCGGTGTCAACGAATGCCCTTGTTGATGCCAGAATAATTCTACTTCTGCACCGGCATGACGTAATGTTTCTGCCAGTTCTTCTGTTTGTTCCGGTGTACAGATTGGGTCGTTAGTACCCGCACCGATAAAGACATGAGTCCCAGTTAAGTCCGGCAGTTCAACGTTGCGGAGGGGAACCATCGGGTGAAATAAAATAGCATGCTTAAGTGACTTGTTGTCGTGATAAAGGAGACTTGCAGCGATATTGGCGCCGTTTGAATATCCGACTGCCACCACATGATCTCGGTTGAAGCCATTGTCCGCTGCAGCGTCATCAATAAATGTATTCAATTCTTTCGTACGATATATTAAATCTTGTTCATCAAATACTCCTTCAGCAAGTCTTTTGAAAAATCTAGGCATACCATTTTCACTGACTTTCCCTCTGACACTCAGGACATTGGCGTCTGAATCAATCAATGAACCGATCGGCAGTAAATCATATTCATTGCCGCCTGTCCCATGGAGCAGTAATAATGTATTGTCGTTTGTTCCTCTATTGTATATATGTTTCATCGTCTGTATCATCCTTCCAGTGACTATTTTGTACTTCTTACTGTATCAATTGGTCTGACTTGAGCCTCAATTGCTTCACGCTGTGGTTCAAGAAATGGTGGAAGAGATAGCTTCTCACCTAATGTTTCATAGGGTTCATCGCCCATGAATCCAGGTCCATCTGTCGCGATTTCAAATAATAATGGTGCTGTAAGTCTAGCATACAGTGATTTGAAGAAGAAGCGGTCGACATAACCTGAGTTGGGCAGACCATAGCCCTGCAATCTTTCAATCCATTCATTCAGACCGTTTTCATCAGGTACTCTGAATGCCACATGGTGGATTGTCCCAAAGCCCTGGTATCCGGCCGGTCCTTCCGGTTGATCAACGATAATCACTGATGCACCATTACCACCTTCACCTGTTTCGAATAAATGCTGGTTTCCTTCTACTGCTGTTTCCTTGAACATATAGACTGTTTCAAACGCAGCTTTGAATGCATTGAACTGGCTGGTATTGATGACGACCGGTCCTAGACCATAAATACCAAACGCCTCTGGAACCGGACCATTTTTCCAAGGTTTGCCCGGTGCAACACCGTTATCATGTTCATCAGATATGATTTGATAGAGCTGACCGTCAAAGTCTTCAAAAGGCAGTACTTTTCTACCGAACTGTTCTTTTATGCCGTCATGTTTAACGTTGAATGCATTGAAACGATCAACAAAGTAATCCACTGCCTCGTCAGACGGTACGCGGAAAGATGAGCGTGCAATTTCGTTTGTGCCATGCATCCCTTTTTGAATACCGGCGAAATCAAACAATGTCATATCAGTTCCGGCATTTCCTTAATCATCTGCGAAGATNNATTCCGGCATTTCCTTCATCATCTGCAAAGAATAAATGATACGTGTTGATATCATCTTGATTGACTGTCTTTTTCACGAGACGCATCCCTAGAATTTCATTGAAGAAGTCATATATTTTTTCAGCACTGCTTGTAATCGCAGTGACATGATGTATACCTGTTAATTGTTGCATNNTGATGCAACTATCTGACACATGTAAAAAGGTCCTATCTACAAATGTAGTTAGGACCTCCGTATTAATGTTCAGCATCAACGTGAACACAATCTATTTTTATGCTTCTACTAAGTCATCTGATGTTGTATTCAATGCCTGACCTACCATCGATGCAAGTTCTACGACGCGCGTTGAATACCCCCACTCATTGTCATACCATGCCAGTACTTTTACTTTGCGGTTACCCATCACGATTGTAGATAATCCATCAACAATCGACGACATCGAGTTGGTATTGAAATCCACACTCACCAATGGTTCAAAAGTGATATCAAGAATGCCTTTTAATGGGCCTTCACTCGCTTCTTTAAAAGCTGCATTGACTTCTTCAACAGTCACATCCTGCTTCAAGTCGACGACAAGGTCGACTAATGAGACGTTTGTTGTCGGTACACGCAATGCCATGCCATGCAGTTTACCTTCTAATTCCGGCAGGACTAATGACAGTGCTTTCGCAGCACCTGTTGACGTTGGAATGATACTTTGTGCGCACGCACGTGCACGCCGCAGGTCTTTGTGAGGATTATCCAAGTTCTTCTGATCGTTAGTATAGGCATGAACAGTAGTCATCAGACCATTGTCGACGCCGAACGTTTCGTTCAACACTTTCACAACAGGTGCCAGACAGTTGGTTGTGCATGATGCATTAGAAATGACATCATAGGTTTCCACATCCAGCTGGTTGCAGTTGACACCACGGACAATCGTCTGCACATTTCCTTTACCCGGTGCTGTTAACAATACTTTTTTAGCTCCTGCTGTTAAATGGGCTGCAGCTTTCTCAGCATCATTGAATTTTCCAGTCGCTTCAATAACGATATCGATGTTTAATTCCTGCCATGGCAGCAATTCGGGATTACGCTCAGCTACAAGCTTAATTTCCTTACCATTGACTTTTAATCCATTGTCAAACGGTTCAACATCGAGTTCAAATTTTCCGTGAGTCGTATCATATTTGATCAGATGGGCAAGTGTCTCAGATGGATAGCTTGCGTTAATAGCTATAATCTCCAGTTCGTTATTCAATGCCGCAGCACGGAATACCATTCTACCGATTCTACCTAAACCATTAATTGCCACTCTCGTCGTCATATCATCTTCTCCTTATTGTGTTATACTTTTTGTTTTCAATAGTATAACACAATAAGGGGTCCATGGAAGCGGTTTCCGTTATTTTTTTTCGTTTCGTTCAAAAAACTGTACGACTTGCCGTTCTACCTGCTGTTGAAGCTCTTTAAGAGTGCCACTGTTATCGATGATCACGTCAGCACGTGCCTTTTTATCTTCAATCGACAACTGTGAACTGATGCGTGCAGCTGCATCGTCAGTAGACAGCTGGTTGCGCTTCTTCAAGCGCTCAAGCTGCACTGATTCAGGGACGTAAACCACCCAAACTTCATCCACTGTTGATTCGAGTCCATTTTCAAACAACAGCGGAATATCCATGATGACGTGATGGCCTGCTTGCAGCGCTTTCAGCTTCTCCTGCTCCATCATTTCTCTGACGCGTGGATGAATGATTTCATTTAATTGACGTCGTTTAGCTGCGTCACTAAATACAAGTTGTCCGACATATTGACGATTCATTTCACCCTTCAGCACCGCTTCTTCTCCGAATACCGCCTGAACTTCACGCAGGCCATCTGACCCTTTCGCCACAGCCTGTCTGCTCGCAACGTCAGCATCCACTACAACAAACCCATAACCTTTCAATAGTTCAGCTACCGTTGACTTACCACTTGCGATACCACCTGTTAGTCCAATAGTTTTCATTCATTCCACCTACTTCTGACAATGTGTGCAGTAATGTGTATTGCGTGTTGCAATGACCTTTTGAGACACTGGTCCCCCGCACGTGGCGCATATTTTCCGGCCGTATATATTGAAGCGCGTCTGCATGAAGCCTTCCTTGCCCTCTACATTCCGGTAGCTGGATATAGACGAGCCACCGTATTTAATTCCTTCATTCAGAACATGTACGATCGCCTGAAACAATTCGATTCGTTTCGCCCGACCGATCCGCTTGACTGTTTTGTTCGGATTGATGCGGGCGAGATGCAGTGCTTCGCAGGCATATATATTGCCGCAGCCGCTCACCACTGAATGATTCATGATCGCTTCTTTGATAGTCCTGCCCTGCCATTTTGACGCTGTCAGCTGAGTCAAATAATAGTCCAGCGCCTCATCGTCAAATGGTTCCGGAGCTATCGCCATAATTTGCGTCGCCTCTTCAAGCCGCTCTATATATCTCAGTTCACCGAACCGTCTAATATCACTGTAGATCAGCTGCCTGCCTGACTGCAGATGAACTGCTACATGCCAGTGATTAATGTAGTTCGGTATCCCGATATCTTCAAGCTGGTCCACTACAAAATACGCACCCGACATTCCAAGATGACTGATGATATAATGTTCATGCCATTCATTTTCAAGTGTAAATATTAAATATTTACTGCGGCGGTCGAGTGCTTTGATCGTACTCCCTATAATATTCCGTTCAAATGTCTCTAAGTCCGTGCCTTTAATAATCGTCTGCTTCCCTGAAGATTTGCCGGCAGTGACTTTTTCTGAGAAATGGACGCCTGTAATGATTTCTCCAATAATCTTAGGACTGAGCCCTCGTTTGACGTGTTCTACTTCTGGTAATTCCGGCATGATTTCCTCCTACTTCGCATCATACCAAGACTGGCCGTAGTCAGACTCGACTAACAGCGGTACGTCGAGCGGTAATGCTTGTTCCATTATATCTTTGACGAATAGGCTGAACGCCTCTACTTCTTCTTCAGGCACTTCAAAGATCAATTCATCATGCACCTGCAATAACAGCTTAGCACTGAATGCGGTGTCTGCAACTGCTTTGTCATAGTTCACCATCGCAAGCTTGATAATATCAGCGGCACTCCCTTGAATCGGTGTATTCATTGCCGTCCGTTCAGCGAACCCTCTCAAATTGAAGTTGCGTGACGTGATGTCAGGAATGTAGCGGCGGCGCTTCATCAATGTAGAGACATAGCCGTCCTGCTTCGCCTGTTGAATAATATCATCCATATATTGCTTAACGTCAGGAAAACTTGCTAAATAATCATCGATGAATTTCTGCGCTGCTTTTCTTGTAATACCGAGCGACTGACTCAGTCCATAATCACTGATGCCATAGACAATACCGAAATTTACGGCTTTAGCCTGACGACGCATGTTCGCTGTTACTTCATCTTTGTCTACATTGAAGACTTCCATTGCTGTCTTCGTATGAATGTCTATATTATGGATAAAGGCTTCAGACATGCTCTTATCTCCTGTGATGTGCGCAAGAACCCGCAGTTCAATCTGTGAATAATCCGCTGCAAAAATAACCCATCCCGGCTGCGAGGCAGTGAATGCTTTTCTGATTTTGCGTCCTTCCTCAAGTCGAATCGGAATATTCTGCAGATTCGGTTCAACAGAAGACAATCTGCCGGTCTGAGCAAGAACTTGGTTGAAACGCGTATGAATTTTTCCGTCATCAGCAATCATCTTCTGCAGTCCTTCTACATAAGTTGATTGAAGTTTAGACAATTGACGGTAAATCAGGATATCATTGATTATCGGATGTTTACCTTGCAAGGCTTCCAGTACATCAACAGCTGTAGAATATCCTGTTTTAGTCTTTTTGATGACCGGCAGCTGCAGGTCTTCAAATAGCACAACACCCAGCTGTTTCGGTGAATTAATATTGAAGGCTTGACCCGCATGTTCATGAATCGATGCGACCAATGTATCCAGGCGCCCTTTCAGTTCATCCTGCATCATGACCAGCTCATCTTTATTGACGGTAATGCCCTGCATCTCCATCTTAGCCAGCACAAGTGCGAGCGGCAGTTCAAGTTCATCATGCAGAGCCAGCTGTTCATTTTGTTCAAGCTTATCTTTTAACAGCACCGCAAGTTCCAGCACAGCCGCGGCCTGCTTCGCAAAGAAGTCATTCAGGATGTCATCTGACGGCACAGCCATCTTCGCTCCTTTACCGAATATCTGATCATTTGACGGGACATTTTTCCCTTCAAGCCGAGCGATTTCAGCGACATCGATAATAGTATTCGATGGATCGAGCAAGTAACTTGCAAGTGTGATATCAAATTCAATGCCTCTAATCGCAGCGCCCAGTCGGTTTAACAGTACTGTCGTCTTCTTAGCATCATAGACCACTTTTGCTTTGGATGGATCGGCTAAATAAGCTGTCAGCTGCGGGTGCTCCGACACGTCGTTAGCAGCAACAACCGCTGTCTTCTGTCCATCACTGATGGCAAGCGGAAGGATGTCATTCGTCAAATAGTTGTCTTTGAAACAGTCAATAAAGATACTGGTCCGACCGTCAAAGTTAATGTCATCAATGGAAGACAGTTCAATGTCCACCACGTCTTCTGTTTGAGGCGGTGCATCAAGGTTATCCAGCATCTGCTTGAATTCCAGCGATTTAAACAGTTCGATCTTTTTATCGTTTGAATGATCGGTCAGTTTCGTATCGCTCAGCGTCACTTCAATCGGCGCCTCTTGATTAATAGTTGCAAGCTGCTTACTCATCAATGCATCGGCTTGATGGTTCGTCAAATTCTCATTCAGCTTCTTCGCCTTGATATCATCAAGATGAGCGATGACCGCTTCAACTGTGCCATACTCAAGCAGCAGTTTGACCGCCGTTTTTTCTCCGACTCCCGGTACACCCGGAATATTATCCGATGTATCTCCCATCAGACCTTTCAAGTCGGTAATCTTGTCAGGTCCAAATCCATATTTCTCGTGAACAAATTCAGGAGTATAATGATCGATATCAGTGACACCTTTTTTTGTATAATAAACAGAGACATGATCATTGACGAGCTGAGTCAAATCGCGGTCTCCAGTAATGATGATCGTCTCCATTCCCGCAGCAGTCGCTTCTTTTGACAGCGTGCCGATAATATCATCAGCTTCGTAGTTCGGCAGCTCATAGTGCTTGATATGGTAGGCTTCAACAAGTTTTCGAATATACGGAAACTGCTCGCTGAGTTCTTGAGGCGTCTTCTGTCTTCCGCCTTTATAATCTTTGTATGTCTCGTGGCGGAACGTTGTCTTACCGGCATCAAATGCCACTAAGAAGTGCGTCGGCTGTTCGTCTTTGATGATTTTTTCAAGTAACAAAGTGAAACCATACACCGCATTCGTATGAATACCAGCAGTATTCTTCAGCAGCGGCAGGGCATAAAACGCTCGAAATGCCAAACTGTTACCGTCAATTAATATTAGTTTTTCGCTCATAAGTGCCTCCTTTAGATATCTATATTTTAACACATCTTAAATAGAAGCTAAAAAAATAGACCAAAAACAAAGAGACGCATAAATGCGCCTCTGTTGTCTCTTCAAAATGAAGGGGTCTGAGTACATTATAACAGCTGTATCACCGTCATATGTTAAGCCATTGTAAAGATTTGATAAAGTTATAGTGATTTGAATTTGACTCGGAATGTCGATCCTTCACCCGGCTGACTCTCCACTTCAATCTCACCGTTAAATACTTCCACGATGTGTTTGACGATTGCGAGCCCAAGACCCGTACCACCGCTATCTCTGCTGCGCGCTTTATCAACCCGGTAGAAGCGTTCAAATATACGGACCTGCTCCTCTTCAGAAATTCCAATACCGTAATCCTTAATTTCAAGGATGGATGCGCCTTCACTTTGTCGCACGGTAACCTCAATGCTATTGTTTTCAAAAGAGTAATTGATGGCATTTGACAGCAGATTGATGATGACCTGCTTCAATTTGCTCGGCTCAGCCAGTATGTAGACATCCGGTTCCATATTCAGCTTAATATCAATGTGTTTTTTTAATGCCAGCTGCTGAACCACTTCAATACAGTTTGCCACCTTATCAGCCATATTGACAGGAGATAACTGAAGATGACTCGTCCGTTCAATTTTTGACAGTTCGAGCAGTTCACTGACAAGCACTTGAATGCGATTCGCCTCCTTCAATATGATATTCAAGAACATATCCAATGAATCCGGGTCGTTCTTCGCACCGTCAAGCAATGTCTCAGAGAATCCTTTAATGGATGTAATCGGTGTTTTCAGTTCATGAGAGACATTGGCCACGAAATCTTTGCGCATCTGTTCCAATGTTTTCAACTGCGTAATATCATGCAGCACGATGACAATCCCTTCTAATTTTTTGCGGGTTTTGGATAGCACGGGAACGACAGCCGCATCAAAATATTTTTGATGGACGTTAATTTTGATTTCAACGGCTTCATTGATCGTCTTTTCAGTGGCGATGGCTTCCTTGATCATTCGGTTGATAGCCGGATAATTGATAGCCTCTTCGTAATTTCCTTTCAAGGAAGGGCCGTCATTGTTGAACAGACGGTTATACGTGTCATTGCTGACCACGACATCCCCATGATTATTGACGAGCAGTATGGCTGACGGAATGTTTNNTGAAGCGTCGTCTCCAGTCTGTTGCGCTGAAGTTTCTGCTCATTATTCAATGACTGAAGCGTCCGCGCCAGAATGTTCGTACTGATATACAGATCTTTCGTCTCTGTCACACTACTCTCCGGCACCCTCACTTTGTAATTTCCTTCAGCCAGCAGTTTCGATGCATAGGTGACTTCACTGATAGGTGCAATGTAGCTTTTATTGATGTAGCGGACGATAATATAGACGATCGGCAGAACGATTAAAAATATAATCAGTAAATACTGCCACATCTGCTTGATGATATGGCTGACTTCTGACATATCATCAACAAGATATATTGTTAAATCATTATAATGACGGATGAGGAGTGTCCGGTTTGAATCATTGTAACTCCGGAAGAACTCACTCTGCTGTGAGCTTTCCGTCCAATTACTCAAACTTTTTTCAAGATCCACGGTATTCAAACCATCTGTCTTATAGATGACTTTTTCGTTCTGCTTGATCATGATTTCGTCCACTGCTGTATCTTCACTGCTTAAATAGTGTGTCAAAATCCCTTCTTTCCGTATCATATGCTCAATATGAGCAGCCTGCCGCTCCATATCTTCTTCTTTACTATTATATATTTGATCACTGATGGTCACTGAGAGAAAGAAACCAAGTAAAAGAAAACTTACAACAAATAATGTTGTAAGTAATAAAAGCAATCGTTTCTGAAAACTGATCATAGTGACTTAGGACTCTCAAGCTTGTAACCGAGGCCGCGGACTGTCTTAATATATTGCGGCTGCTTCGGATTGTCTTCAATCTTCTCTCTCAAGTGACTGATATGGACATCGACAATTCGCGAGTCTCCTGCAAATTCATAATTCCATACTGAATTCAGCATATGTTCCCGTGTGATGACGCGTCCTTGACGTTCAATCAAATAAATCAGCAGCTCAAATTCCTTCGGTGTCAGTTCTAGCAGCTCATCATTCCGATAAGCTTCGAAGTGCTCCGGCAGGATTTTTAATTTACCGATATGAATTTCACTGCTCTGTTTAATATCACTGTTTTGTTCACTGACTTGCAGGCGTCTTAAAATAGCTTTGATTCTCGCAACGACCTCACGTGGAGAGAACGGCTTTGTCATATAATCATCTGCTCCCAGCTCAAGGCCGAGCACTTTATCAAATTCATCATCTTTTGCTGTAAGCATGAGAATAGGAACATTATTCTTTTCACTTCTAATAGCTTTACAGACTTCGACCCCGTCCATCTTTGGCAGCATCAAGTCAAGCACAACGATGTCAGGACGTTCCGTGAATACTTTATTCAACCCTTCTTCACCATCATAAGCAGTCACAACGTCATAACCTGCCTGCTGTAAATTGTATTGTAATAAAGTAACGATAGATTGCTCATCATCAACTACTAGAACTTTCTGACTCATTATATCCCTCCAAAGTATCTGTCCTTCTCATTATATATGATGTTGAAATAAAATGACCATCATTTATCAACAAACTTCAAATGATAGTAACAATTCTTTACACTAAATTTACATTAAAAAATGGNNAAAAATCGCGGATCATCTGTTCATCCGCGATTCTTAAGCTCATCTTATAGGTTTTTGATTAATTCATCTGCAAACTCAGAGCATTTTACTTCTGTCGCACCATCCATCAGACGTGCAAAGTCATAAGTGACGACTTTAGAAGCAATTGTTTTTTCCATAGATGCTGTGATTAACTGACCTGCTTCACTCCACCCTAAATGATCAAGCAATAGTACACCGCTTAAAATCACTGAAGAAGGATTTACCTTGTCAAGACCAGCATATTTAGGTGCTGTACCATGAGTCGCTTCAAAGATAGCATGTCCTGTTTCGTAGTTAATGTTTGCACCAGGAGCGATACCAATTCCGCCGACTTGAGCAGCCAGTGCATCTGAAATGTAATCACCGTTTAAGTTCATTGTCGCTACAACATCGAATTCAGCTGGACGAGTCAAAATCTGTTGCAGGAAGATGTCAGCGATAGAATCTTTCACTAATAATTTGCCGCTGTTGACTGCTTCTTCCTGTGCTTTGTCTGCCGCTTCCTTACCATCAGATTCAACCAGTTTGTCGTATTGTGCCCAAGTGAATACTTTGTCTCCGAATTCACGTTCTGCTAAATCATAACCCCACTGTTTGAAAGCACCTTCCGTGAATTTCATGATGTTTCCTTTATGGACGAGTGTCAATGATTTACGGCCCTGCTCAAGTGAATAATTGATCGCCGCACGGACAAGACGCTCAGTACCTTCTT
>DJUI01000104.1:4152-5746 GCA_002438305.1 Staphylococcaceae bacterium UBA6286 | reverse complement strand
TATGGTCCGAGACATGGTGATGAAGTAAGACAGTTTACGACTGAACTTGCTCAGTTCCTGATGACTAAAGGTATTAAGATGCTGGTCATTGCCTGTAACACGGCAACAGCAGTCGCACTTCAATCACTGCAGCAGCTGCTGCCGATTCCTGTGATCGGCGTAATTGAACCCGGCGCACGTACTGCCATCATGACAACGACGAATAACAAAGTACTCGTCTTAGGCACTGAAGGGACGATCAAATCTGAAGCTTACCGTAAGATGGTGAAATCCATCAATCCGGCGATTGAAGTGAAGGGGATCAGCTGTCCCGGCTTTGTCCCTTTAGTGGAGCAAGTTCGTTACAAAGATCCGATTGTCACGAACATCGTCATTCATCAGACGCTGAAGCAGTGGCGTCATGACAACAGTGATACCGTCATTTTAGGGTGCACGCATTATCCGCTCTTAAAAGATTATATCGAAAATTATTTCGGTGGTGAGAAGACCATTATTTCGTCCGGTCTGGAAACTGCACGGGAAGTCAGTGCGCTGCTGACATTCAGTCAGGAACATGCCCATTACTCACCGGACATCAACCATCGATTTTTTGTCAACGGCGACGCAGAGAAGTTTACGCGGATTGCGAGAGAATGGCTTGAAGATCCATCTATCAATGTTGAATCTATCAACTTAACGGAGGAATAATCATGAGAGAGATTGTCATCGCTACAGGAAATCAAGGTAAAATTAATGATTTTAAATATATTTTTCCGAATGATCGTGTCATCGGGATCCAGTCTTTACTACCAGATTTTGATGTCGACGAAACAGGAACTACANNTTGCAGACGATTCAGGCCTTGCTGTTGATGCGCTGAACGGCGAACCGGGCATTTATTCAGCCCGCTATGCAGGACTGGAAAAAAATGATGATGCCAACATTGACCTGCTGCTTAAAAATATGAAAGACGTCGCGGACCGCACAGCGAAGTTTGTGTGCGTCATCGCACTGAGCGAACCTGGTCATGAAACGAAGACGTACCGCGGCGAAGTAGCGGGTGAAATTGCCTATGAACGGCGAGGCGAAAATGGCTTCGGCTATGATCCCGTCTTCTATCTGCCTGAGCAGCAAAGAATGATGGCTGAGCTGTCCGGCGAAGAAAAAGCAGAGGTCAGTCACCGTGGACAAGCAATTGACCTGCTGAAACAAGACTTCTAATTAAGGGAGATGGCACTATGAAATGGGTAGTAGTAAGTGATAATCATGGACTTGAGCAAACACTGACAGATATTAAATCGATTCATGACGATGCAGATCTTTTGATTCATCTGGGCGATTCTGAATTTAACTATCATCATCATGAACTGAAAGGCTACATAAAAGTAGCTGGCAACTGTGATTACGGTGTTGAATTTAAAGACGACGCGGTTATTTCAGCTAATGGGCTGAATGCCTATATTACTCATGGTCATCTCCATCGAGTGAATCGAGGGCTTGAAGCACTTGCTGCAGCTGCACGTGACGAACAGTGTAAACTGGCATTTTACGGACATACACATATTAGACAAGTCGATTATGTTGATGGTGTAGTGTGTATCAATCCGGGCAGCAT
>DJUI01000104.1:0-4130 GCA_002438305.1 Staphylococcaceae bacterium UBA6286 | reverse complement strand
GTCCAGAAGTCAAGAGCCTGAAAGTTATGCAGTCATCACCATTGATGACACAGAACAGCGCATTACATTTTTTAATCAGCAGCACGAAATGATGGCTGAAGAAGTAGTCGCATTGTAGTCATATGTGCTAGAAAGGTGTAATAACACTATAATAGTTTTTCGATATGTCTGTTTTGTCACTATTTGTTATTGACTTTAAAGTTCAAACTTGATTATAATTAATCTTGTCTTGAATGAGTCCTGGTAGCTCAGCTGGATAGAGCAACGGCCTTCTAAGCCGTCGGTCGGGGGTTCGAATCCCTCCCAGGACGCTAACACAAAAGGAAATGTGATTGTTCACATTTCCTTTTTTATTTGTACACATTAAATAAATCGTTTAAAATTTAACTATGAATTTAAAGATGAGGGGTAAACCGATGAATAAATTTGATGAACAGATCATCGTGGTCGATAGAGAATCTATGTTCAGTCATGAAAAAAATGCATTTAACGGCTTTATTACGATGGAAGACCAGCGAGCGCTTGAAATATTTGAGACTTTGTCTAAATACGAAGTGAAACGACGGGGCGACATGGAAGAAGACCCATCATTCAAACAGTTGATTTCATACTGCATCCTGGAAAACGAACAGGATGAGATTTTAGTCTATGAACGATTAACAGGCGGCGGTGAAAATAGACTTCACGGATTAAGTTCCATTGGTATTGGCGGACATATGAATCATCTTGACGGTGATCATATTGAGAAAATATTAATTGAGAATGCCCGAAGAGAGCTTGAAGAAGAAGTCGGCCTGACCCGGATTCCCGATTCAGATCTTGAACTGATGGGCTTTATTAATGATGATGATAATGAAGTCGGTCGAGTCCACATTGGTTTAGTGTTCAAGATCAAAGTCCAGTCAAATGATGTGAACGTGATGGAAACAGATACACTTGCCATCCAATGGAAAAATAAACATGAACTATCAGCAGCAGCAGACTATGAAACATGGAGCCGTCTCATTATAGACGCGCTTTACAATCAAGGCTATTAAATGAGTGATCTTATCATCTTTCCGAAGATTGGTGAAGGACTCAACCGTCAGTTGGAAGATGCGATGGCAAGGCAAAACTATGAAGAGGCTTATGATATTATCAATGACATGGAACGTCATATTGAACTCAGTGAACAGCAGCAGCTCATTAAACTTGAAGTACTGCTGAAACTTGGTTCATTTATTGAACTGCGAGAAGAATCAAGTATTCTATTGAATCAAGGACACTCGTCATACGATGTTGTCATTAATTACTTCCTTGAGAGTTTGTTTGCTCTGGAACAGTATCAGACCGTCGTTGAATTGATTGAATCACTCCGTTCAGAAAAGCTTGATCAAGCATTGTTGATGCAGCTGCTTCCGTTATATGATGCAGCCAGGCATCAATTGAACGAACGTGAAAAAAAAGCAGTGGATAAGTTCCGTCACTTTCAGTCGATGTCTGAAAGTGAGCAGTATCATCTCATGCTCGAGCTCATTCAGTCTGAACAGTCAACCTATATAGAAACGGTCAAGTATCTGCTCGAGCAGCCGTTGGATGCCAAGGTGCAGACATTGATGATTGAATACCTGCTGTTGAATCATCAGGCCGGCATCATTCATCTGATGAAGTTCGGTGACCTTATTCAACTGAACCTAGCAGAACTGCCTCATCTCCAGGATACAAGGATGATGACTGACGTCTATCCGCAGGTGATTGATTGGTTCGATAATAACGCTCCTTCATTATCTTCAGCGGTTGCAGAATGGCTGAACATGCAGCAGATGCTCCTTTATCCACTTGATTATAGAGACGGAGAAGGCAGACTGTTTGATGTTCAGGAGATAGTCGATAGTCATGTGTTATATTTGACTGAGCTGTTCGCCATTGAACAGCCGCAGCACATCGAAGAAACGGACCGGCATGTAGAAATCATCAGACAGATTAAATCAATAGAAATGAAAGAACACTAATATAATTCATATTGTTGAACGCATGGTGAATTATGCTATAATAAAAGAGTTGAAAATTTAGAGAAATGCGTGGAGGTTATTACACATGACAGCAAAATGGGAAAAACAAGAAGGTAACGTAGGCGTTTTAACGGTTACTGTTCCTGCAGAACAAGTAAATACAGGATTAGATAAAGCATTCAAAAAAGTCGTTAAACAAGTGAACGTACCTGGTTTCCGTAAAGGGAAAATGCCGCGTCCATTATTCGAACAGCGTTTCGGCGTTGAATCTTTATACCAGGATGCTCTTGATTTCATCTTACCAGATGCGTATGCAGAGGCAGTAGATGAAGCAGGAATCAACCCGGTTGACCGTCCTGAAATCGACATCGAACAAATGGAAAAAGGGAAAGAATTAATCTTCACTGCTAAAGTGACTTTTGAGCCGGAAGTAACTTTAGGCGACTACAAAGGGCTTGAAGTAGAAGCAGCAGACACTGAAGTGTCTGACGAAGAATTCGAAGCAGCTATCAATGCTGAACTTGCACGTAAAGCAGAACTTGTTGTTAAAGAAGA
This sequence comes from Staphylococcaceae bacterium UBA6286, assembly GCA_002438305.1. Taxonomy (GTDB): domain Bacteria; phylum Bacillota; class Bacilli; order Staphylococcales; family Staphylococcaceae; genus Macrococcus. Next base: position 1,584 of record DJUI01000104.1, on the reverse strand, counting down.
CGGCGCTGTTGAAGACGGCGATATCGTTAACCTTGATTTCGATGGTTATGTAGGCGATGAGCAGTTTGAAGGTGGCAAAGCAGAAGGATACGATCTTGAAATTGGTTCAGGTCAATTCATCCCTGGTTTCGAAGAGCAGTTAGTTGGCACTAAAACTGGTGACGAAAAAGACGTGACTGTAACTTTCCCTGAAGAATACCATGCTGAAGAATTAGCGGGTAAAGAAGCAGTGTTCAAAGTGAAAATCAATGAAGTAAAAACGAAAGAAGTGCCGGAACTGGATGATGAGTTAGTTAAAGAATTAGACGAATCAGCTGATTCAGTCGATGCCTACAAAACTAAATTCCGTTCAGACTTAGTTGAACAGAAAAAAATCGAAGCTGAAAACGCGACAAAAGAATCATTGATCGGTCAAGTGACTGACAATGCTCAAGTTGATATTCCTCAAGCAATGGTTGACACTGAGCTGGGCCGCATGATGCAGGAATTCGAACAACGCATCGCACAGCAAGGTCTGAACCTTGAGCTTTACTACCAGTTCTCTGGTCAATCAGAAGAGCAGTTAAAAGAAAGCATGCAGGAAGATGCAGAGAAACGTGTGAAAACAAACTTGACACTTGCTGCTATCGCTAATGCAGAAAACATCGAAATCTCTGATGAAGATGTAGAAGCAGAACTCACTAACATGAGCGAGCAGTTCGGTTTATCAGTAGACGATATCCGTTCAGCGCTTGGCAACACAGATGTATTGAAAGATGATCTGCGCATCCAAAAAGCAATCGATGTATTAGTGAACGAATCAAAAGCTAAATAGTTACATCTAACTGCGAAGATTTCCAAGCTGTCTGCCTCGGCTATCAGCCAGATGTCATCGAACAAATGGCCCTATATCTAGAGTAGATATAGGCCATCTTTTTATTTAGAGCTGGTTCATTTATAAGTCAGACTCTTTCCGGTTTAATTATTTGCATATGCAGTAGCTTTTTAGTATATTCTTCTAGAGACAGGGGTGTAAACATGTTTAAATTTGATGAAGACGAAGAAAACTTGAAGTGTTCCTTCTGTGGCAAGGATCAAGATCAAGTCAAAAAATTAGTAGCCGGAAGCGGTGTCTATATATGTAATGAATGTATCGAACTATGTGCAGAAATTGTTGAAGAAGAACTGAAAACAACACATAGTGAAGAATTGACAGAAATTCCAAAACCTAAGGAAATGCTGGCGCTGCTTGACGACTATGTGATCGGTCAGACGAAAGCCAAAAAAGCACTGGCTGTCGCTGTCTATAATCACTACAAACGTATTGTTCAGCCGGCACAAACTGAAGAAGAGGCAGTTGAACTGCAGAAAAGCAATATCGCATTGATCGGTCCGACGGGCAGCGGTAAGACACTGCTTGCTCAAACACTGGCACGTTCTTTGAATGTCCCATTTGCGATTGCGGATGCGACTAGTTTAACAGAAGCGGGTTATGTCGGTGAAGATGTAGAGAATATTCTTCTGAGACTGATCCAGGCGGCTGATTTCGATATCGAACGCGCAGAAAAAGGGATTATCTATGTCGATGAGATAGATAAGATTGCC
>DJUI01000040.1:6954-16672 GCA_002438305.1 Staphylococcaceae bacterium UBA6286 | reverse complement strand
ACTGATTGTCTTCCAGCCGACTCGTGAAGAAGCGATCAGCTGTGCCTTACGAGCGCTGGATGAATATATCATTCACGGTATCGATACAACGATTCCATTCCATCAGGCGCTGCTCAAGCATCCTGTATTTCTAAGTAAAGACTACAGTACTAATTTTCTTGAAGAGAATGAACTTCAATACGATTGATGTTGATAAAATAGGTTATATCAGCAGATAAAACGGAAATCCAGAAAAATCTGGATCTCCGTTTTTTATATGGCAGAATCCACTATCCATGAGATTTATAGATTTGTTATTTGATTCATCAATTCTATTCAATCTAGTTAATATTACAGCGGATTAATGGTATGATAGATGTACTATACGATGGGAGGCAATATCATGGTTGAAACGATGTCTAAACAGAACTTAGGTACAGTAGAAATTTCGCCTAATGTTATTGAAGTGATCGCTAACATCGCTGTCAGCGAAGTCAAAGGTGTAACACTGTTACAAAAAAATAAATCCCTCGATAAATTAGGTGTTAAAAATGCCCGAGGTGTCAATGTTGAAATAAAAGATGAAGATATCTATATAGATGCTTACTGCACGTTTGATTATGGAACTACTATATCAGCGACAGCAAAGCAGGTGCAGCAGAACATTAAGTATGCACTTGAAAACATGACTGCATTGAATCCAAAACAAATCAATGTCCATATCATCAATATTAAATTTAAAGACAACTAAGAGGATGCATGCATCCTCTCAATTTTTGAAGGAGAACAATTATGAGTCGTAGCGAATCAAGAGAACTAGCACTAAAAGTATTATTTCAGATGGAAACAAAAGAACCTATTACATTAACAGAGGCAAAATCATTTGTCCTGGAACCGAATGAACGTGATTCCTTTATGGAGAGTATTGCTGAAGGTGTGAAAGAGCATCAGCAAGCACTTGACGATGCGATTAGACCGCACTTGAAGCAGTGGACGTTAGAGCGTCTCAGCAAAGTTGACCGACTGATTCTTCGCATGTCAGTATTTGAAGTGCTCTACACGGATGTGCCTGAAAAAGTGGCAGTCAATGAAGCGGTCAATCTTGCCAAAACTTACGGGGATGATGACAGCTATAAATTCATCAATGGTGTATTAAGCGAAGTCATCAAACAGAAGTTGCAATGACCGAATATTTATCCATCAGTGCGCTCACTAAGTACATCAAGGCAAAATTTGACCGGGATCCTTATTTGGAGCATGTGTTTATCAAAGGTGAACTATCTAACGTCAAGCATCATTCAAGCGGCCATCTTTATTTCGCTCTGAAAGATGGCGGAGCCGTGATGAATGGCATGATGTTCAAAAGAGATGCCGCTAAAATCAGCTTCACGCCAAAAGAGGGAGACCAAGTTCTGATTACAGGTCGAGTCTCTGTATATGAAGGGCGGGGCAGCTATCAGCTCTACGTCAATGATATGTCGCTTGATGGGGTCGGTCAGCTCTACGAAAGGTTCGAGGCATTGAAAAAGGAACTTGAATCAAAAGGGTACTTTAACCCGGCGCATAAGAAAAAACTGCCTAAGTATCCCGCAAGTATTGCGGTTCTTACGGCTTCTACAGGTGCCGCTATACGCGATATAGAATCTACACTCAATAGACGGTATCCACTGGCAGACGTCCATTATATTTCAACGTTGGTGCAGGGTGCAGGCGCCGTTGACAACATCGTCAAAAACATCAAGCAGGCAGATTCAATGAATGTTGATGTCATTATTGTCGGTCGTGGTGGTGGCTCGATAGAAGATCTATGGGCATTTAATGAACGTGACGTCGTACAGGCCATCTACGAAGCGGACACTCCGATTATTTCAGCGGTCGGCCATGAAACGGATACGACGTTGAGTGATTTTGCTGCTGATTTAAGAGCCCCTACGCCTACAGGTGCTGCAGTCATGGCGGTCCCGGACCAGTTTGAGCTGATGAATCAGCTCAAATCGACTGATGTTTTTCTAAGGCAGCAGTTGACGCAGCGACTGAAATATGAAAATCAACGACTGCAGCGGCTCAGCGGGCATCCGATCTTCCGAAATCCGAATCTGCTGATTGAGCAGCAGGTGCAGCGTAAAGATGAAATTGAACAGAGAATGTTCTATTTACTTAAAGACAAGTTTGCTGAAAGCAGTGCGCGTTTTGTTCGTCTTGACAGCAGACTGTCTAAAGAACGACTTGCTTCGCAAATTGAAATGAACAGCCGGCGTTTGTCACAGCTTAACGTGCAGCTGGAACGCGCTGTTCATAGACAGCTGCAAAGCTTAACTCAGTCTCTTGAATTCCAGCATAAGCTGCTTGCAAGTCTCAATCCAGTGGGGATACTGGAGAGAGGCTATAGTATCGTCAGAACAGCCGAGGGAATTGTTAGTAGTATAGACGACGTGAAGCTTTCAGACGCAATAGAAATTCAAGTTTCCGATGGTCAAATTAGTGCCGTTGTGGAAGCATTGAAGGAGGATCGAAATGGCTAAAAACTTTGAATCAATGATGACAGAGCTTGAAGAAATTGTTAACAAGCTGGATAATGATAAAGTTTCTCTTGAGGAATCGATCAAACTGTACGAAGAAGGCATTAAGTTGTCCAAAGCATGTCAGACACAGTTGACTGAAGCTGAAAAGAAAATCAATCAAGTCAGTTCAGAGGTAAAAGATGAATCTTAAATTAATAGAGCTGGTCGATAACTATTTAAAGCAGATATATAACGAACCACTGGACCATGTACTCGATGAATCCATACAGTATTCGTTGATGGCAGGCGGCAAGCGTATACGTCCCGTGCTTCTTCTGACCACGCTTGAAATGTTTGGACAAGAGACGCGGACTGGGCTGTCAACAGCGGCAGCTATAGAGATGATTCATACTTACTCATTGATTCACGATGACCTGCCGGCAATGGATGATGATGATTACCGGAGAGGTCAGCTGACGAATCACAAAGTATATGGTGAAGCAACAGCCATTCTTGCCGGTGACGGCTTACTGACTGACAGTTTCTTACAGCTGACGAATGATGATACGTTATCAGCTGATACTATAGTGCAGCTTGTTCGATTGATTGCAGAAGCAGCGGGTAGCCGTGGTATGGTCGGCGGGCAGATGCTCGATATGTCAGCAGAAAACAAGCAGTTATCTCTTGCTGAAATGGAAACCGTTCATGCGCATAAAACCGGCGACCTGATCAGATGCTGCTTTTTAAGCGCGGGAATCATTGCCGGACTTCATGCTGATGCCATGAAGAAACTGGATTCATTAGGCAGCAAGGTTGGATTACTGTTTCAGATCAAAGATGACATTCTCGATGTAGAAGGTAATCTCGAAGAAATGGGTAAAAGTGCAGGAAGTGATGCGCTGAACGATAAATCGACTTATGTCACTTTACTTGGGCTGGATGTTGCTAAACAGACGATGAATGAGGTTTACGAGCAGTCTGTCCGACTGGTTGATGAACTGACAGACAATGGTGCTGCTATGAAGCAACTTCTTGATTATATTGTTACACGGACGAAGTAAATGGACGATGGATCAAAAAGCCCTAGTGGCTTTTTTTGTTCATATAGACGTGTAATGCTATAATGAAAATTAATTAATTATTTAGACTGTAGGTGGAACTCAAATGGATGTTTCGAAAATTAAAAATCCATCAGAAATTCAAAATCTCTCAGAACATGAACTTGTTCAGTTAAGTGAAGACATTAGAACGTTCTTAATTGAAAAGTGTGCAGTAACTGGTGGACATATCGGTGCCAACTTAGGAGTCGTTGAACTGACGATTGCGCTTCATAAACATTTTAACAGCCCTGAAGACAAATTGATTTTTGATGTCGGTCATCAGGCGTATATTCATAAGATTTTGACTGGCAGAGGAGAACAGTTCGATCAGCTGCGTCAACATAATGGTTTAAGTGGTTTTCCTAAAAGATCGGAAAGTGAGCATGACGTCTGGGAGGCGGGACACAGTTCGACGTCGTTGTCTGCAGCTATGGGGCAGGCTAAAGCGCGGGATATTATGGGAGAACATTATCATGTAGTCCCTGTCATTGGTGACGGGGCATTGACAGGCGGTATGGCACTTGAAGCATTAAATCATATCGGACATGACCGCACGAATATGACGATTATTCTAAATGACAATGAAATGAGTATTGCGCCGAACGTTGGGGCGATGCATAATATGTTCGGTCGACTGCGGACGAATCAAAACTATAACCGCGCTAAAGTAGATATCGATGGCTTCTTAAGCAAACTACCGGGCGGACTGAAATTGAGAGATTCAGCAGATAGAATTAAAGACAGCTTGAAATATCTAGTGGTCTCAGGTGTATTTTTTGAGGAGCTCGGCATCAAATATGTCGGTCCCGTTGATGGTCATAACTTCAAAGAACTGGATGAAGCTATCGAAACATCTAAAAGAATCAACGGTCCGGTCATCATTCATGTCATCACTAAAAAAGGAAAAGGTTACAGGCCGGCAGAGAACGACAAAATTGGGACATGGCACGGTCTTGGACCTTATAAACTCGATACAGGTGAACAGCTTGGCGGTAAAGCAGCAGCACCTTCATGGAGTCAATTGATGAGTGACGCAGTGCTCGAACTTGCGAAACATGACAAACGCATCGTTGCCATCACGCCGGCGATGCCTGTCGGTAGTAAACTGACGAAGTTTCAGCAGCAACTTCCGCAGCAGTTCTTTGATGTCGGGATTGCTGAACAGCATGCTGTAACCATGGCAGGAGGACTTGCTGCCAATGGAATGAAGCCTTATGTGGCAATTTATTCTACGTTCTTACAGCGTGCGTATGACCAGTTGCTGCATGATATTGACCGTCAAAATCTTGATGTCGTATTTGGTATCGACCGTTCCGGCTTAGTCGGAGCTGACGGCGAAACCCATCAAGGGGTGTTTGATATTTCATTTCTGAGCCATCTGCCGAATATGACTGTGATGATGCCAAAAGATGAAGACGAGGCAGGTAAAATGGTCTATAGTGCCTTTCATTCATATTCTGGGCCGATTGCGATACGTTATCCAAGAGGAAACGGGGTCGGTGTAGAGGTTACGGACCCAACTGCCGGCATTCCTTACGGCAAATGGGAAGTACTGCGCGAAGGCAAGGATGCTGTTGTTCTGTCATTCGGACCGACACTACAGATGCTGCTGGAAGCTCAGGAGACACTTCTTAAAGAAGGCTTTAATCTAGAAGTGGTCAATGCAAGATTTATCAAACCTATGGATACAGACTATCTCGATTCACTAGCAAAGAGAAATATTCCTGTTCTGACCGTCGAGGAGTCGATGCTTACTGGGGGATTCGGTTCAATGGTGGTCAGTTATTTTAACGATCACCAGCAATCCGTTGATGTCAAACGACTGGGTATCGACAACGAATATATCGAGCAGGGTGACGTCGATATGCTGTTGCAGGATATCGGATTGACTACCGCTCATATTGTAGATGAAGTGAAACAGTTGATAGGTAAAACGGATGAAGAAACAGCGAATTGACGAGTGGCTGGTCGATCATGAATATTTTGAAACGACAGACGAAGCGAAACGTTATATCATGGCGGGAAAAGTATTCAATGAACATGAACGCCTTCATTCGGCTGCTGAAAAAATTAATCCTGAGACCGTTAAAATTAGAGTCAAAGGGTTAAATAAGAAATATGTCAGCCGTGGAGGGTATAAGCTTGAAAAAGCGCTTCAGACGTTCGACCTCAATATAACCGGCAGCATCCATGTTGATATTGGTTCTTCTACTGGAGGATTCACTGATTGTGCACTGCAAAATGGTGCGGTGAAAAGTTATGCCATCGATGTAGGAACCAATCAACTGGCCTATGAACTACGAATTGATCCACGAGTGACTGTGATGGAGCAGACGAATTTCAGATATGTGACGATAGAGCAATTTAATCCACAGCCTGATTTTGCTACGATTGATGTCAGTTTCATCTCACTTGCGCTGATTTTTCCGACCTTAAAAACAATCTTACGTGAACAGTCGAGAATTGTGGCATTAATTAAGCCGCAGTTTGAGGCAGAGCGCCATGAAGTAGGTGACAAAGGGATTGTCACGGACACTCATGTCCATCACAAAGTCATCCGAAAAGTCATTCATTACGCTCAGCAGCAGCAGTTGTCGCCGCTTGGTTTGACGACATCTCCCATCAAAGGGGCGACCGGTAATACGGAATATTTAATTTATTTAACGAATGACGCAGCAGCTTCATCAATCAGTGATGATATGATTGCGCAAGTCGTTGCAGAATAAACAGTAGAAAGACCGTTTGATTGATCAATTAAACGGTTTTTTTGTTAGGCAAATGTTTGTTTTTATGCTACGATTATTGTATAAATATACAATTGGGGGATGAACATGGCGAATAAGACGATGAGGCAGATCAAAATTCGAGAAATTATATCTAGCCAGCAGATTGAGACTCAGGAAGAACTGGTTGAAAAATTAAATGAATTTAATCTCAATGTGACTCAGGCGACGATTTCCAGAGACATTAAGGAACTGCAGTTGATAAAAGTACCAACGCCGAGCGGTCAATACATCTATAGTCTGCCGAGAGACCGAAAATATCATCCACTTGATAAGCTCGGCCGCTATTTAATGGATTCTTTCGTAAAGCTTGAAGGAACAGGGAATCTGCTTGTCTTAAAGACGCTCCCAGGAAATGCACAATCCATCGGTGCTATACTTGATCAGTTCGAGTGGGAAGAGATTTTAGGGACCATCTGCGGCGACGATACTTGTCTGATCATTTCTAAAGATGAAGATTCAGGTAAATTAGTGACGGAACGCTTATTCAATATGCTTTAACTGGAGGCAGAATATGTTACAGACATTGTCAATAAGACAGTTTGCAATTATTGACCAGCTTGATATTGAACTGAAAGAAGGATTGACGGTTCTTTCTGGTGAGACAGGGGCAGGAAAATCGATTATCATAGATGCCATTTCGCAGCTGATCGGTGCACGTGCGAGTCAGAATCTTGTAAGGCACGGGGAAGATAAAGCAGTCGTCGAAGGTGTATTCGATATAGACCATAATCTCGCAGTTCAGCAGATGCTGGAAAATAAAGGGATTGAGCTGGATGACTTCATGATCGTCAAACGTGAAATCATGAAGACAGGTAAAAGTTTATGCCGCATCAATAATCAGACTGTGACGCTCAATGAATTAAGAACAATGATGCAGGAACTGCTGGATATTCATGGACAGCATGAAACTCAGCATTTACTAAAACCTAAATATCATTTAGCACTGCTCGATGATTATTCCAAAGGCCGTTACTCGAATATTAAGCAAAAATATGAAACATTATACCAGGATTACAAAGAGAAGCAGGATGAACTGAAAAAGCTTGAGCAAAAAGATGAATCACTGCTGCAGCGACTGGATCTGATTAAATTTCAGCATAACGAATTGTCAAAAGCAAAGCTGGTCAATGGTGAAAAGGACTCAATGACAGAAGATATCAATCGCTTAAGAAACTTTGAAAAGCTGAATTTTGAATTGACTAAAGCAGTCGGTTATCTTTCGGAAGAGGATAATATACTCGATAAGCTGTTTGATTTTACAGAGTCACTAAAAGAAATTGATGATATTCTGCCGGGGCAGTATACACAGCTCGTTGAAGAGACACAAAACACGTTCTATCTGCTGGAAGATGCCAAACATCGACTTCATGATGAAATGACGGGGAATGACTACGACGAACAGACATTGAATGAACTGGAAGAACGAATGAACTTAATTCAGCAGCTGGAACGTAAATATGGAATGGATCATAGTGAACTGATTCAGCATATTGAAAAACTTGAAACAGAAATCAATCAGATTGAAAATCTTGAAGAAAGTACGTCCCAGTTGAGAGCAGAAATCGATCAGCTCTACAAACAGGTCATTAAAGTAGGGAATGACTTATCAAAAGAAAGAAGAAAAGATGCGCTTCAGTTACGTAATGACATACTTGATGAGATTCATCATTTAGAGATGAAAAGTGCCAACTTTGAATTTGCATTCACGAAAACGGAACCGACTGCAGATGGATTGGAAACAATGGAGTTCATGATCAGTCCCAACAAAGGTGAACCTTTAAAATCACTTTATAAGATTGCTTCTGGTGGAGAACTGTCAAGAATTATGCTGGCACTGAAAAGTATTTTTGCTGAGAATAAAGGACAGACAGCTATTTTATTTGATGAAGTCGATACCGGCGTTTCAGGACGGGTTGCACAGAAAATGGCTGAAAAGATGAAGATGATCGCTGAGCATATGCAGGTCATCTGTATCTCTCACTTGCCGCAAGTAGCTGCCATCAGCGATCATCATCTCTATATTGAGAAAAATGAACGCGATGAGCGTACTGTAACATCTGTCACTGAACTGACAGGTGATGCTAAAATCAATGAAGTAGCGCGTATGATTTCAGGTGTAGAAGTGACTCCGTTAACTCTGGAACATGCTGCTGAACTCATTGCCCAGAATAAAGCAAAATAATAAGGGGATGACTTGATGGCTGTGAAGGTTGCTATCGTCGAGGACTCAGAAGAATTAGCAATGATAGTTAAACAACATCTGTCTGGTCAAGGGATGATCATAACAGGCGTTGCGAACAATGGTATGGATGGCCGCAGACTCATTGAGGAAGCCAATTTTGATGTACTGCTGCTGGATTTGATTCTGCCAAATATCGATGGATTGACACTCGTCAAAAACTACATGCCGTTGGATAGAACATACAAGGTCATCTGTTTTTCAGCGTTCGGCAAAGAATCAGTGCTTGCAGAGGCGACGGCTCTTGGTGTAGATTATTTCTTGATTAAACCAGTGAATCTGGAAGTCATCCAGCAGACTATAGAACGATTATGTCAACCTGCATCATCAGCTGAGCCGATGATTGCTGAATGGTTTTCTACTAAACTTAAAGGAACTCATTATATTTATGATGCGTTGGTTATTCTCAATAAAGAGCCGGACAAAATTGAACATTTGACTGGAACACTTTATCCTGAAATAGCGGAAATTAACAGAGTTAATACGGCGAGTGTGGAACGTGCTATTCGTCATTCAATAGACAAAGCATGGAAACAAGGATTTGAGCAGAAGTGGCAGTCAGAAGGGCGATATACTAAGCCGACTGTTGGAGAACTGCTTGAATTTCTCATGAGGTGACGTATGGTCAAAGTATTCGCGCATCGCGGCTATAAGAAAAAGTTTCCGGAGAATACGATGCTGGCGTTTCAAAAAGCAATTGAATACGGAGCAGATGGTATTGAGCTTGATGTGCATCTGTCAAAAGATCATCATCTTGTGGTCATTCATGATGAGACGCTTGACCGGACGACTCATCGGTCAGGTGTGGTAAGTCAATTAACACTGGCAGAAATCTGTCAGGCGAAAATCAGAGCGGGCTTTATGAAATATGAGCGCGTACCGCTTCTAAAAGAAGTGCTCGAGCTCATAAAGGATACAGCAGTTGAACTCAACATAGAAATTAAAGGTCGAACAGATGGGATTCTTGAAGCGCAGCTGATGGCGCTGTTATCACAGTTTGACTTGAATGACCGTATCATTATATCAAGCTTTGAACTCACATCTATTCAGAAGGTCAAACAGTTAAATCCGGCGATAGAGACCGCTTATCTCTATTCAAAGTATAAAGATCAA
>DJUI01000040.1:3495-6944 GCA_002438305.1 Staphylococcaceae bacterium UBA6286 | reverse complement strand
AACTACATCTCAAAGGATTTCACAAGTAAAATTGCTGCAGAAGGGCTGAATGTCCGCATGTATACGGTCAATCGTGAGAACGATATTAAGTACTGGCTTGATTCTGGTATTGACGCCATTATTACAGACGATGTTGAACTGGCTTTAAAAACAAAAAAATTCATCTGACAGAGCTTATTTTCTGCTCTTGTCGATGAATTTTTTTTGTACACGTTCTGTTCGCTTTTCCATATGCAGGATATAACCACCAACGAACGCAATTCCGGCGACTGCCAGAATTAATCCAATTACGAACTGCAGCCAGATAAACTGTAGTTCAGGCACTAGGACGCCGAACACAGCATCTCTCATCCATTTGATTCCAAGTCCCGCTAAATAGATCGGGATGACTAATATAAGTAGAGCTATTATTTTTTGCAAGTTAATCACCTTGAATCATTATAGCCCAATCTGTAGTTTCTTTACAAATTAAATTGATAACTTGTACAAATTAGTTACAATATAAGAGAAAGGGTGAGATAAATGCAGTTTAACGATATTTTAAGGACAGGTAAGACAGTCAACAAAGTCGTTTCTGTCTGTCAGGCGGCAGATGTTGATGTCATAAAAGCCGTGTGCAGAGCATTAGCAGAAACTGAAGCTACCTTTAGATTATACGGAGATGAAACACATATTAGAGCACTGCTGGAACAGGAGCATCAAGTGATTGATCATCGAATTGATATTCGGCATACGCTGTCTGAACAGCAATCAGTTGAACGTTCTGTCAGATCTGTCGCACGGGGTGAAGCACATGTGTTAATGAAAGGTCTCGTAGCAACACCCGTGATTTTAAAAGAAGTGCTCAAAAAAGACTACCGGTTGACGACTGGAAGAAAACTCAGTCATCTTGCTTTCTTTAATATTCCGGCCTATCACAAAATGCTGATGGTTACGGATGCGGGTATGAATATCAGTCCGACACTTGATGAGAAGATAGATATCATCAATAATGCATTAATCACAGCTGCTCAACTCGGTTATGACCAGCCGAAAGTGGCATTGATTTCTGCCATCGAGCTCATCAACCCTAAAATGCAGTCGACTGTTGATGCAGCTTTGATTTCACACATGAATCAGAGAAAGCAGATTACTGGAGGTATCATTGATGGTCCGTTCGCTCTTGACAATGCAATCAACAAAGTCGCAGCCTTACATANNCAGACGTGGCGAGTATGGTAGTAGGTGCTAAAATTCCAATTATATTATCTTCCAGAGCAGATAAATCGAGCGATAAGTACCATTCAATAGTCCTTGCTTTGAGTACATTATAATTATTATTATAATATAATTTATATCATCATAGAGAATAATATATTTTTTATGAGAATCAGTATTGAAAGCGCTTTATCGGTTAAAAGTGATAAAATATCACTTGATTATTAATAGTAATTTAACAATTAATTAATACATTTGACGTGCTTTAGTTGAATTTATATTTGATTAGTAAAGTTTTTAATGTAAAATCAGAAGAGTAATGCGTTAATATAATCATGAAAAGGGGAATATAAATGATTTTCGAAAGGTTAGAACAATATGATTATGAGCAGGTAGTATTTTGTCATGACAAAGCCAGTGGATTGAAAGCTATTATTGCGATTCATGATACGACGCTTGGACCGGCTCTCGGTGGCTGCAGAATGTGGCCGTATGCATCTGAAGAAGAAGCTATTGATGATGCACTGCGCCTAGCTCGCGGGATGACATATAAAAATGCTGCTGCAGGCTTAAATCTCGGCGGCGGAAAAACTGTTATTATCGGTGATCCGAAAACCGATAAATCTGAAGCATTGTTTAGAGCGTTAGGACGCTATGTACAAAGTTTAAATGGTCGTTATATTACAGCTGAAGATGTCGGAACAACTGTTGCTGATATGGATACCATTCACGAGGAAACAGATTTCGTCGTCGGCTTATCGGAAAGCTTCGGCTCATCAGGCAATCCTAGTCCGATGACTGCTGTTGGTGTTTATAAAGCGATGAAACGGACAGCGAAAGAAGCGTTCGGTTCTGATTCACTTGAAGGAAAAACAGTATCTGTTCAAGGCGTAGGTAACGTTTCATACAGCTTATGTGAATACCTGCATGAAGAAGGAGCGCATCTCATCGTCACAGATATCAACCAGGAATCCATTGACCGTGCAGTAAAAGCTTTTGACGCAAAAGCCGTTGCACCGGATGAAATTTATTCAGTGGAAGCGGACATCTTTGCACCTTGTGCACTGGGCGGCATATTAAATGATGATACAATCCCTCAGTTAAAAGTGAAAGCCGTGTGCGGTAGTTCTAATAACCAGTTGAGAGAAACTGAAAAACATGCGAGTATGCTTGCTGACAGAGGAATTATTTACGCTCCTGACTTCGTCGTCAATTCCGGCGGTGTGATCAATGTAGCTGACGAACTGCATGGTTATAACGAAGGCCGTGCTACTAAGAAAGTTGAAGAGATTTATGACCAGATGGATAAAGTGTTTGAAATTGCTAAGAGAGATAATATTTCAACTGCACTGGCGGCAGACCGTATGGCTGAAGAAAGAATCGATCAAATGATGAGAGTCAGAAGTACGTTCAGTATAAATGAACATTCATTGATCTCAAGAAGAAATAAATAATGGCACGGATATTAACAATCAATCTTGGTAGTACTTCTTCCAAAATAGCTTTATTTGACAACGAGTCATGCATAATTTCAGAGATTTTGAGACATTCGGTTGATGAGGTGAGTGGGACTGTAGATGAACAGACTGCATTTCGACTGCAGGTTGTCATTAACTTTCTTCAAAAACATGATATCTCATCTTTTGACGCCATCGCGGCACGCGGCGGACTGTTAAAACCTATCGCCGGTGGTACATATAGGATCAATGGCGCTATGATTGCTGATTTAAGAGCATCCAAATACGGCAGTCATGCTTCAAATATCAGTACATTGCTCGGTGCTCAGCTCGCGAAGGAATATGGTAAGCCTGCCTATATCGTTGATCCGGTAGTCGTTGATGAGATGGATCCTATCGCGAAAATGACAGGATTAAAGCAGTTGGAACGTAGAAGTATCTTCCATGCATTGAATCAGAAAGCTGTCGCTAGAAACTATGCTGAACAGGTCGATCGATCATATGAGACATTGAATTTAATCGTTGCACATCTCGGAGGCGGTATATCAGTCGGCACACACTATAAAGGACGGGTCGTTGATGTCAATGATGGACTGTCAGGTGAGGGACCATTCAGTCCCGAACGTGCTGGATCGCTGCCTGCCAATCAGATAGCCCGTTATGTCATTGAAGAACAGTTGACAATTGATGAGGTAGCAGCATTATTGTCGAAACAAGGTGGTTTTGTTTCACATTTCGGAACGACTGATGCTGTAGCAATTGAGCAGCGCGCTGAGGCAGGGGATGCCGAGGCAT
>DJUI01000040.1:0-3388 GCA_002438305.1 Staphylococcaceae bacterium UBA6286 | reverse complement strand
AATGGAAGCACTGGCTGCAGGCGTACGTCGTGTGTTAAATCAAGAAGAACAGTCAAAAGTATATGAATAAGGGAGAGAATTATGGCCAATGAATATGACTTAGTCGTACTTGGTGGAGGAACAGCAGGCTATGTGTCTGCTATTCGTGCCTCTCAATTAGGTATGAAAGTTGCAGTTGTCGAGAAGGAGAAGTTAGGCGGTACGTGTCTTCATAGAGGATGTATTCCGACTAAAAGTTTACTCAAGTCTGCTGAAGTCTACTCTTATATTAGACACGCTGAGCAGTATGGCATTCAGGCAGAGAGTGCCAGCTATGATTTCAAAGATATCAGAGCGCGGAAAGATGCCGTTGTGGCTCAAATGTATGGCGGCGTTCAGCATTTAATGAAAGCTAACAACATTGATATATATAACGGCACAGGTAGAATCCTTGGTCCTTCAATCTTTTCGCCTCAAGCAGGAACTATATCTGTAGAGAATAATAACGGTGACTCTGAACTGCTGGTCAACAAACATGTGCTTATTTGTACAGGGAGTAAACCACGGGAGCTTCCGTTTCTACCGTTCAATCATGAGACAGTATTATCAAGTGATGATATGATGACGCTTGAAACATTGCCGTCTTCGATGGTGATTATAGGGGGTGGTGTCATTGGGCTTGAGTTTGCTTCATTACTGGCTGATCTGGAAGTGAAAGTGACGGTCATTGAAGCAGGAACATCCATTATCCCAGCTGAAGAGAAGAAAATCAGCAGGGTTCTGCAGAAAGAACTGGAGAAAAAAGGGGTTAATTTCTATATCGGAGAAAGCCTGTCAGCTGATAATATCGTTCATGACGATCAAGGAATCACGTTTAATTTGTCAGAAACGATACATGCTGAAAAAGCACTCGTTGCAATCGGCAGACAACCGAACAGTGAGGATATCGGATTGAATAATACAAAAATNNAATGACTTTATTGAAGTCAATGAATATTATCAGACGAATGATTCCCATATTTATGCGGTAGGTGATGTCATCGGTAATCTGCAGCTCGCTCATGTAGCGACTAAAGAAGGGACGATAGCCGTTGAACATATGAACGATGCTGCACCGATTACGCTTGATTACAATACAGTCCCTAAATGTATCTATACCAGTCCGGAAGTCGCAAGTATCGGCATGACCGAAGCAGTCGCTAAAGAGGCGGGATATGACACGCTGACTAAAGCTGTTCCGTTTGCCGCAATCGGCAAAGCGGTGATCAGTGGAGACAGCAGTGGGCAGGCGGTACTCATAAAAGATAAAGAGACNNGGACGGATGAAATACTAGGGTTATCGATGATTGGTCCGAATGTTACTGAAATCATCAATGAAGCAGCTCTGGCAAAATTCATGAATGCATCGACACTTGAACTCGGCTTGACGGTTCATGCACATCCATCAGTGTCAGAAATTCTGATGGAAATCGGGCTGGCAAGTGAAGGTCAGGCCATTCATATATAGGAGGAATAGTTATGATGGATTATAAAGCGGCGGGGTTGACGACGGATGACTTAAAAGCTATGTACCGTTCGATGCTGCTCGGTAGAAAACTTGATGAACGGATGTGGTTGTTGAACCGTGCAGGAAAGCTGCCGTTCGTTATCAGCTGTCAAGGACAGGAAGCCACACAAGTTGGCGCTGCCTACGCACTCGAACAAGGAGATATCACTTCTCCGTACTACCGTGACCTTGCGCTCGTCACACATATGGGGATGACACCTGAAGAAACGATGCTGTCTGCTTTTGCAAAATCCGGTGATATTTCAAGCGGTGGCAAGCAGATGCCGTCACATTTCAGTAAAAAATCGTGCGGCATTTTATCGCAGGGTTCATGTGTAGCCACACAAGTGCTGCATGCAGTCGGCGCAGCGCTTGCATTTAAAATGGATGATAAGAAGAAGGTTGCACTGACAACGCTTGGAGAAGGATCAAGTAACCAAGGTGATTTTCATGAAGGATTAAACTTTGCAGGGGTACATGATCTTCCTTTCATCTGTATCATTGAAAACAATAAATATGCGATCAGTGTGCCGCATACACTGCAATATGGTGCGGATAAATTATCGGACCGTGCACTCGGTTACGGCATGCACGGTGAACATATTGATGGGAATGATCCAGTAGCTGTCTACAAAGCTGTCAAAGAGGCAAGAGAACGTGCACTGAACGGTGAAGGTGCGATGTTGATCGAAGCGATGTCAACACGACTGACTGCGCATTCTTCTGACGACGATGACAGTTACCGTTCTAAAGAAGAGCGGGCGTCCAATAAAGAATTGGATTGTAACATCAGATTTAAAGCCTATATGATGGAACATAAGGCAGCTGACGAGGCGTGGTTTGAAGACATTGACAAAGAACTCACAGCAATCGTCAACGATGCAACGAAAAAAGCAGAGCAGGCCCCTTATCCGGCACCGGAAGAAGCACTGCTTCATGTTTATGGAGGTTAATCATGGCTAAAATATCTTATTTAGAAGCGATTCATCAGGCGATGGCTGAAGAAATGGAACGCGACAGCAATGTATTTGTCATCGGCGAAGATGTCGGTAAAAAAGGCGGTGTCTTCGGCGTTACGAAAGGACTCCAGGAGAAATACGGCGAGTATAGAAGCATTGACGCACCATTAGCAGAATCAAATATTGTCGGAGCATCTATCGGCGCTGCTATGGTGGGTAAGCGGCCTGTTGCAGAGATACAGTTTGCAGAATATATTTTACCAGCTACCAATCAGATTCTGAATGAGGCAGCAAAAATCAGATATCGTTCTAACAATGACTGGAATTGTCCACTCACGATTCGCGCACCTTTTGGCGGCGGTATTCACGGAGCGCTGTATCACTCACAGTCCATCGAGACGATTTTTGCATCAACACCAGGACTTAAAGTGGTGATTCCGTCCACTCCTTATGATGCAAAAGGACTATTAAAAGCTGCTATACGAGATGATGATCCTGTACTTTATTTTGAACACAAAAAAGCATATCGGTTATTGAAGCAGGAAGTTCCTGAAGAAGATTACATCGTACCGATCGGCAAGGCAGACTCTAAACGTGAAGGCGATGACATCACAGTCATCACTTACGGTCTGTGCGTCAATTATGCACTACAGGCAGCTGAAAAGCTGGCAGCTGAAGGTATAGAAACTGAAGTGGTTGATTTGAGAACCGTCTATCCGATCGATAAAGAATATGTCATCAATGCCGCTAAGAAAACAGGAAAAGTGCTGCTCGTCACAGAAGATAATCTGGAAGGCAGCATTATGAGTGAAGTGTCAGCAATCATCGCTGAGAACTGTCTGTTTGACTTGGACGCGCCGATCAAACGACTGGCAGGTCCGGCTGGACCAGCCATGCCTTATTC
>DJUI01000009.1:13799-16826 GCA_002438305.1 Staphylococcaceae bacterium UBA6286 | reverse complement strand
TCATGCCTGAGAACTGCTTCATCATCTTCTTCATCTCATCGAACTGCTTGATCAGACGGTTCACTTCGCTCATGCTTCTGCCTGAGCCGGCCGCAATTCTGCGCTTTCTTGAGACGTTGATGAGCGCCGGGTTCTCACGCTCTGCTTTCGTCATTGAACGGATGATCGCCTGTACATGATCGATCTGCTTCGGATTCATGTTCAGCTGATTGACGCCTTTCATCTTGTTCGCGCCGGGTATCATCTTCAGCAGGTCATCCAGCGGTCCAAGCGCTTTGACCTGATCCAGCTGCTCCAGGAAGTCATCGAACGTGAATGATGACGTCTTCATCTTCTGTTCCAGTTCCTTCGCTTTTGATTCATCCACTGACGCCTGTGCTTTTTCGATGAAGCTTAAGACATCACCCATGCCGAGTATACGGGACGCCATACGCTCTGGATGGAATGGTTCAAGCCCGTCCATCTTCTCGCTCATCCCGACGAATTTAATTGGTTTCTGTGTCACACTTCGGATGGATAGTGCGGCACCCCCACGTGTGTCACCGTCAAGTTTTGTCAGCGTGACTCCTGTCACGTCCAGCTGGTTGTCAAAGCTTTCTGCGACGTTCACTGCATCCTGACCAGTCATGGCATCGACAACCAGCATGATTTCATCCGGTTTTGAGACTTCTTTCACGTCAACCAGTTCATTCATCAGTGCTTCATCGATATGCAGTCGGCCTGCGGTATCGATGATGACGAAGTCATAATGTTCTTCTCTTGCGTGCTGCAGTGCCTGACGTGTGATTTCGTCAGGTTTCACCTGATCTCCTAATGTGAACACCGGGATGTCGATCTGCTTACCGACTGTCTGCAGCTGCTGAATCGCTGCGGGACGATATATATCACATGCGACAAGCAGTGGTCTTTTGTTGAATTTCTTACGCATTAACAACGCCAGTTTTCCGGCAGTCGTTGTTTTACCTGCCCCTTGCAGACCGACCATCATGACGACAGTCGGTGGCTTTTTGCTCATGTTGATGGCTGTGTTCTCTCCGCCCATGAGCTGTGTTAATTCATCCTGTACAATCTTGATGACCTGCTGGCCCGGCGTCAATGATGTCATGACATCACTGCCGAGCGCACGTTCTGATACAGTCGCGACGAACTGTTTAACCACTTTGAAGTTAACATCGGCTTCAAGCAGTGCCAGTCTGACTTCACGCATCATCACTTTAATATCTGCCTCTGTCACTTTACCTTTACCTTTGATTTTCTGCATCGTTTNNCTTCAAGGAGAGCGAGACGAACTTCTCTCATCATCTCTTTGACATCTGCTTCGGAAATTTTACCTTTCCCCCGCATTTTCGCCAGTGTCGATTGCAACCGTTCGGATAATCCTTCAAATGCCATTTAACACACCTCTATTCAATCGATTCTATTTGTTCTATCAATTTCAGCAGCGCTGTGTCCTGCTGTGTTAAGCTTGCTTTCATCTCATCCAGCAGCACTTTGCGTTCTTCAAATTTCTTCAGTAAGCCGAGCTTCTGCTCATAATCCTCAAGCAGTTCATCAGTCCGTCTTATATTATCATAAACCGCCTGGCGGGACACTTGAAAGGTCTCTGCGATTTCTGACAGTGACTCATCTTCCAGATAATAGCGCTCTAAATAGTTGCGCTGCTTATCGGTCAGCAGCCCCTGGTAGAAATCAAACAGATAATTCATCCGCATCGTCTTAGTCAGATCATCCTGCATGAGGATCAGTCGTTTCTGAATCTACTTGCTCTTCACTTTCAACACCGCTCGCTTCAATCATATCAGCGAATAAGCCGTATACATAGCTTTCTGCGTCAAACGGCTGCAGGTCATCCAGCTTCTCACCAAGTCCGACGAATTTAACAGGAATATGCAGTTCGTTACGAATCGCAAGAACGATCCCCCCTTTAGCTGTCCCGTCAAGCTTCGTCAATACAATCCCAGTGACATCAGTCACTTCTTTGAATGCTTTCGCTTGAACCAAGGCGTTCTGACCAGTCGTCGCATCAAGAGCAAGCAGTACTTCATGCGGTGCATTCGGTACTGATTTTGAGATGACTTTCTTCACTTTCTGCAGCTCATTCATTAAGTTCGCTTTATTTTGGAGACGTCCTGCTGTGTCACAGATCAAAATATCGACTTTCTTTGCTTTCGCTGCATTGACTGCATCGAACATGACAGCAGCAGGATCTGAGCCTTCATTTTGTTTGACGACTTCAACGCCGACGCGGTCACCCCATACTTGCAGCTGCTCGATTGCTCCAGCACGGAACGTATCTCCTGCTGCCAGCATCACTGTTTTACCCTGCTGTCTGTAGCGGTGTGCCAGCTTACCGATAGTAGTCGTTTTGCCGACACCGTTGACGCCGACCATCAAGATGACTGTCAGACCGTCTTCCTGAATATTCATCGCCTGCAGTTCATCGTCTTCCTGCTCATAGATTTCCACGATTTTCTCAACAATGACTTCGCGGAGGTCAGCTGTTTCAGTAATATTTTGACGTTTCGCTTCAAAGCGCAGTGATTCAACCAGCTCCATCACTGTATTGAATCCAACGTCAGCCTGTATCAGCATTTCTTCCAGTGCTTCAAAGAAATCTTCATCAACTGTCCGGTAATGTGCAAGCAGGTCATTCAATTTGTTCTGGAAGTTTTCACGTGATTTCTCAAGTCCTTGACGGAACTTCGCACCGATCTGCTGTGCTTCCAGTTCTTCGAATTCTTCGATTGACATTAAATCATCATCGTTAAAACTAAAGTCCCATTCATCCGCTTTTTTTGCCGGCTGTTCTTGAACACGTTCCGGGGTTGCAGGGGCCGGCTTATCATTAGTCTGTTCGTCGTCTGTTAAGAGCGGTTCTAACGTCTGTTCGTCGTCTGGAACAAATCGCTCTTTTAATCGTTTAAAAAAACTCATTGTGTTAGCTCCTTTACTTTTTCGTTGTTCAATTCACTTAGATTGACACTGACCAGCTGTGTGATGCCGGAATTCTGCATCGTCACACCATAT
>DJUI01000009.1:0-13725 GCA_002438305.1 Staphylococcaceae bacterium UBA6286 | reverse complement strand
TTCATCCAGTGCTGCTTCCACTTCATCCAGTATAACAAACGGCGCACTTCTGACTTTTAGAATGGAGAACAATAATGCCACTGCCGTCAATGCCCGTTCTCCTCCAGACAATAGTGTCAAATGCTGACGTTTCTTACCTGGCGGCTCAATAGTCATATCAACCCCTGCTGTCAACAGATCATCACTCGTTAAGCTCAGTTCTCCTGTCCCTCCGCCGAATAGTTCACTGAAGACCGTCTGAAAGTTAGTTTGGACTTGCTTAAAAGTATCGGTAAAACGAGTCGTCACTTCGCTGTCCATCTCATGAATAATCGTCATCAATGTTTCTTTAGCAGANNGTGCTGTCAGGAAGTCATAACGCGCCTTCACTTCATCATACTGTTTGATGGCTCCAAGATTAACTGGACCGAGTTCTTCTATCGCTGCTTTAGTCAACTTGACTCGTTTTCTTAACGTATCGATGTCAGTGAAATCAGTGTAATCCATCGTCGCCGCTTCAAAGGTGATATGATAATCTTCCAGAAGATGATAGATTAAATTTTCGAGCTGGACATCAATTCTCGAATAGCGTGATTTCATTTCGCCGATACCATTTTGAAGACCGCTGATCTGCCTCATTCCTTCATTATAGGCTGTACGGGCATCAGTAAGAATCTCCTCCTGCTGCTGCACTGTTTCCTTCAATGATTCCAGCTGCTGCTGGACATACTGCCGTTCGTCCTGCATTTGAGACAGCTGCTGCGTTAACTGTTCAAGTGTTCTCATAATGTCTTCTATTGTTGTCAGCTGACTTTGAGCTGACAGTTCTGTCATTTGATCGGTCAATTGATCGATCCGATGAACAGTTTGTCGTTGCTGCTGTTGTTGATATTTCAGACGTTCTTCCTGAATAATTCTACGATTTCTGACCGCATTCAATGATGTATTTACTTCTTTTTCCAGATTTTTGCTGTCTTGACGATACGTATTGTATTCTTCCAACTTCTGTTCAATCGTTGAGAGCTGCTGCTGTTGATCTGCAATAGACTGCTTGAGTCTCTGTGAAGTATTCATCAGCTGCTGCTGTTCCTCACGTCGCTCTGTCAGTTCGTGCAATGCATCGTTCGCACGTTTCAGCTGTGCGAGCTGCTGCTCTGTCTGCGTCAGCTCAAGCACCAGCTCCTGACGTTGATCAGAAAGCATTTCTCCGTTCATTCTAAGCTGATGCACTTCTTCTTCGTACTGACTCAACTGCTCTTTCAGATGAGATACTTGATGTTCCAATGTCGTCGTTGATTTTTTATAGGTCGTAATCTTTTCTTCTAATTCCCGTGCTTCTTCTTTTTGTTTTAACAGGATTGAAGGCTGACTGCTGCCCCCTGCCATGGAACCACCTGGATTCACGACATTGCCGTCAAGCGTCACAATTCTATATTTATAGTTGATATGTTTCGCAAGCTGATTAGCAAGCGGCAATGATTCAGCAATAATGACAAGACCTGTTAAGTTTTGAACTACTGCTCTGTAACGATCATCTGTCGTAATTAAATCAGCAAGTATCCCGACAAAGCCGGGCTGAGAGGTGAGTGTCTGCTTGACAGTGTTCGGCAGTTCACGTTTTCTAATGGTTGTCAGCGGTAGAAACGTCGCTCTTCCTGCTTTTTTCTTTTGAAGTGCTGAAATAGCTTGTCTNNAGCACTTTGTTCATCCTCAGTGATGATACTTTGCAGCTGACCCCCTAACGCGATGTCCAGTGCCGTCTGATACTCTGACGCCACATCAATCAGTGCTGCGACCGCTCCATGAATGCCTGTCAGACTATCATCCTTTAAGATAGTACGGACGCCTTGAAAATAACCTTGATATTCAGCCTGCATAGCGATGATGCTCTGATGTTTTGATTTCAGCTGTTCGACATAGCGGTATGCTTTCAGTAAATTATCTTCTTCTGTTTTATACTGCTGATGAAGTGATGTCACTTTGACCGTCTGCTGCTTGTAATCATGACGTGCAGTTGACAGCTGCTGTTCAAGGGCTGTGAGCTGCTGCTGCTTCGCCTCATAAATCTTAACAGCATCCTCGTAGTTCTCACTGACTGAATCATCCACTGAATGAGAGGCTAAATAAGCCGCCGCCTGGTCGAGCTGCCGCTCAATCAATTTAAGTTCATTCTTATTTGCAGTCTGTTCACTCAAAATTTCGTAGTAACTGTCGCGCGTTTCTTCCATCAGCTGCTCAACATCACTGTTCAGCTCTGTCAACTTCTGTTCGAGTATCCGTTCCTCTGTACGCAGCTGTTTAAGTTCCTGTTGCGCTTCCTTGATCTGATGGGTATGATTGGCCTTCCGCTGTTCTTCAGCGGTGATGTCTTCTGATAACTTGGAGCGTTCTTGCTGCAGTCGGTCAGACGATGCAGCATGATTATCCTTCTTCTCAGCTAATAAATGAAACTGACCTTGCGTACGTTCAATCTGTTCAGTCAGTTCAAGAAGTCTGCTGTTTAATTGTTCTAACTTAGTCGTCGCAGTCAGCTTGTCATCAGCTGCACGGTTGATTTTTTGTTCCAGACGTCCCACTTTGTCTTGTTTAAGGAGAACCATCTCTTCATATTCTTTAATGTCTTCTTCAAGTTTGCTGTAATCCGTCTTCAGCTGTGTGATGTCATAGACCGTCACTTGTATATCAGCATCTTTCATTTCCTGAGTCAATTCCTGATATTCTGAAGCAATCACTGCTTCTCTCTTCAAAGGCTCAACGCGGGATTCCAGATCAAAGATGATATCATTCACGCGGTCAAGATTGGCCACTGTTTCATCTAATTTCGCTTCTGTTTCTTTTTTGCGCTTCTTATATTTCAGTACACCTGCTGCTTCTTCTATCAAGTGACGTCTCTCTTCTGATTTGGCATTCAATATTTCATCGACTTTACCTTGTGAAATAATACTGAAAGCTTCCTTACCGAGTCCTGTATCAAGGAACAGCTCAGTAATATCCTTCAAGCGAACTTTGTTCTGATTCAAGAAGTACTCACTTTCACCGGAACGATAGAGACGACGTGTCACTTTGATTTCCTCTGTACTTGCAATCAGCTGCTGGTCATTATTCAGAGTTAATGTCACTTCTGCAAAATTTAACGGCTGGCGGTTTTCAGCTCCAGAAAAAATGACATCTTCCATTTTGGCTCCACGTAAATTTTTGGCGGACTGCTCCCCAAGTACCCATCTGATGGCATCCGTAATATTGCTCTTGCCTGAACCATTCGGCCCGACAATCGCTGTCAGACCTCGGTCAAATGTCACATTGGACTTATCAGCAAATGATTTAAAGCCATATGCTGTGACCTTTTTCAAATAAACCATATTATTCCCCTAACTGAATGCTTTCGAGCGCAATGCGTGCTGCCTGCTGCTCTGACTCTTTCTTTGTACGGCCGGTGCCTCTGCCGATTGCTGTGGAATCAAGCACCGCTTCTGAAGTAAATGCTTTATGGTGTGCAGGGCCGCTTTCTTCTATAAGACGATAGACAATCTGGCCATGACCATGCTGGTGCAGATATTCCTGTAAGAATGTTTTATGATCTAATATCCCTGTCATTAAATCATCGTTGATAAAAGGAATGATGGCTGTTTCAGCAAAAGTCACTGCAGCATCAAAGCCTTGATCGAGGAACAATGCACCGATAAATGCTTCAAAGACGTCAGCAATCAATGATGGTCTTGTTCTCCCGCCAGTTTTCTCTTCTCCTTTTCCGAGCAGAATCAACTCAGCGAAGTTCTGTTTGTTCGCGAATGTCACAAGTGATGGCTCACAGACAATTGCNNTTACCCTCTGGCATATCGCTATGCTCGCGGAATAAATATTGAGAAACCACCAATTCTAACACCGCATCGCCTAAAAATTCCAGACGTTCATTATCCATTAATTTTTCCATCTTGAAGTCATTGATGAAACTTGAATGCGAGAATGCTTGTTCATAGAGCTTCAGATTGCGCGGTTTAATATTAAGTTCATCCATTTTGACTGCAAGACGTTCGTGAAAATCTTTAAGTACAACTTGTTTTTTACTCATCTGTTACCTCCATTGTTCATGACTTCATTTTACGTCATCCAGCTGTGAAAAAAAAGCAAAAATGATGAATGACCGCATGATTTCATGCTGTTCAGTGTGCAGCATTAAAAAACACCTTGCTGCCTCCATCTGGAAGCTCTCAAGGCGTAAAAATCGGCGGTCCGATTATTTATTTAATGACTCGATGTATGATACAGCGTCACCAACTGTGTTGATTTTCTCTGCTTCCTCATCAGGAATTTCCATACCGAATTCATCTTCTAATTCCATTACTAATTCAGCGATATCCAATGAATCAGCACCTAAATCATCTTTGAAAGAAGCTTCAGGAGTTACTTTTTCAGCATCAACACCTAAACGGTCGACGATGATTTCTTTAACTTTATCGAAGTTTGCCATGATCTCACCTCCTTCAAATGAATGACCGGCCATTAGTTCATAACCATGCCGCCATTGACATGTAATGTCTGCCCCGTTATATATTTTGCCTTATCAGACGCTAAAAAGCTAGCAGCATATGCCACATCTTCCACAGTACCGAAAGTTCCAAGTGGAATCTGTGTCTTCATCGCTGATTGAATGTCATCATTCAGCTGATCAGTCATATCTGAGACAATAAATCCTGGCGCGATGGCATTGACAGTAATATGACGAGACGCAAGTTCTCGAGCAAATGTCTTTGTCAAACCTTCAACCCCTGCTTTTGCAGCTACATAGTTTGCCTGTCCAGCGTTTCCGATTGTACCGACGACACTGCTGATGTTAATAATTGTACCACTACGCTGCTTTAAGAGCTGTCGCGTCACGCCTTGAACGACATTGAATACGCCGGTTAAGTTCGTATTGATGACGTCACTCCACTCGTCCTGCTTCATGCGCATCATTAAATTGTCACGTGTTATCCCTGCATTGTTAACGACACAGTCAATAGTTCCAAATATCTCAATCGTTGTCTTGACCATGCTGGTCACTTCGTCTTTGACCGCGACATCAGCTTGAATGGCAACTGCTTCCCGCCCAAGTGATTTGATTTCATTCACTACTTCTTCTGCCTTATCTTTACTGCCGGCATAATTAACGACAATATCGAACCCATCCTCTGCCAGCTGCAGTGCGATGGCACGACCGATTCCTCTGGACGCTCCTGTAACTAGTGCTGTTGTCATTGTTTATTCCACTCCTTGATTTCATCTACCGTTCCGATAGCAGTGATGGTGACATCACGATTAATTTTTTTGATGAGTCCTGACAATACTTTGTTCGGCCCTAATTCAATGAATTCTGTTACACCTTGGTCCAGCAAGAAGCGAATAGACTCTTCAAAACGGACGGGTGAATACAACTGTCTGATCAGCTGCTGTTTAATCTCATCCTTGTTTGTCACTGCCTGTGCTGTTGTGTTCTGCACGACCGGAACTTTTGCATCGTTAAATTCAAACTGATCAAGAAATGCTGAAAATTCATCGCTGATCACCTGCATCATTGATGAGTGGAACGGCCCTGATACATTGAGCGGCAGTACGCGTTTTGCGCCTAATGTCTTTCCGTCACGGACAAGCTCATCAATTTTCTCTTGATGACCTGAAACAACTATCTGCCCCGGACAGTTTAAGTTGGCAGGTTCGACTGTCAATTCATCAGTTGAGATCTGTTTGCAGATAGCTGACACTTCATCGACAGTCATGCCGAGTACAGCAGCCATGGACCCCGTGCCTCTAGGAAAAGCTGTTGCCATCAATTCTCCCCGCTTCGCGACAATCTTTACTGCGTCATCAGCTGAAATCACGTGACTTGCTGCAAGCGCCGCATATTCACCTAAGCTGTGTCCGATTGTATAATCATAATCTATAGACAGTTCATTCAATACAGCAGTACTATGACTGACTATGGCCGGCTGCGTATACTGAGTCAACCCAAGCTGCTCCTCGTCATTGAACATCAAGTGCAGCATGTCAAATGGAAGTGCTGCATTCAGTGTATCCAAATAGTCATGTGCTGATGGGAGCTCTTCATACAAATCTTGAGCCATTCCTAGTTTTTGAGCCCCTTGTCCAGGGAATAATAACGCACGTTTAGTCATTATGACCAACCTCTCGTTTCATCGTTTCTAGTACATTCATTTCAACTGTTTCCTTCGCCTGACGCAGTGCATTGAAAAATGCTCTGCCGTTGGAGGAGCCGTGTGCTTTAATGACAATACCATTTAATCCGAACAGGACAGCACCTCCGTACTCAGAATAGTCCATTTTGTCTTTGACGATACCCATATCTTTTTTCAGCACACCGGCTGCCAGTTTATTTTTGAGATTTTTCGTCATCTGCTGCTTCAGCATTTTGAAAATACTGTTCGCAGTCCCTTCGAGTGATTTGAGCACCATATTACCGGTGAAACCATCTGTGACGACTACATCGGCTGTTGAAAACAACAGATCTTTCGCTTCAACATTACCTATGAAATTCAACTGCTCAGTCTCTGTTAATAACTGGTAAGTATGTCGAGTTAAACTATTCCCTTTTTTGTCTTCCGTACCGATATTCAATAGACCGACTGTCGGCTGTTCTATCTTACGGATAATCTGTGCATATATATTACCCATCAAGGCATACTGCTCAAGATGTTCAGGCTTCGCATCAGCGTTAGCCCCCATATCAAGTAAAATAAACCCTTTGTCATCGACTGTAGGAAGCGTCAATGCAAGCGCCGGTCTATCGACGCCAGGTAAACGGCCGACAATGAATAGTCCCGTTGACATCAGTGCCCCTGTATTGCCGGCAGACACACAGGCATCCGCTTCACCATATTTCACCGCTTCTGCCATTCGTACCATTGAAGCATCTTTCTTCCGGCGGATGGCACGTACCGGTTCATCATCCATTTCAATCTTTTCAGTACAGTGATGGAATTGAATACGATCATGATTCAATGTAAACAGCTGCTCATCACCAAAGAGTAGAATCTCTACATCATCATATTCATCCAGAACCATCTGAATTCCTTCTAATACGATATCAGGCGCATTGTCTCCACCCATCATATCAACAGCAATCTTAACCATTATTTTCACCTTCACTCACATAATACATTTCAAATAGGCCTGTAAACACAATCCGCTGCTTCACTGTGCTGACGACTTCGATGACCGCTCTATTATTTTTCTTATCGACCATTGTCGCTTTAGTGATGACTCTATCACTCAACTTTACAGGTTTAACGAATGTCACTTCACTTTTTGCGGTCAAAGCAAATTCATCATCCATCAATGCCACACATAACGAGTTCGCCTGAGCAAACAAGAAGTGTCCTCTGGCGATTTTGTTGCGATGAAACACATGATCTTCCTGAATATCCATTATAGAGATGGCTATTTTATCAAGCTGCAGCTCAATGATTTCTCCAATGACTTCATCAATCGGAAGCGCCTTTACTTCATCTCGGTTTTGATAAGCTACGTCCTTTATACGTTCCCGCAGTTCAGGAATATTTCTTTCGAGTCTATCCAGCCGTATCGTCTGGATGCTGACATTGAATGTCTGACTCAATGCTTCATCCGTCAAAAAAGGATTATCGTTCAATATTGCCTGAAGACGCTGCTGACGTTCTGTTTTTGTAAGTTTTGTCATCTTTTCAAATCCTGTCTTAGTAGTTGGTACTAATACTTGTACTTAGTATAAACAACTTCGATATATTGTGCAAACAATATTAGATTGAAGTTCTACACTAAAAACCGCTAAAGAGATTCGTTCACTTCAGCGGTTTGATGATGAACCTTTGATTATTCTTGCTTTGACGATCATCCGTTTGTCAAATAACAACGTATTCGGATTGTATGACTCACAAGTAATCAGTGTTAATTCCTTCGGCTTACCTGGATGTTCATCCAGCACTTCGACTTCAGATGGATTGACATTGAATATATCATAGATCTGATAAACCTTCTGACCGTCACGCGTCACAATGATGATATGATCGCCTTTTTTAGCACGGTCCAAGTAATTGAATCGAATACCGGCACCTTCTACCCGATGGCCGGCAATCGCCACGTTCTGTTCCGTCAGTTTCTCCCCTTGTTCCACGAGTGTGACCCCGTTTCTTAAATTAGTCTGAGAAGCTGGACCTTTAAGCAGCGGCTCATTAATATCAGCTGCGGGTATTTTCAAATAACCAAGCATATTTTTCTGCAATTTCAATTTTTCAGGCTCCGTTTTTGTGATCCACTTTTCGATGTGGCTCACTTGAGGAGTTTCATCCTGCTCATAAGCAGAGATGATTTTATCGTTCACTTGATCGGTAAAGTAAGCCCGTATATCCTGCCAGAAAATCAAAACGAGTGCTCCCGCAATTAAAATAACGCCGAGAAATCTTAACAATTTCCTCATCTGCCCGTTCCTCCTGTTCAGTCCAAAATTACATGGCTTACTTTTATTTGTCAATCAATTTCCATATCATTCAATTCCAACTGAACACGGTTTTTAAGTCCGGCATTCTCAGGTTTATCGATGTCACCGCTCAGTATCATGGCAGCCGCTTCATCACGTGCCACTTCCAGCATGCGGTAATCCTCCACTATATCTGCTACTTTGAAATCCGGCAGACCGCTCTGCTTGACACCGAAGAAATCACCCGGTCCCCGCATCTCGAGATCCTTTTCACTTAGCACAAAGCCATCGGTCGTCTGGCACATGATCTGCATCCGTTCAATTCCCGTTTCTGTTGATGGATTACTGACTAATACGCAGAAGCTCTGTTGGTCACTCCGACCAACACGGCCGCGCAGCTGGTGCAGTGTAGATAATCCAAATCGTTCCGCATCGATAATGATCATCATCGTTGCATTTGGTACATTGACACCTACTTCGACGACAGTTGTCGACACTAAGACCGAGAGCTCATGTCTGCTGAAACGGTCCATCACGTCATCCTTCTCCTCGGAAGTCATTCTACCGTGCAGCAGCCCCACCCGCTCAAAACCAAACTGCTGGCAGAACTGTTCATATACCGCCACCGTATTTTGAACAGCAAGCTTTTCAGATGCTTCAATGAGTGGACAGATGACATAAGCCTGACGCCCTTTTGCCAGTTCTTCTCTCGTCTGTTGATAGATAATCGGCATTTCTTCATGTTTCGCCCATGATGTGATAATCGGTTTANNAGGCATTTCTCGTATCGTTGTCACATCCATTTCGCCAAATACTGAGATGGCAAGCGTCCGGGGAATCGGTGTCGCTGTCATGAACAACACATTCGTTTCCTCGCCTTTTTCCCGAAGACGTTTTCGCTGGTTTACGCCGAACCTGTGCTGCTCATCGGTTATGACAAGACCAAGACGGTCAAACACCACTTCATCTTGAATGAGGGCATGTGTACCGACGATCACATCAATCTCACCGGCAGCGAGCTGCTCAAGTAGCAGTCTTCTTTTCTTTCCCTTGACAGAACTTGTCAATAAAGCAATTTTGACGTCATTCTGATAGAGCTCAGCTAAACTTTCAGCATGCTGNNATGCTAATATTTCTGTTGGTACCATCAGCGCACTCTGGTAACCTGCTGTCATCATTGCATACATAGCGATCGCTGCCACCACCGTTTTACCTGAACCGACATCTCCCTGCAGCAGTCGGTTCATCCGGATCGGCAGCTTCATATCCCTGAATATTTCATTGACACTCGTTTTCTGTGCATCCGTCAGTTCAAACGGCAGAGTACCGATGAATGTTCTGACAGCGTCTATATCATAATCAATACCGACTGTTAAGCCCGCCTCGTGTTCTTTCATATTCAGCATTCTCATCTTGAGCTGGAATAAAAACAACTCACAGAAAGCAAACGTCCGCTTCGCCTGCTTCAGACCCGAATATTCTGAAGGAAAGTGGAGCGTTTCAATCGCCTGCTTTAAATCCCAGAGCTTATATTTCGTCGATAAATATGCCGGAATCATCGGCGAAATCTCTGTTAATTCAAGCGCTTGAGCAACCATTTTCTGAAACTGCTTCGGTTTAATCTGGCCTTTCAGGCTGTACTGAGGAACTAACGCTTTTTCACCGGATTCATGCACTGTTTTAGAAAACTTGCTGCCTTGTATTATCTGCTTTGAACGCTGCCATTTACCTGTGATCGACACTGTTTCACCGAAGACGACCTGATGCTTCAAATAAGGTTGATTAAAAAATTCAACTCTGACCGCTACTTGGTTGATCAGCATATGAAACGCAATTTTCGATCGATTTCTGCCAAAATAACTCAGTTGCGGAGAGCTGTATACTTCTCCCGCAACTGTTATTTTCTCACCATCTGCTGCCATGTTGATATCGATGACAGATTCATCTTCATACCGATAAGGCAGATGGAGCAGGATGTCAGTCAAAGAATGGATGCCAAGGTCATTCAACTTGAGAACAGTCTGCGAACCGACTCCTTTTAATTCTGTTAATGGAAATTCAGACTCAATTAAATGTTGGTTGTGCATTAGAGCCGAAAATTCTTTCTTTCATTTCTTGACCCGTCTTAGTGCCTGCCAGACCACCGCGACCGGTTTCACGCAGTGCACTTGGCATTGTCTGACCAATCTTATACATCGCTTCTATTACTTCATCAGTCGGGATACGACTTTCAATACCCGCAAGCGCCATGTCTGCAGAAACGATGGCATTTGACGCACCTGCTGCATTCCGTTTCACACAAGGGACTTCAACAAGCCCTGCGACAGGATCACATACAAGACCAAGCATATTTTTCATACAGATGGCAAATGCATGGGCAGATTGTTTCGGTGTGCCGCCCGCCATTTCAACGATGGCCGCTGCTGCCATCGCACCGGCAGATCCTACTTCCGCTTGACAGCCGCCTGCTGCGCCTGAAATTGAAGCATTGTTCGCTACAACGAAACCAAATGCTCCTGTTGTGAACAGAAAATTCACCATATCTTCCCGTGAGGCATTCAATTTATTTTTAACAGCGAATAATGTTCCCGGCACTACACCTGCTGAGCCTGCAGTCGGCGTCGCACAGATCAGTCCCATAGCAGCATTGACCTCGTTCGTTGCGACCGCTTTGGCTACAGCATCCAGCAATAGTTCACCGCTCAGCATATTTCCTTTGTTGATATACTCCCGCATTTTGACAGCGTCCATCCCAGTTAACCCAGTCGGACTCTGCACACCGTTTAGACCTCGCTCAACCGCTTGTTCCATCACTTCTAAATTACGTTCCATCCCTTGAAATNNCATATGACCGTTTTGACACAGCCATTTCCTGCTCAATCATCACTTCGTATATTTTTTTATTTTGAGTTTCGCATCGTTCAACAAGTTCTGCTACACTTTTAAACATATTTTCCTCCTTACGATTCTTCCATCAAAGTCACAGTTTGTATCCCTTGACAGGCTCTAATTTCTTCCAGTACCTCTTCTGTAATATCTTCATCCAGTTCACAAGTCATCAACGCAATGTCACCTTTTTCTTTGCGGGACACCTGCATCTGACCGACATTGATCTGATGTTTACCAAGAATTTGTGTCACACTTGCAATGGAACCGAACGTATCCTGATGGAAGACGAGAAGAGTCGGATAGTTTCCCGATATCGCGATCGGGAAGCCGTTCAATGCAACGATTTCGATTTTTCCGCCACCGATTGAAATCCCTTCGATCGTCAGCTCCTTATCTCCATTCGACATATGAATAATCGCTGTATTCGGGTGACTTTTGTCTTCTGTCATTTCTATGAACGACACGACCATTCCTTGTTCCTTAGCGATATTAAGTGCCTGAGGAATGCGCGCGTCATCTGTATCAAATCCCATCAATCCTCCGACGAGCGCTACATCTGTCCCATGCCCTTTATATGTTTCCATAAAAGAACCATACAAATAAATATCCGCATGTTTCGGTGTCTCACCGAATAAGTCACGGGCAACGAGTCCAATTCTCACTGCCCCTGCTGTATGAGATGATGACGGCCCGACCATGACTGGACCAATAATATCAAATACACTTCTATACTTCATCGCTTATCTACCCCTTTAAACCATCTAATGATTTGATTATAACATCATTTCAGCTCTATTTGCTGACCAGCCGTTTCAAAAAACAGCGTTTTCATAACAATCTGACTATTGCAGTCGATGTTCTGTCATCCATCATAAAGAACGCCCTGACAGTGCTGTCCAGGGCGTTCCAATAATTATTCGACTGCGAACATAAAGCTGTAAATCGGTTGTTTACCGTCCTGAACTTCTACTTCTATGTCTTCATATTGGTTTTCGAGAAAGTCAACGAGTGCATCCACTTCATCATCAGAAGCGTCTTCTCCTTTGAAAATCGTTACGATTTCACTGTCTTCATCAATCATAGCTGCAAGTAGTTCAGTACATACTTTCTGCTGACTGGCATCAGAAACTTTAATTTTGCTTTCAAAGAGCCCCATATAAGCCCCTTTTTTGATGTCGACTCCATCAATGGATGTATCACGGACAGCATAAGTCACAGAACCTGATTTAACATGAGAAAGCGCCTCAGTCATCTGTTCCTTATTATCTTCAAGAGCTGCATCAGGCATGAATGATAACATCGCTGTTACACCTTGAGGTACCGTCTTAGAAGGAATAACGACAACAGGTACAGACACGACAGATGCTGCCTGTTCTGCTGCCATGATAATATTTTTATTGTTCGGCAGGATGATTGCTTCTTTACATTTAGAAGCTTCAATGACTTTGACAATATCTTCTGTTGAAGGGTTCATTGTCTGGCCGCCGCTGATGACATGTGTCGCTCCGATTGATTCAAAGAGTTCAGTAATACCATCACCCATAGAGATAGTGATGACTGCTTTGTCCACTTCTTTAGCCGCTGCCGGCTTAATACCCCGTTTACGAAGTACTTCTCTATGCTGTTCACGCATATTATCGACTTTGATTTTTATGATTTCTCCATATTGACTACCATAAGTCAGTGCCTCACCCGGCGTTTCCGAATGGACATGTGTCTTAACAATTTCATCATCTGAAATTACAAGCAGTGAATCACCGAATTCAGCCATGTCATTTCTGAACGTATCTTCATCAAATGCCTTCTTGCCTGGCGTAAATCGAACCATGAACTCTGTACAGAAACCAGGCACGATATCCTCTGTCTTCACTACATCGCCGAAATCATGATCATCATTGACAAAAGAATCATCCAGCTTCGCTTGAGGAGGCGCAATAGCTTCACCTTTCATGACTGCAAGGAAGCCTTCGTAAACATACATCAGTCCTTGACCGCCACTGTCAACAACACCTACTTCTTTAAGTACAGGTAACAGTTCAGGTGTATTTTGAAGAGAATCATTTCCCGCTTCTACGATTGCTGTCATAATGTCAATGACATCATCTGTTGACTCAGCGACTTCCATACCGCGAGCACTTGCTTCACGAGCGACGGTAAGAATCGTTCCTTCAACAGGTTTCATGACTGCTTTGTATGCTGTTTTGACACCAGCATCAAACGCTTTGGCGAATTTCTTCGCATCGATATCAGCGTGTTCCTCCACTGATTTGGAGAACCCTCTGAATAATTGGGACAGAATAACTCCTGAATTCCCTCTTGCACCCATTAGCAGTCCTTTTGAGAATGCTTTTCCGACATTTCCGATATGTGCTTCAATATGTGCTTCTGTTTCTTTTGCACCTGAAGTCATC
>DJUI01000106.1:28673-28938 GCA_002438305.1 Staphylococcaceae bacterium UBA6286 | reverse complement strand
CGAGTTCAAGGTCTGCTTCTGAGTCAACAACGATAGTATCCTTACCACCCATTTCAGCAATCACACGTTTTAAGTTCAGCTGACCTTCATGTACTTTCGCTGCACGCTCGTAAATATGGACACCGACGTCACGTGAGCCTGTGAATGAGATGAAACGAGTGTCAACATGATCAACGATGAAGTCACCGATGTCACGTGAAGAACCTGGGATGAAGTTCACAACCCCTTTAGGCATACCCGCTTCTTCTAATACTTCCATGAATTT
>DJUI01000106.1:28070-28372 GCA_002438305.1 Staphylococcaceae bacterium UBA6286 | reverse complement strand
CAAGGCTTCCCTGCTTCTTTGATGAGAAGTGCTGAGAATTCCCATTTGCGGCGACGGATAATCGCAGCTGCACGGAATAAGATATCTGCGCGGAATTCAGGTGCTGATGTTCTCCAAGTTTCAAATGTTTCTTTAGCAACAGCCATCGCTTTGTCAGCATGTTCCTGTGTCGCCTTAGAAATGTAACCGATTGTTTCATCTTTTTTAGATGGGTTGTATGAACGAACTTTATCCTCTGTCATAATACGTTCGCCACCAATGATCAGTGGATAATCCTGACCTAAGTATCCATTTACTGTTTC
>DJUI01000106.1:25407-28012 GCA_002438305.1 Staphylococcaceae bacterium UBA6286 | reverse complement strand
TTCCTGATTTTCTGCTACAGTGAAATCAGTGAATGGTTCATGCTTATATGGAATCATTATAGTACCTCCTTGAAATTGGGTTCTAAGAAAACCCTTACAACCTATATAATGAACAAAAAATGCCTGAAGTTCAACCCTTTACTATTAAATCAACTATAAATTTTTTTTATACAGATTACTGAATAATAGAATATCTCCACTACTTAAAAGTGCATAAAAATAACACAATAAGGAATACCTTGTTAAGACATTCCTTATTGTGTTACTGCATACGTTCCGCCCTTGCTACCCACTCCGGCAATTTCTGCCGTAATGATTCGAACCCGATAGCATTCGACTGATTTAATTCATCCAGCACTGATTTTTTTTCCTTCTTACGCTCCTGCCTTTTAAAATAATCATTATCCTTCAATGATAAATTCAGCTTACCATCTTCTGAAACATCAATGACTTTTGCTTTGACTATTTGGCCGACAGTCAGGAAAAGATTCAAGTTATGAATGTAATCATTCATCACTTCTGAAATATGAATTAACCCTTCAACATGATCGGGCGTTTCTACAAAGGCACCGTATGGCTGAATACCAGTGATTTTTACTTTGACAAACTGGCCTTTTCGATATTTATGTTTCAATGCCATACGCCTCCTCATCATTAATAAATCCAGTTTATCATAATAAAGAGGAATGGCCTAATGTTCTATAATGCGCACTGCTGGTTCAATGTATCGACACGATTCAACATTTGCTCAATCTCATCTGAATCAATGTGCTGATCAAAACTAAATGCATATATTTGCTGAATCTGCTGAATCGTTTGCTCGCGGCCGTATTTCTGGTGAATAACGTCCATACAGTCATAAATTTCATGGTCACCCATCGTCGGATCTTCAAAATGCATGGGATTCCATTCCGCAAGGAGTTTGTACAGTTCAATATTAAAATCAGCGTTCATTATGCAGTTCTCCGCTTTCCAGTCTTTTCATAACATCCTGCTCAAATGCTTTCATTTTTGCTTCTTCATTGGCTGAGTGACGTTTAAACAAACGATACACAATATAAGCAAGCAGCATAAAGCATAATAATGAAATGACCGCTGGTATGTATTCCATTTTATTTTCAGGGAAGTATAGAAAATCCATCATATCGCATCACGCTCCTAATCCATCAAATTATAGCATGTTAAAAATACCAAAAAATCAATAAGTCATGAACATTTCATGACTTATTGATTCATCTATTACTTAACGATATTAATTTTTTCGATGATAACATCTTCAACAGGTTTGTCTTGACCGCCTACTTTAACGTCTGCAATCGCTTCCAGTACATCTAACCCCTCGATCACTTGACCAAACACTGTATGCTTCTGATCCAGCCAAGGTGTACCGCCACGTTGTGCATAAGCGTCAACAATCTCCTCCGGCCAGCCGCCCTGCTTTAATTGAGATAACATTTGTGCTGGAACTTGTTTCATCTGAACGATGAAGAATTGTGAACCGTTTGTGTTGGGGCCTGCGTTAGCCATAGAAAGGGCACCGTAAAGGTTAAATGCATTCATAGAAAATTCATCTTCGAATGAATCACCGTAAATACTTTCTCCTCCCATACCTGTTCCTGTAGGATCTCCCCCTTGAATCATAAAATCATTGATGACACGGTGGAATGTGATGCCTTCATAATAACCTTTTTCAGCAAGCTGAATGAAATTGTCGACCGTTTTCGGCGCAATGTCAGGAAACAATTTGATTTTCATTGTTCCTTTTGATGTGACCATGTCAACAACACGTTCATTTTCTGAAATTTCTGTATTTAGTTGTGGAAAATTAGTCATGATAACTGCTCCTTCATGATATGATAAGTACCATAATATATTAACACAAAGGATGAATCATATGTATTATCAACTCTCATTTAAAACAGGACGTTATATTGTAGAACAAGTCAGCGAACACCCAAATGGTGTTGTTGTCAAAGTATTGGCAGTGCTTATCCACCCTAAACAAGGTGACCTGCATCATCCCAATGAGCAGGAAGTCTTTTTCCATGAGCGTAAGGCGCTCGGGCAATATGAAAAAAGAGTGGTCAGCCCAAACTTACTCAAACCTTATGATAGAGAACTGCCATCCTATAACGATTCATTGTCAGCAGCAGTCACAGCTATGGAACAGAAATTGGCTGATGATGATTCCGACTATGCTCGGCTGGCACTTAAAAACATGCAGTCATTAAAAGAAGAATATCAGCATTATTTCGGCATTCAATTTTGACAACTTTTTGAACAATGCGATGATTCATTAATCATTTCTTCTTATTTAACAACACAATAAATATATGATAAGGTGACAATCCATCTCATTTTACGGACTCAATATTTTCTGTATACTTAACTTATTAAAGGAGGTCTATAATGAGTTTATTACATTTTGCTGTGAGCCTTCCGTTTATCGGAGCCATTATTATACCGCTGATTTATTACTATAGGAAAAATATTCATCCAGGTTATCTGGCATTAATTGTCCCCGTCGTTGCAGCACTATTATTTATCACTACACAACTTAACGGGCAAATCAGCCGTTCCATACAGTGGATGCCGAGTATCGGTT
>DJUI01000106.1:23201-25373 GCA_002438305.1 Staphylococcaceae bacterium UBA6286 | reverse complement strand
GCTCGTGATCTTCTATTCCATTCAATATTTAAATCGCTATGAACAGCTGGGTCATTTCTATACATACTTATTGCTATTTATGGGAGCAATGCTCGGTTTGGTACTCAGTGATAACGTTCTTTCACTTTATTTGTTCTGGGAGCTGACCAGTATATCGAGCTTCCTGTTGATTGCATTCTGGAATAATAAGCAGAAGTCTCTGGAGGGTGCATTAAAATCCATGCTGATTACTGTATTCGGCGGCTTAATGCTGCTGGGCGGTTTATTGACATTAGTCAGTATCACCGGTACTTTCAGTATTCATCAAATGACAATGGATGCAGACAAAATCGTGGAATCGCCCTTATTTATTATTGCAATGGTGTTCATTCTCCTTGCTGCATTTACAAAGTCTGCTCAATTCCCATTTCATATTTGGCTGCCGGATGCAATGGAAGCACCGACACCCGTCAGTGCTTATCTGCACTCTGCCACAATGGTTAAAGCAGGGGTCTATTTAATAGCTCGCTTTACACCTATATTTGCACTGTCGGCCGGATGGATCTATGCTGTGACCTTTGTCGGTGCTATTACACTGTTCTGGGCATCTTTTAATGCAGTTAAACAACGTGATTTAAAGGGAGTGCTTGCGTATAGTACAATCAGTCAGCTTGGTCTGATGATGACACTGCTTGGTGTAGGAGGACTCGGGATATATCATGATAATCAGCGCGTCTTCTATGCCGCTATTGCCGCTTGTGTGTTTCATATCTTCAACCACGCTTCATTTAAAGGAGCGCTGTTCATGGTCGTCGGCATCATCGATCACGAAACAGGAACACGTGACTTAAAGAAATTATCAGGTCTGATGCAGCTCATGCCTATTACCTTCACAGCGGCAACGATCGGTGCGCTCAGCATGGCGGGTGTTCCACCGTTCAACGGCTTTTTGTCAAAAGAAATGTTTCTAACCAGCACGTTTGACAGTCAGTCAAGTCAACTGTTCAGCGGCCCGGTCCTGTGGCTGCTGTTGGCATTGGTAATCATCGGAAGTTTATTCACCTTCATCTATTCAGTGAAATTCATCAAAGATGTATTCTTCGGTGATTCACCAGCAGTCGATAGACAAGTGCACGAAGCACCTATTGCACTTCTATTAGCACCACTGATCATGGTAAGTATTGTGGTCGTGACAGGATTATTCCCTAATGTTCTGGCCGGAGTGATAGAGTCAGCTAGTAACAGCATATTAAACAAGGATATCGGCCATATACATATTGCCTACTGGCACGGAATTAATCCCGCCCTGTTAACGACATTACTGATATTTGGCCTAGGTCTTATATTGGTATTCAGCTATAACTACTGGCAATCTATTTATTCTGTACAGCGGTCTACCTGGACATTGAACCATGTGTATCAGCAGCTGCTGTCACTTAGTGAATCCTTATCATATAAGATCAACAACAGCATCATCGCATCAGGCATCCGTTCACACATGATGATTATTTTCGCTGCACTTGTCGTGATGCTGCTCGTCTACCTCATACAATCACCTATTGATTTCGGCAGCTTCAAGTTTGCACCTATCCGCTCATTTGAAGTTATTCTTGTCATTTTAATACTGGTGGCAACCTATATGATCATCGTTGCTCAGTCCCGGATTTTCAGCATTATTATGCTGAGTGCAATCGGCTATTCAGTCGGTCTGTTCTTTGTTTTCTTCAATGCGCCTGACCTGGCACTGACACAGCTGACCATCGAAACGATATCAACTGCATTGTTCTTAATGTGCTTCTATCATCTGCCGAAGCTTTCGCGCTATGAAGAAACATTAAAATTCAAATTATCAAATGCCGTCATTTCAGTAGGTGTCGGCTTTGTTGTCACAGTGATTGCACTGATTGCCTACAGCCATCGATTAACACCGTCGATTGCTGAGTATTACATTAAAAATGTCTATGATAAAGCGGCCGGTAAAAATNNTCATACTCGTTGACTTCCGTGGATTTGATACATTATTTGAATCGACGGTACTCGGAATTGCCGGTATAGGTATTTATACGCTCATCAAATTACGTAACAAAAAGGAGGTAGAACATGAACAAACAGAGAAATGATGTCATATTTCAGTTTTGTACACTTGTCATCTTCTTCATCATCCTCATGTTCAGTTTCTCCATCTTTCTCGGT
>DJUI01000106.1:17683-23104 GCA_002438305.1 Staphylococcaceae bacterium UBA6286 | reverse complement strand
AATTTTAAGAAAGTCATCGCAATAGGTCTCGCCTTTTGTTACGGTACACCACTCATATCGTTAGCAATGGTCAAACCGTTCTTTACTCATTTTTTCGGAGAGCTGCACGTCCCATTGTTCGGCGCCATCCACTGGCATACAGCCATGTTGTTTGACTTAGGTGTCATGCTTGCAGTAATCGGTACGACGATGACTATTATTCTGACGATAGGAGAGAACGAATAATGGAAATGATTATGATTATATTAAGTGGCATATTGATCTCAGCTAGTGTCTACCTCATCCTGTCAAAAAGTCTGCTCAGAGTCATTATTGGTACTTCAGTTTTGACTCATGCAGTTAACTTGCTGCTATTGACAATGGGTGGACTTAAAGAAGGTGCGATACCGATTTACGACAAACAGATTGCGCGCTATGTGGATCCCATTCCTCAAGCGCTGATTTTAACAGCGATTGTCATTAGTTTTGCCGTGACAGCCTTTTTCCTTGTACTGGCTTTTAGAAGTTACAAAGAACTAGGGACTGATAATTTAGCGATGATGAAAGGAGTGCCGGACGATGAGTAACTTGTTAGTATTTCCGATTATCATCCCTGTCATCTTCTCCATCATACTGATATTTATCGGTAAGAAACCTATATTAAAAAGAATGATTGTGTTATGTGGGGCTGTCATCACTACTATCATTGCAGGAATTAATTTATGGAATGTCATTCAGCATGGCATCCAGTTTCTTGAACTCGGTAACTGGCCGGTGCCTTACAGCATTACATTGACGGTAGATCACTTGTCTGCTGCTTTTGTCTTTACAACATCACTCGTTACCACCTTGATCATTGTCTATTCTTACCAGTCCATTGGTATAGAGCGTGAACGTTATTATTACTATGCTTCTTTGATGTTCATGCTTGCGGGGCTGAACGGCGCCTTCTCAACAGGAGATATATTCAACTTGTTTGTCTTCTTTGAAGTCTTCTTGATGAGTTCATATGTACTGATGATTATCGGCGGTACTAAGATCCAGCTGCAGGAAAGTATCAAGTATATTTTAGTGAACGTCGTATCTTCCTCTTTCTTTGTGCTGGCAATAGCGATGCTGTATTCAGTTGTCGGTTCATTGAATATGGCTGATATTAGCGTCAAGCTCGGAGAATACGGCAATTCTTCGATCATCACTATATGTGCCTTGTTATTTATCTTTGTCTTTGCGACAAAAGCAGGCATGTTCCCATTTTATTTCTGGCTGCCTAATGCGTACTATGCACCGCCGATCCCAATTCTTGCATTGTTTGGTGCACTGCTGACAAAGGCCGGTGTTTATGCCATC
This sequence comes from Staphylococcaceae bacterium UBA6286, assembly GCA_002438305.1. Lineage (GTDB taxonomy): Bacteria > Bacillota > Bacilli > Staphylococcales > Staphylococcaceae > Macrococcus. The sequence goes on along the minus strand of DJUI01000106.1, from coordinate 21,778 downwards.
ATGAGAACTTATGCATTGTTTTTCCCTACTGAGGTCGTCGGCAATTTCATTATGGTCATCTCTCTTTTGACTATCATATTCGGGTGTATTGGTGCTCTTGCCTACAAAGATATGAAGAAAATTATCATCTATAACATTATGATTGCTGTCGGAGTAATTTTGACAGGCGTCAGCCTGCTGACGCCTGATGGTATGCTGGGTGCTGTATATTATGTCTTCAATGATATATTGGTAAAAGCTGCCTTATTCATGCTGGTCGGTGTTATCATCAGTCTAACAGGTGAAACACAATTCAACAAACTCGGTGGCATGATCAAAGATTTTCCTGTACTCGGCTGGACATTTTTCGTTGCGTGCTTGTCACTTGCCGGCATCCCACCGCTCAGCGGCTTCTTCGGAAAATATTATATCGTCAAAGCGGCGATAGCTGAGGGACATCCACTAGCAGCGATTGTCATCTTAGTAAGCAGTCTTATTGTCCTTTATTCGGTCATCAGAATATTCATCCATGTATTCTGGGGTCAGTCTAAAACTATTCAATATTCAAAACAGCCCTACAACAAACTACTTGTGATCAGCGTTATCACAACATTTCTTGCAGTCGCGTTCGGTCTGTATGCCGAGCAGTTGTATCCATTGTTCTACCAAGCTGCGATGACTTTGACAGATCCATCAAACTATACGCAAATACTGGAGGTGAAATAATGGCCGTACAGTTTCTGATTAACGTAGCACTCACGATACTGTGGTGTATCATCACGATGAGCTTTTCGTTCGGTAATCTCGTCCTTGGTTTTTTGTTCGGGACTTTTGCAGTATTCATCATGCGCCCGTTCCTTCCCGGTCGTTTCTATTTACGGCCATTGTTCAAAAGTATTAGTCTCGCCTTTATTTTTATTATCGAGCTGATAAAGGCCAATATCCACGTCTTTAAAATTGTCATTTCTAAGGAAATCAATATAACACCGGCATTTTTTGCCTACCCTACTGAATTGACTAAAGCCTGGGAAATTTCACTGCTGTCACAGATGATTACATTGACTCCCGGTACTGTTGTAGTAGCCGTGAGTGATGACCAGAAAACACTCTATATTCACGCCATAGATTTTTCTAATCTGGAAGATGAGATTGAAGGAATTCGCTCGTCATTTGAAGCAGCGATTAAGGAGGTTAGTATACGATGACTATAGTTGTAGTAGTTGCACTGATTATTGTAGCTGTCAGTATGCTTGGGTTTTTGTATCGTGCAATCAAAGGACCAAGTGTGGCTGACCGAGTTGTCGCACTGGATGCACTCGGCATTTCATTGATGGGAATCATTGCGTTGTTCTCAATTTTATTAAATACAACCCATAACATAAGCATTATCATGCTGCTTGCCATACTGTCATTCCTAGGTACCGCTTCATTTGCAAAATTTATGGATAAGGGAGAGATTATTGAATATGATAGACATGATCATTAACATAATGGCAATGATACTCATACTCTTAGGCGCTGTTATGAGCTTTGTGAGTGCACTTGGTTTGTATAGACTACCTGATGTCTACACGCGTGCTCATGCTGCGAGTAAAGCATCAACGCTTGGTGTCATGTTCATTATGACGGGTGTTCTGTTATTTTTCATCGGCAGCGATCATCAATTTCAACCGTCACTGCTGCTTGCTATTCTTTTCATTTTCTTAACTGGGCCGATCGGCGGCCATTTAATCATGCGGAGTTCATATTACAGCGGCATCCTGTATACTAAGAAAACAGTACGCGATGATTTAAAGGATGCCAAATAACTGAAGCCTATCAAAAAAGGAAATCACTGATGTCATCGCATAGTGATTTCCTTTTTGGTTTGTAAGATAAATCATTTCTCTATCGCAATGATTTCACTGCGACTGTACATCTTGCTGCTGACAGCAGTTTCTGCTGCTCATCATACACTTTGACATCCCATACATGGGTAGACTTGCCTTGATGTAGAATTTCTCCGACAGCTGTCACTCTGCCGGACCGTACTGAAGCAATATGGTTGGCATTGATTTCAAGACCAAGTCCGATCTCTTTATCAAGGTCAATCAGATCGGCCGTTCCCATCGAAGCAACTGTTTCACTTAAAGCGACGCTGGCACCTCCATGAAGATAGCCAAACGGCTGCTTGACTCTATCAGTTACAGGCATGCTCATGACAAGTCTACCTGATGCTCTTTCTTCCACTTTCATATCAAAATGCGAGAGAAGACTTTCTGTTTGCAGTAAATATGTAAAATCCATCTCATATTCCCCTTTTTTAATTATAATACCATAGCTGCGATATAACCGAATATGATGAGAGGAATATTGAACAACAGAAATGTCGGTACACATGTGTCCCAAATGTGATTGTGCTGTCCGTCCATGTTTAGTCCGGCAGTCGGTCCAAGAGTAGAATCGCTTGCCGGGCTGCCTGCGTCACCTAAGGCACCCGCAGTACCGATAATACTAATAATAGCAAGACTTGATAAGCCCAGGGCAGCACCAAACGGTATAAAGAGTGCTGCAATAATAGGGATTGTAGCAAATGATGAACCGATCCCGATCGTCACTATCAATCCAACAATCAGCATCAAGATCACTCCAACAGATTTGCTGCCGCCAGTCAGATCAACCATCCCTTTCACAAGGGTGTTCACTTCTCCGGATTCTGTCATGACGTGAGCAAATCCGTTGGCTGTCAACATGACAATTCCGATGTAAGCCATAATTTTGATGCCTGAAGTCAATTCCTCATCCATCGTGCGCCAGTTGAATACTCCTGATATAAAGAAAATTAAAATACCTGACAGTGCCCCGAAGATCATTGATTCTGTCGTCATCTGAACAATAAATGTACTGAGAATCGCCGCAATCGTTACTGCAACTGTATAGGGCCTGATGGCTTTAGCAACAAACTTGTCGTCAGCTGCCACTGCTTTATAGGTTCTCGGCTTTCTGTAAATAATCAAACCAAGTATAAGACCTACAAGCAGCCCTAGTGACGGGATGACCATCGCTTTCCATATATCACTGAATTGAATGGCATAATCCGCCTGATCAAACCCTTTTTTAATAATCTCGTGGAAGATGTGGCCGAAACCAAATGGTAATAATACATACGGGAAACATAGACCGAATGTCAACACGACTGCTATCATTCTTCTGTCCATTTTCAGTTCATTGAATAAGCTGAGTAGTGGTGGAACAATAATAGGAATGAAAGCGATGTGCACAGGGATAATATTTTGAGACATACACGCGATAACAAGCAATGAAATAATAATCGCGACTTTAGTCACTGTTCTTGTTTTCACTGTACTGTCGACTCGAATCATATTGATGATTTTTCCGACGAAGAAATCTGTAATACCACTATAGGAAATCAATGCAGCAAAACCACCTAGTAACGCATAGCTGAGCGCAACTTCCGCACCCTCACCGATCCCGGCTGTAAAGAACCCAATCGTCTCATTGACTCCGAGACCTGCCGTTAATCCGCCGACAAGTGCACCGACGAATAGTGCAAGAACGACGTTTAGACGACATAAACTTAAAATAACCATGACTAATACTGCGACTAATACTGCATTCATATAAAAACCTCAATCCTTTAGTTTGATAAAGTGTTACCATACTAAAGTAACTGAAGGAGATTTAAGTGTCAACCCTTTTGAACTAAAAATTTGTATAATGCGGCCATATAATATAATGGACGACTGGCTTGAACTTCTACGATACTGAAAGGTTTGCTGTAATAATCGGCAAATGATTCATATTGTCCAGCGTTCAGCTGAACAAGCTGTGCGCTGATCAACTTAGAATGAATTCGTTCTGACGGAAACAGTTCAAACTCAGGCGTCTGCACGTGAATACGGGATGCTTGTTGATGAAGCTGCAAAGGTTTGCCATACGTACTTATGCGCTGTTCTTGAGAATCGCGGATGAGCAGAATGATGGGATCTACGCGGTACTGAAATCCATAATGAAGCGTATCAAACAGCACCGGCTGTGTCCGGTCATTGGCAGCCACTGAAATACCTGCCCTGCCGATTCTATTGACCGGTCCCGCTTGAGGGTCATACAGCACAA
>DJUI01000106.1:886-17645 GCA_002438305.1 Staphylococcaceae bacterium UBA6286 | reverse complement strand
ATAAGCGGGCACAAGTTGATCCAGCTCGTGGCGACTAAAATCAGTTACGGTCCCATCCAACTCATCAAGCAGCGCTCTCAATCTGATATGGGCTGATTGGTTTGACGGTTCTTTCATCGCTCTGATTCGATAGAATACGTCAGAAATTTGAGCATCGTAACCGACAATACTGTGCGGTGCTTCTGCTTCAATGGTCCATGCTAAAGCGTCAAGAGTAGACCCGTCGAAATATTTGACGAGGACCGTGAAATCAACCGTTACTTTGACATCATCCACTGACTCGAGTACTGCAGCCGCTGTCTCGTGCAGCGTCAATATCTGTTCCATCGAGTAGCGTTTAGGATTACCTAGCGCAATTCCCATTATCCTTAACCCATTGTCCACAGTATCAAGTTCCTGCTGTTTATTATGATAAAATTCAGCCACATGCTGGTTGACTCTTTCATCATCTGTATCCACCCATTGATTGTACTGAAAAGGCAAAAAACACACATAGACATTGTCTACATGTGTTTGTGAATGTTTTGTCATCGAATCACTCCTAAAACATAGTATAGCCACTTTTACGTAACCCTTTAATGACGAATCCTGCGACTAGTGCGCCGACAAGCCCACCGGACAACATGATGATGTCAGCAGGTAATAAATGGGTCAAACCATGCCATAGCTTCTGAAATGCATGCTTAGGTTTCAGAAGATACTCCGCTGTCGAAATTTTATCAACGATCGCACAGACGACGAATGGATAGAATCCAGCCATAATCCATGTGGATTTCAGCAGCATGTTCAGAATAAATGCAATCCCAAAAAATAAAACAAAGAACAATAATACACTAAGAATCAACTGTACTAAAGCAGTCATTATTCCTCCTAAAAAAATAAATGATAAGTTGAGTAATTAAATTGCGGTCCTGGTGAAATCGTACTTCTTAATGGCAGCGGACTGGATAAATGTTCAATGAATTCATGGATCATAGGTGAACATTTGTCATCAGAAAGTAGATGAGCAGTCGACTCCCATTTGACATTTTTTATTTCATCATTAGGCAGTTTGATCGTAATAGCAGTAGTCATCGGTTTAACTAGGAAAACAATCATATTATCAGAAATAGTTTCCTTAATCACACCACTTCTGACTCCGATGACGCCTATGACTTCTCCTATTATACCAGTTTCTTCTGCTAATTCACGTACGATCGCCTGATCCGCACTTTCACCTGCTTCAACAAAACCTGCACACATGGACCACATATCTTTTAATCCACCGTACTGTTTCTGTACGACCAGCCATTCCCCCTGGTCATTAACCACTACAGCAGATGCGCCAAGCCATACATTCCCCCGTTTAGTCATTCTGTACCCCCTGATAAGAAAAAGAGACTTGTGAATCACAAGTCTCTTAAATCAATATTAAGACAGGCGTATTACAGGAATTTACCTTTTTTGAAAGCAACACCTGTACCACCGATTTTAAATAGTGCACGAGTATCGATTACTTTCTTCATAAATGCAGCTTTTTTACCAGTAATTTCTTTACCGAATACCACACCTACACCATCATGTGAACCAAGTGATGCTACAGTACCTTTGTCGTCATATGTGAATGTATCAAGCTTGTCATTGTTTAGTAATTTGACGATGGCCCGAGCAGTGAATTCACCTTGCTGCATTGCAATTTGAGCAGTCGTCGGCAGTGGACGTTTGTTATCTCCTTCACCAGCCATCACTGCAGAACAATCCCCGATGACAAAAATATCGTCATAGCCGTCAATACGTAGATCTTCACGAACAACGATACGTCCACGCTTAACGCCTTCAAATGATTCTTCCATCAAGTGGCTGCCGCGTACACCTGCTGCCCAGATGACTGTATTAGCATATAACTGTTCTTCCTGTTCACCGTTCTTAACAACGAAACCATTTTCGTTAGCTGCAACGATCGGTGTTGCGATTTTGAATTCTACACCGCGTGCTTCAAGATAATCAACGACATAATTCACTAATTTGTCAGAGAACATCGGAAGCATTTTTGGTGCCGCTTCAACACATGTTAATTTGACTTTTGATGAATCTATACCGTATTTCTTGCTTAATTCTTGAACGCGTTCAGTTAATTCGCCCAATAATTCGATACCTGTAAATCCAGCACCACCTACTAAAATAGCAAGGTCTTTGTCATCTTTTTCAGTGCTTTGTGCGTAATTTGCAAAGCGTTCTTCAATATGCGCTGCAATACGTCTCGCTGTATTGATATTCTCGATTTGGAAGGCATGTTCTTTCATACCTGAAATACCGAACGTTTCAGATTCAAAGCCTAGCGCAACAACTAAAATATCAAACTTGAATGTTCCATTCGTTGTTTCAACTGTTTTGTCGTCACGGTTGATCTTTGTCACTTCAGCAGCAACGAAATCCACTTTTGATGCATCTACAACGCTGGCAATCGGATATAAGCAGTCCTTATATTCCCGAGATCCAGCAGAAGCTTCGTGTAACCAAGTCGCTTCATAGTGATATTCATTCTTGTTGATTAATGTGATGTCGCAATCCTGCGCTGATACTAATTTCTGTAATTTAGTGATTGTTTGCAGACCGGCATAACCGGCACCTAATACAACAACCTTTTTTCTTTCGAAGCTCATCATATTCACCTGTCTTTTAAAGTTATAATATTGTGATTTTAGTCACATAAGAAATTAATAGATTCCTTCATCATCATAACTTGAATAGTTATTTTATTCAAGCTAATAACGTTAATTTTAACAATTCTCAGGTGTTCCTGCTACCTCTTTAGTGCGGAATGAACTACCGCAGCCGCAAGCGGCGATGGCATTCGGATTTTCGATGGCAAATCCACCACCCATCAATGATTGCTTAAAGTCTATCGTCGTTCCATTCAATATGGGACTGTCTGCCTTATCAACCAATACATTGACGCCGTAGAAGTTGATCAGTTCATCATTCTCACCAGGCGCTTCTTCAGCACTCATGCCATATGACAGCCCCGTACAACCGCCACCTTTGACGGATATTTTCAGATACCCATCAGGCATTCCGTTTTTTGCCATCATCTCTTTGACCTCATAAGCTGCAGCCTCTGTTAAAATTACAGTACTCATCTGTTACCTCCTAAAATAACCAGTTTTCTTCAATATGCTTATAGATGTTCTTAAGAAGACCATCTGCAGTTTCCCCTGTTACAACATCACCATTGACAAGTGCGTATAGACTTTCATTGCATAGTCCGCAATATGTGAGACAGCCATATTCAAGACAATCAATAGTCGGATCTTCACATAAGGCATCATACACTTCCTGACTACCAGCTGCCATATTAGAAATACAGAACTCTACGATTGGATTCATGTTTCACCTCAGAACAAGCACTTTTTGTTCAACTAATGACTAAAGCGCTACAAATAAACTATAATCTATATTATAATTTATGATAGTTGAAAAAAGTAGAAATTTGACTTCATCAGAAAAGGGGATCATTATGAAAAATCTAGTACTGCTCGGCGGCGGGTATGGAAATATGCGTGTGATGCAGCGTCTACTGCCTTCTGCACTTCCTGAAGAATACAACATCACATTAATCGATAAAATTCCTTTTCAAGGATTAAAAACTGAGTATTATGCTCTTGCTGCTGGAACGGAATCCGATAAAGACATCAGACTCGAGTTTCCGAAAGATCAGCGTTTAAACCAGACATTCGGTGAGATTACAGCGATTGACCTCGACCAGCAGATTATCTCTGTCGGAGACTCTCAAGTAGATTATGATGAACTGATTATCGGCCTTGGCTGTGAAGATAAATATCATATCGTACCGGGTGCCGATATTCATACTTACAGCATTCAGACAATTACACAGGCGAGAAAGACCTATCAGGCCATCGCCAACTTACCAGCGGGTAGTACGGTAGGCATCGTCGGCGCAGGACTAAGCGGGATTGAACTGGCAAGTGAACTACGCGAATCCCGATCTGATTTAAAAATAAAATTATTTGACCGCGGTGAGCGTATTTTGCCGGCTTTTCCTGAGAAGCTCAGTAAATATGTGAAGAAATGGTTCGATAAACACCACGTCGAAGTCATTCCGAACTCCAATGTTGTCCGCGTGGATCCTGGACTGCTCTATAATAATAATGAAACTCATGAAGTGGATATATGCGTATGGACCGCCGGCATTCAACCGGTGGAAATCGTGCGTAATCTGCCCGTTGAATTTGGCGAAGGCAGCCGTGTTCGTGTGAATCAATATCACCAAATTCCGACGCATCCGAACGTCTATGTCGTCGGTGACTGTGCGTTACTTCCGCACGCCCCAAGTGCACAACTTGCAGAAGTTCAAGCTGAGCAGATTGTAGATATACTGAAAATGCAGTGGGACGGGAAACCTCTTCCGGATAAGATGCCTGACTTAAAACTTCAAGGTTTTGTCGGTTCATTAGGTGACAAAGAAGGATTCGCCTATTTGCTGGACCGGACTGTGACAGGACGCATCGCAAGAATCATGAAGTCAGGTATCCTCTGGTTATACAAATACCATAATGGTTAGATATAAAGAGAACACCACCTTAAGTATAAGGTGGTGTTCTCTTTAGCTATTTCATGAAAGTCTGCTCCACGTATTTTGTCAGTTGTGGGAGCTGTATATAACCATCTGCCACAACTTCATCATTCATTGTAATAAGTGGATAGAACAGTTCATCATTCTCGATTTGTTCAATCAGCGACTGATCATAATCGGACTTGCCTTCTGTATCCATAATATCAATATAATTGAACGTGAAATCAAGATTATCAAACTTACGTTTCAAATTCGGTTGAATCCAGTCGTAAATATCTTTCGAAGTTGGCGCATTGACACAACTGGCACAGACGACATCTGCACCATATACATTAACTTTAATAGAATTCACATGCATCCCCCTTAACCATTCCGATAAAATATGATATAGTAATTATACTATTAGCTAGACTACAATGAAAGGAGTCTCTCATGACTACAGAACAACAAACAATGTTTGATGAAGTGAATGACGTACTTGAAAAACTTCGTCCTTTCCTGTTACGTGATGGTGGTGACTGTGAATTAGTCGATGTTGAAGATGGAATTGTTAAATTGCGTCTTCTTGGTGCCTGCGGTACTTGTCCTTCTTCTACTATCACATTGAAAGCAGGTATTGAACGTGCCCTTCTAGAAGAAGTACCAGGAGTTGTAGAAGTAGAACAAGTTTTTTAATAGTTTTTGACCACGTTTCGTGGTCTTTTTTTTTATACTTTTTAACCTGTCAGTCGGCAATGATTTGTAATAATTCTCAGAAAACTTATAATTAGTAATAGGCATAAAGTTTTCTATTCTGATTGAAAGAGGGGTTAAAAATGAAAGAAACAACTACTCAAGCTGTCAGTATTATNNCGGTGCAACTTACTGGATTATTTAAAATGGCAAGGTATTGAAGTACCTGCACTGTGCTATCATCCGGATCTCGGTGCTATTGAAACGTGTGACGCATGTATTATTGAAGTAAACGGGGAACTCGTGCGCGCATGTAGTACTGAACTGCAAGATGGGGATGTCGTCAGAACAGGCACGAGCGATGCATTCGAAGCACAGATGATTGCGATGGATAGAGTACTGCATAATCATGAACTATACTGCACAGTCTGCGATTTCAACAATGGCAACTGTACCGTCCATAATACAGTCAAACAATTAAAAATCGATCATCAGGCGACCCATCAGTCGCCAAAAGGAGCACCTGTCAACCGCGGGAAGTTCTATCGCTATGATCCTGACCAGTGTATCCTATGCGGTCGTTGCGTACAGGCTTGTCAAAATGTACAAGTGAACGAAACATTAATGATCGACTGGGAACTTGAACGTCCACGTGTCATCTGGGACGGTAATGGATTGACGATGATCGATGAATCGTCATGTGTTAACTGCGGCCACTGTTCAACCGTCTGCCCATGTAATGCGATGATGGAAGTCGGCATGGAAGGTGAAGCCGGATTCCTGACGGGTATGCTTAAAAATGCTTTTCGACCTGCAGTTGACGTAACAAAAGCTGTCGAAACAGGTTACACACCGCTGATGGCGATATCAGACATTGAAGCAGAGATGCGTGAAGATAGAATCAAGAAGACAAAAACAGTTTGTACATACTGCGGGGTCGGCTGTTCATTTGAAGTATGGACAAAAGGTCGAGACATTCTTAAAGTCGAACCGTCACCCGATGCCCCTGCCAATCAGATTTCTACGTGTGTCAAAGGTAAGTTCGGCTGGGATTTCATCAATTCCGGCGAACGATTGACAAAGCCGTTGATTCGTGAAGGCAGTGAATTCAGAGAAGGTACTTGGGACGAAGCCTATGATTTAATTGCTAAAAACTTCATGGATATACTTAAAACTCGCGGACCAGAACGTCTCGCATTCATCACTTCTTCCAAATGTACAAATGAAGAATCCTATTTAATGCAGAAACTTGCCCGTGCTGTAATCGGCACTAATAATGTGGATAACTGTTCGCGCTACTGTCAGTCGCCCGCGACGTTGGGCTTATGGCGTACAGTCGGTTACGGCGGTGACTCTGGTTCTATTACAGATATCGGCAGTGCTGACCTCATTATCGGTATCGGCACTAATACAGCTGAAGCCCACCCCGTCATTGCTACGCGTGTCAAGAGCGCTCAAAAAGTACGTGGTTCAAAACTTATCGTTTCTGATTTACGCAAACATGAACTGGCAGAACGTGCTGATATGTTTATCCGTCCTAATCCGGCTTCCGATTTAGTATGGTTGAATGCTGTTACTAAATACATCATCGATAACGGCTGGCAGGACCAGGCATTTATCGATCAGCATGTTAATCATTTCGATGAACTCGTCAGCAGTCTCGAAAAATATACATTGGATTATGCAGTCAAACATACAGGGCTGACTCAAGAAGAATTAATTGAAGTAGCAACGATGATTCATCAGTCCAAATCTACTGTGATCATGTGGGCAATGGGAATCACTCAGCAGCGCGGCGGCAGCGATGCCTCTACAGCTATTTCAAACCTGCTGCTAGTAACAGGAAATTATATGAAACCTGGTGCAGGAGCTTATCCTCTTCGCGGTCATAACAATGTTCAAGGTGCAAGTGATATGGGCAGCATGCCTGACCACCTGCCTGGTTACCAAAAGATTACGGATGAACAAGCGATAGCTAAGTTCAGCGAAGCATGGGGCGTCACATTAAATACGACTATAGGCCAGAATAACCATCAGATGGTCGATGCCATGCATGCTGGTGAACTAGATGTGCTCTACTTAAAAGGTGAAGATATGGGAATTGTCGATTCGAATATCAACCATGTAAGAGCAGGTTTTGAGAAACTTAAGTTCATGGTCGTCCAGGATATATTCTTCTCTAAAACATGTGAATATGCAGATGTCGTCCTGCCTGCTTCTCCAAGTTTTGAGAAAACGGGCACATTCTCAAATACAGAGCGACGAATTCAGAGATTATACCAAGTACTTGAACCGTTGGCAGGATCTAAGCCGGACTGGATCATCATTCAGGATATCGCGAATCGTTTAGGGGCTGAGTGGAACTATTCACATCCAAGTCAGATTATGGACGAAATTGCGTCGTTGACACCGATATATGCAGGTGTGACTTATGACCGTCTAGAAGGATTCAATAGTTTACAATGGCCGGTCCACGCTGACGGCACTGATTCACCGCTGCTCTTTACAGATGGCTTCCCATTCGATGACAAGAAAGCACGTCTCTATGCTGTCGACTGGACGCCGCCGACAGATTACGAAGAAGAATATGATATTCATGTTAACAACGGTCGACTTCTTGAACATTTCCATGAAGGCAACATGACTTACAAAGTCGCTGGATTAAAACTGGAAACACCTGAGACATTCCTTGAAGTGTCACACGAACTGGCAGCAGAACGCGGTATTAAAGATGGGACTCTAGTACGTCTTCAGTCACCTTACGGCAAGGTCGAGGTCAAAACCATTGTGACCGACCGCGTATTCGGCAGAGAAGTTTTTTTACCGATGAATGATGCCGGAGATGCCGCTATCAACTTGCTGTCGAGCTCTATCGCCGATAAAAATACGTCTACCCCTGCCTATAAAGAAACAAAAGCAAAAATGACAATATTGGAACGCGGTGGCAGCTCTCCTCTTCCATCGACTAATTTCCGTTACGGACACCCTGTTCCACAGTTCGGTGTGAATATTGCACAAAAGTGGGCTCGTCCGGATTACATTTTCCCAGGAGATATCGTCAAAGAAAGAAGAGGTGAACGCTGATGGCACAGCCGACGAAAATCATCAGAAGATCAGAAGTCGATGTCAATGAATTAAGAGAGCAAGAACTGCACGAACTGGAAGAGCAGCTATTGATGCATAAAGATACTCTACTTAATCTCTTCCGCTTACTTGAACAACTCGATGATCATGAAGTGTTCAATGCACTAAATGCAGCACTTGCCAAAAGTGATCCTATATTAACACGTGTTCTCAAAGCACTAAATGAAACTGAACTCGACAAAGCTATCCGCAATCTCCTGCTTATCAGTCAAGGTCTCGGCAAGTTCAAATTGGATGAACTTGAACCGATGACCTTAAAGATCAATAAAGGATTTGAACGCTCAACAAAACAGCATCAGACAATGAGCATATTCAGCCTGATGAAAGTACTTGTCAGTCCGACTTTTATCAAAGGCGCCTTATTTCTTACCACTTTTGTTCAAGGATTCGGCTATGACGCTGAGCAGTTGAAACAAGAACAAGGAATTGTGGATCCCGTCCAGACAGATACTGGAGATTTAAAACAGCACAAAGTGGAACACACGCGTCGCAACTCGAATGTATGGATGGATGTCACGTTAGGCGCTGCTGTGCTTTCTACAAGTATTCTGCTATACAAAAAGTTCAATCATTAATCAAAAGACGACTCTCGTGTTCCGAGGGTCGTCTCTTTCGTTTATCTGGTTTTATTGACAGGTGTCAGCGGATGTTCTCCGTTGATCACATATCTTGCGTTATCAATACACAGTTGAATCATGGCATCTCTTGTTTCAACAGATGCGCTGCCGATGTGCGGCAGTACGACGATGTTAGGCTCATTTAAGAAGGGATGATCACTATCAATCGGTTCTGCAGCAAGAACATCCAGTCCAGCTGCCAAAATCTCCTGATTTTTGACAGCATGCAGCAGATCTTCTTCTACTACGTGTCCGCCACGTCCGATATTGATGAATATCGCATCACTTTTCATCTGTTTAAATACTTGCTGATCAAATTTGTTTCGAGTTTCCTCTGTCAAAGGTGCTGTACAGACTACATAGTCACTCCTCGCAATCAGTTCATCAAAGTCAGCATACGTGACACCAAGTTCATGCTCTGCTTGCTCATGTCTTGAGCGGTTATGATAGAGAACAGTCATTCCAAAACCAGTACAACGTCTAGCGAACGCCTGGCCGATTGCACCCATGCCGTATATTCCGACTGTTTTGCCGTACACATCTTTACCTGCCATCAAATAGGGTGACCAGCCTGTCCATTCACCGTCCTGAACCATAGCTGCAGCCTCTATAATCCGTCTCGCTGTGACAACCATCAATGTAAATCCAAGCTCAGCTGTCGTCTCTGTCAATACGTCCGGTGTATTGCAGATAACAATGCCTTTTTGAGCAGCATAGTCAACATCAATATTATCATAACCGACTGCCAGGTTGATGACCGCTTTCAGGTCCGGGCAGCTATCCAGATATTCCTTGTCTATTTGATCACTTAACATTGTAATCACAACCGTTTTATCCTTGCTTTGAGCGAGAAGTGCTTCCCGTGGCATCGGCTTCTGTTGTTCTGGATACATCTCAACATCTGCCACTTGCTTCAAGTCAGTCAAAAACCGTTCAGGAACTTCTCTTGTAATCAATACTTTATTCATCAGTATCCCTTCCTTCATAAAAATCAATCACTTCAAGTAGATTTTTAACTGAATAAGTCGGCGGGTACTTTTCCTTCATAATCGCCTCATAAGTGGTGACACCCGTCTGTACATGCAGTGTATCGATGCCACTGTTAATGCCGGACATAATGTCAGTCATGTACAAATCACCGATCATCACTAAATCTTCTTTCGGGAGACCGATTAACTCTACAGCCTTGTTCATAATATGCTGCTCCGGTTTACCGATAAATATAGGGTCAACGCCTGTTGAGACCGCAACTACGCTTGTTAATGCACCATTACCCGGCAGGAATCCGCGCTCTGTCGGAATAGATACATCCGGATTGGTCGAGATGAATTTAGCACCGTTACGTACAGCAAGACAGGCCACCGCATATTTTTCATAACTGATATCTACATCGAGACCGATGACAACATAGTCGACGTGCTCATCATCCTTAAGCACAAGCCCCTCATCTTCCAGAGCTGTTCTAATACCGCTTCCGCCGATGACAAATACACTTGCACGGGGCTTTTCTTCAGCAATATACATAGCAGTTGCCATAGCTGATGTCACTACATTGTCAGGTGAACTTACAAAACCCATACCGGTCAACTTGTCTGATACTTCTTCAGCAGTTTTTGATGCATTGTTCGTGACAAATAAATAAGGAAGGTTATGATTCGCTAAATAATCGATGAATTCCTTTGCACCTTCAATCAATCGTGTCCCTGCATACATTGTCCCGTCTAAATCCAGCAAATATCCTCTATACTTTTTCATGCTCTGCCTCCTTTGCCGAACGCAGATACCGGCCCCAGTTCCTTATCAATAAATGTCAGTACAGAAGGTTTAAATGATTCAAAAGCTGAAAGCTGGTCAGCGAATTGCTGTTTAAGTGCTTGATGATCAATCGCTGTATAGTCTCGTACCATCCACTGTCGAAGTGGTAGTGTCTTTGAAATAGCTTGAGCTTCAGTCGTTGTAATGACTTTCTCCATCTCAAGAATATCAACCACATCTTGATAACTTCCAGGATCCCGCATAATGAATCCATCAATAATCATATTGCCGACATCAACGACACTCTCAATCAACATATGACATATACGCTCCAGCCCATACTGCTCTGCTGCGTTGAAGCTTTGAGTGAGCTGTTCAATGTAATCGAGCTTCCGATTCAATTCTTCTCTATCCACAAAATACATACTATCGCCTCCATCACTAGTGTATCAAATTTCATGACTGCCTTCACGATGTATAGGCTCAATGACCACTTAATCATTTACTTAAGTTTAACTCCTGCTTATGTAAGGTATAGATTGAGAAATATATGAAGGAGATGACATAATGGCTCTATCCAATGACATGACAAAAGAAATATTATCAGTGTTAGAACATAACAGTGATTTAGGATTCAGTGATGTTGCAGAAATCGGCAACCGAATCAAAGCAAATAACAGTAGTTTCAACAGGACAGATGCAGAACTGGAACAGGCCTTGAACACATTGTATGAGCAACGACATATCGAAAGTATCAAAATGACATTCGGTGAAACAGGACAGAATGATTTTGAAGCAATCGGTTTAACTGACAAAGGGAGACAACTCCTTTCAAATCTGATTTAACGTCATCATTCGTCCCTTTGAAAAATCAATGATTACATTATATAATGTTGAGAACTGGAGGGACTACATATGATTGAGATGTTTTTATATGACGATACAGATAAAGCAAATATCAGATTTGTCAGCTTTATCGGAGAATCGCGCTATGACTTGACTTTAATACAGACAGACCGACACTACGGTAAGACGATTGTGTTGAACACGCAGTCAAACAAATTTGGCATTATTGGCAGAGATGATCTGCAAGAAGACGGCTATGTTGCCTATGCTCTTGGTCTTAATGAGACAGAAGCCTTGGATGTCATTGAGTTTTTATCGGATATTATCTCTTAAAGAACGCGCTGCGTTCTTTTTTTAATAAAAAAATAGCTGCCTGAGCAGCTATCTTAAAAAATGTTTTAATGTTTTGGTAGAATCATCTGAATCCTCTTGTGCTTCATGCTCCTGTGCCTCAAATGTCTGTTCTTCCACAATTTCAGGCGTAGTGAATTCGTCTTTGACAATCGACATTTCCTCTGTATCATCTGCTGTCATTCGAACAACTTCATGCGCTGTCAGTCGACGTAAAACGAAATAAGGACAGCCAAAATTACAGTATTCCATGAGATAATCCTGAATACTTGAAAACCGTTTACTAATATCCGCTTTCTTATTTCGATCTTCATAAAAGCCATTTAGCCTCAGTTGTTCAAATCCTATATCTCCGACTATGACTGGGTATTTATCCAGCACTTCTGAATAGCGGGATTCGAACTGTTCTGCATTATACGCATCGCGATAATTCTCAATGATTTCGAAGTAGTTAGCTCCTATTTTAATGACCATATATCCACCTATTCAGTGATTTCTCCCATCGCTTGACGCGCTTTAGCCGCTTCATTGACCTGCTCATCAGCATGATATGAACTACGCACCATAGGACCTGCCTGACAATGTTTAAATCCTTTTTCCATTGCTATTTTGCGCAGCTTGCCAAATTCAAGCGGCGTATAATATTTCTGAACTTTTAAATGTTTGCGGGACGGCTGCAAATACTGCCCAATGGTCATAATATCGACATCGTTGGCACGAAGGTCATCCATCACATCAAGAATCTCTTCCCACGTTTCACCAAGACCAAGCATGAGGCTTGATTTAGTTGGAATGTCTGGATAGAGTTCTTTAGAACGACGTAACACTTCAAGTGAACGATCATAAGTGGCACGTGCNNGTTTCAATGTTATGATTCAATATATCCGGCTTGGCGTCAAGCAGTGTCACCCAGTTATCAAATGAACCGCCCATATCAGATGGCAGCACTTCAATCGTTGTATAAGGATTACGTTCACGCACTTTACGTATCGTCTCAGCATAGACATGTGAACCACCGTCTTTTAAGTCATCACGTGCCACTGCGGTAATCACGACGTGTTTTAAATTCATCAGTTCCACTGATTCAGCAACGCGTTCCGGCTCTTCCAGATCCAACTCATTCGGCAGTCCTGTTTTGACTGCGCAGAAACGACATGCGCGCGTACATACGGCGCCCAGTATCATAAAAGTCGCGGTCCGTCGCTCACCCCAGCATTCATGTATATTAGGACAGCGTGCTTCTTCACATACTGTATGAAGATTTTTTTCACGCATCATTTTCTTAAGGCCTGTATAGTTCTTATTGGTGTTAAGTTTGATTTTCAACCATTCAGGTTTTCTGAGTATCTCTTCATTCTTTGTAACCACTGCAACATCCCTCCATTGAATTACACTATCATTATAACGAATATTCAACTAAATATAAATACAATGTTTCCTTTAACAGTTGTCCAGTGCTATTTTCATTACATCTCTCAAAAATTCAGGCATAAAATACTCTTTCTCGTTCTGTACGAACTGAGGGAAAAAACGGCCGAATGTATACATATCTAACGTGGCCAATGTATAGTCTTCATGCGGATCAATCAACCGGCCATTGACAAAATACTGCCGTTCTGACTCCATCATACCGATGTTATCCATCACATACATACCGAAGATATCACCTCTGAATCCAAAGCCTTTGACAATGGCATCACGATATTCATGCTTCATACTCATCGCTATCACTTCCATCAGCTCACGACCTGACAATGTAATTTTCACTGGATTGATCGGATGTGGCAGCATTTGATGTAAATCATATTTAGTAAATTCAGTGCCTTCGTACCCTGTCACAATCAGCCCGGAATTAATGAGTGAACAGTCTGCATCCAGCAATACTCTCAGTTCACGGGCAAGCAATGCCGTAGTATAAGAAGCACTGTACAGTCGTCTTGGCAGCACAATTGCGCCGTTATGGATCACTTCATCCAGCAATACTTTCCCTTGTTCGTAATAATCTTCTTCGCTGTAGGCAAGTTCATCTGTATTAATGAGTGTCGCTTGTTTTTTAATGAGTGTTGTATCATCGAATGTTAATGTCATCTCACCGATATACTCACCGTAACGGCCCGCAGCTCCAATCAGCACCCCATTGACCAAGTCTCCGTTATCAAAGTGATGATGGGTATGCGCTCCTAGTATGATATCAATGTCCGGCACCTCTTCTGCAATACGCTGGTCAGCAAACTTCCCGAGATGACTAAGAACGACAACGACATCACACTTTTCTCTCATGACCTCCACTTGTCCACGTATCGCTTCAATAGGTTCAGTTACTGTCCAACCCAGTGCCTTATAGAAAGGTGTAAATTCTGCCGTTGCTCCGACAAAACCAAATGTAACTCCTTCGATGATTTCCATGACATGTGGTACTATGTGACGTGGCAGCTGTCCATCATGATCAAATACATTACAGCAAGTAATCTGGAAGTCCGCTTTATCGTAGAGCTGTTCCAGATCTTGATGAGTCAATGTAATCCCTTCGTTGTTGCCGATGGTCACTACACCTGCCCCCGCTCTATTCAGTAGTTCAACATTCCCTTTTCCTAATGTTCCTTCTGTATAAGGATGACTACGGTCTACATGATCGCCTAAATCAACATAGTAGGTAGATGGAAGCTGTGCACGTTTATCGTCAAGAAAGCGAATAATTTTTTGATAAGTTGTTAAATGACTATGAACATCATTCGTATGGTATAACTTCAGTTCCATTGTGTTTCACCTCTNNGCAGACTCTTAATAATTAAATAGACGCCTAACAGCAGCATGATACTTCTAAGAACGAGAATCACAGTATCAGATTTCATCTTTTTATTAATCTGAACACCGACTTTTGCACCGATATAGCTCGCTATAATCAATATAACCGCATAATACCAGATGACATTTCCTTGTATGATATGACTGACAGCACCAGACAGGCTTGAGAAGAAAATCATCAGCATGCTTGTCCCCACTGCAATATGAGGTGGAAATCTAAACACAATGATCATCAGCGGTGTCATTAAAGCACCGCCGCCAATGCCGAACAGGCCAGTGAGACAGCCGACTAAAAACGTCGCGATAATAGCAGGCACAGGTGCAATGCTGTAATGATGTTCGACACCTGACGAATCGATAAACACACGTTCATTGTTTTTGTTCTGGAACCATTGAATCGGCTTGATTTTATTGCGGATCATTAACACAATACTGATAACTATCAAAAAAATACCAAAGTACAGATTGAAACTATCAAGTGTTAAATATTTGCTTAAATAGGCACCCACTAAAGCACCTGGAACAATCCCTATCAAGAAAAATAAACCAGATTTCAAGTCAACCTGCTTCGCCTTGATGTATCCAACGGTAGCAGACAAACCTGTTGAGATTAATATGACTGTAGATGTTCCAATTGCTTTTTGGGGAGTAATGCCTTCAAGTATTCCCGCCTGCATACCGAGGAATATCAATGTCGGTACAATAATAATACCGCCACCAATCCCAACAATAGCTCCGATAATTGCTGAAAATACTCCTAACAAGATTAAAATTATAATGGACATGTCGGACACTTCCTAAAATAGTTTGAGTTGCTGAAAATTAAGACCTCTATATTCTATATCCAATAGCTCTATCATCCGCTTAGCATTGGCCGCTGCATGGCCGCCTGAATTATTGTTGAATATCACGTAGACATCTTCAGCCTTTTGATCTAATATTTTAATTTTACGGGCGAGCTCCTGCAGCTCCTGTTCATTATAATCATACAAATAACGGACCTCCCGCCATTCCTGATCAGTCAGATCTTTCTTTGTCCAACCTGCAACATTGCGCCCATGAAATCTCATCAAAGCCGTTTGATGGGTCACTCGGTTGACCATAGGAATAGAACCGTGTCCACTCTGAGGTTCGTCACAGACCGAATGAATCAGTCCATGCTCATGCAGAAAACTGAGTGTATGTTCTTTCATATCAGCTGTAAACCAGCTGTCGTTTCTAAATTCTATCGCCAGAGGCATCGAAATTAAATATTTCTTCAAATATAGGATATAATTAATATTTGCAGTGCTGCAGTCAAACCACGGTGGAAACTGTATTAACACCATGGCCAGTTTGTCTTCTTCAATCAGCGGTCCTATCATTAAATTGAACTGCTCAATTAACTGCAAACGAGTATCTGCGTAATCTTCGACTGATGCGTGCCCTGTAAGTGCCTGATGAATTTTGACGACAAACTTAAAACGCTCCGGTGTTTCACTGATCCATTTTCTGATATTGCGCTCAGGCTGTATTGAATAATAAGTAGAATCAAGTTCGACGGTCGGGAAATGACTGCCGTATGCCAGCAATTTGTCTTTTTTGTTGGTCAAATCTGCATACAGTGCATCGTGGTCTCCCCACCCAGTAAGCCCTATTGTTATCATGTTATCACCTGAATTTATCATACCATAAACCATTACTTTATATAAAAAGGAGTATCCTTATGTCAGCCATCGAATTGAAAAATGTCAGTTATACAAAAAATGACAGAGACATCCTCCGTCATATTAACTGCACATTCAAATCTGGACGTATTACAGCGCTCATCGGTCCGTCAGGCGCAGGAAAGACATCTCTGCTTAAATTATTGAACGGCCTTCACAGTCCGGTTGATGGAGAAATCTATATAGACGGACACTCAATAGATACAATGAATCTTATTGAACTTAGGAAACAAGTAGGGATGGCGCTGCAAAGTGCACCGATGATCAGCGGCACTGTTTTTGATAATTTA
>DJUI01000106.1:346-848 GCA_002438305.1 Staphylococcaceae bacterium UBA6286 | reverse complement strand
GACATACTGCTTCTTGATGAAATTACATCCAGTCTAGATCCCGCAAGTGTGAAAGAAGTAGAAAAATTAATAGCAGCGATCCATCAAAGCTTTCATACAACGATTATCTGGATTACTCACGATGTCAATCAGGCAGCCAAAGTGACGGATGACTATATCATGCTTGAAGACGGTCACTTCATTACGAGCGGTTCTTCTAAAGACATGATGCATTCTCAAAATGAACGGTTGAATCTTTATTTGGCAGGTGAACTCGAATGACACTGCTGCAACTTAGCTTAACGATTATTTTTGTCATGATTCCGCTTCTATTAAGCAGCTATTTGAAGCTTGGACTGGAAAAAGACATAGTCATTGCTACTGTAAGAAGTATTGTACAGCTGTTTTTTATCGGCTATTTGCTGACATTTGTATTTGACGGGGAGCATCCTGTCTATATCCTTCTCATGATATTACTGATGATTGCAGCCGCAGCTCAGAATATCATCAAAAAAGGAAAAGG
>DJUI01000106.1:0-341 GCA_002438305.1 Staphylococcaceae bacterium UBA6286 | reverse complement strand
GTTGAAGTGGTCACTATGGGCATACTCCTTAGTTTTCATATTATACCGTTTGAAGCGCGTTATATCATTCCAATCAGCGGTATGATGATTGGCAATTCCATGGTTCTGTCGTTACTCTTCCTCAATCGATTTCTCAGTGAGATCAATGCTTCTGATGAACAAATCGAACTCATCCTGTCATTAGGAGGCAGCAAGAAACAGGCTATACACCGCAGTCTGATGTCAGCTATTCGCAGTTCTATGATACCGACGATAGAAAGTCAGAAAACGATGGGACTTGTTCAGCTGCCCGGCATGATGAGTGGTCAGATCATCGGCGGTGCTGACCCGATTATTGCTGT
>DJUI01000109.1:7093-7325 GCA_002438305.1 Staphylococcaceae bacterium UBA6286 | reverse complement strand
AAAAACTCTACGCTTGCCAATGGCTGTGTCATTGAAGGCAATGTAGAAAACAGTATTCTTTATCGCGGTGTCAAAGTAGCGAAAGGTGCAGTCGTCAGAAACTCCATCATTATGACAAATTGCTGTATCGGTGAAGGAACAGTGATCGAAAATGTAATCCTTGATAAAGACGTTACTATTAATAAAGATCAGCGGTTAATAGGTTCATCGGATAAACCGTACGTCATCGCCA
>DJUI01000109.1:5279-7080 GCA_002438305.1 Staphylococcaceae bacterium UBA6286 | reverse complement strand
AACATGAGGTAAACAATTATGAAAAAAATATTATATGTGGCATCTGAATGTACACCATTTTTTAAATCAGGAGGGCTTGCTGATGTAATCGGCAGCCTTCCGCAGTATTTAAACAACACTAAGAAGTGTGAAGTACGTGTCATCCTGCCGTTATACAAGCAGTTAAAAGAACAATATCGTGAGCAGCTGCAAGAAGTCATGATTTATGATACTGAAGTGGGCTGGCGCAGACAATATACTGGAATATATGAAATGGACCACGAAGGGGTTCATTATTACTTTGTCGATAATGAATATTATTTCAACAGAGAAAGTCTCTATGGCTATATCGATGATGGTGAACGATTCATCTACTTCTCTAATGCCGTCATCGAATTCATTTACCGTGGTGACTTCAAACCGGACGTTCTCCATGGACATGACTGGCAGGCAGCTGCTGCAGTGGCTATCTGTAACATTAAGAAGCCTGTTGAAGGAATCAAAACAGTTTTTACCATCCATAACATTTTATATCAAGGCTGGCTCATGCACAGTGCCTTTGAAGAATTATTCAATCTGGATAGAATTCATTTTGCAGGATTTGAATGGGGCGGCATGCTTAATTTAATGAAAGCAGGAATCTTCCATGCTGATAAAATAACAACAGTGTCACCGACATACGCAGAAGAGATTAAGACGGATTACTACGGTGAAGGTCTGCAGTGGATGTTAAACCTACGGAACCCTGATGTGCTTGGTATTGTCAATGGTATTGATGTGGATGACTATAATCCGATGAAAGATACTCATCTGCCTGTCAACTTCAAGACATCTATTCCGAAGAAACGAGAAAACAAAAAAGCGCTTCAGCAGGAAATGGGATTACCAGTAGATGCTCATATTCCGATGTTTTCAATTATTACGCGGATGGTCGAACAAAAAGGGCTGCATCTTGTCATGGCGATACTAGAAGAATTTGTTCAGCAGAATGTTCAAGTCGTTGTACTCGGCAATGGATTGTATGAATTTGAATCTTTCTTCAATTATCTGGCGAATAAGTATCCTGATAAAGTCCATGTGACGATTGGTTTTGACGAAGGATTCTCACGCAGAATATATGCTGCCAGTGATTTCTTTGTAATGCCTTCATTGTTCGAACCGTGCGGATTATCCCAGTTGATTGCTCTGCAGTACAAAGCTGTACCGATTGCGAGAGAAACAGGGGGCTTAAAAGATACAGTCATTCCGTTTGATATTTACAATGGTGTAGGGACAGGATTGACATTTGCGAATTATAATGCACATGAATTACTGGATAAATTAAATGAAGCGGTACGTATTTATCAGGATCCTGACCACTATAAAGCGTTGATCAAGAATATTTCAAAAGTCAATAACAGCTGGGCAAAATCAGCTGATCGATACTTGGACATTTATTAAGGAGCGATAAAGATGAGGACATTTACAAAATATGAATTCCATAATCTGCTTGAAGATAAGCTCCGTAAGCTGCGCATGACAACGACGACAGAGGCGAGCTCTACTGATTTGTTCTATGCGATAGCAGCAATCATTAATGATGAAGTTCATCAAACTGGACTTGAAACTGTGAAAAGACATCATCAGAATAAAGAGCGTCAAGTGTCTTATTTGTCGCTTGAGTTTTTGATTGGTCGTCTTATAGAGAGTAATTTAATCAATACCGGCTTTAAAGCGGTATGTGATGAAGTGCTTCAAGATTTAGGAGTAGATCCGCGGCTGGTCTATCATGAAGAAGAAGATGCAGCACTCGGCAATGGTGGTTTAGGTCGACTTGCTGCCT
>DJUI01000109.1:4786-5253 GCA_002438305.1 Staphylococcaceae bacterium UBA6286 | reverse complement strand
ATGGATTTGGAATTAGATATGAATACGGATTGTTTGAGCAGCGAATTGTATCCGGCAATCAAGTGGAACTACCTGATAACTGGTTGAAAGAACCTTACCCGTGGGAAACAAGAAAGTTTGAAGAAACAGTCATTGTCAATTTTGGTGGAACTGCTCAATATACGACAGATGAACAGGGGAATTATCAATTTACTTATGCGGATCAGGAAAAAGTACAGGCTGTTCCTTATGACGTCAGTATCGTCGGCTATCACAATGATGTCGTCAATAACTTAAGACTATGGAAAGCGGAAGCGTTAAACAGTGCAGAGGATGGTCATACGTATAATAATCGCCTGGATTATATGAATAATGTTGAACGTATCTCGGGTGTGCTGTACCCTGATGATGAGAGTGATGATGGTAAACTGCTGCGCTTAAAACAGCAGTATTTCCTTGTGTCAGCTTCTCTTCAGACACTAGTTCAA
>DJUI01000109.1:0-4763 GCA_002438305.1 Staphylococcaceae bacterium UBA6286 | reverse complement strand
AACTACCGCTTCAGCAGTTTCATGAAAAGAATATCATTCAAATCAATGACACGCACCCGACACTTGGTATTCCGGAATTGCTGAGGATTCTTATGGATGAAGAAGGTCTAAGCTGGGATGAAGCATGGGAAGTTACCACTCAGACATTCGCCTATACGAATCATACCATTATGCAGGAGGCCCTTGAAAAATGGTCTTATGATCTTGTGAAGCGATTAAATCCAAGAATTTTGATGATTATTGAAGAGGTCAACAGAAGATTTACAGAAGGTCACGATAACCACGAACTGGCTATCATCAGTGACGGTATGGTGCATATGAGTAAACTTGCGATTGTCGGCAGCTTCAGCGTCAATGGTGTTGCGAAACTCCATAGTGATATCATCAAAAAGCACACGTTCCGTCCATTCTATGAACTGACGCCGGAGAAATTCAACAATAAAACGAATGGTATTACGCATCGACGCTGGCTGTTGAATGCAAATCCAGGGTTGAGCCGGATTATCACTGACAAAATAGGTGACGGATGGATTAAACATCCAGAACAGCTTGAGCAGCTTATGGCATTTATTGATGATGATGCATTTTTAAATGAGCTTCATGACGTTAAAGTTAAAAATAAGAAACATCTAAAAGAGGTAATTTATCATAAAACAGGGATAGAAGTCGATGAAAACTCCATCTTTGATGTGCAGATCAAACGACTTCATGAGTACAAGCGTCAATTGTTGAATGTATTCCACATCATTTATTTGTATCACGCCATCAAACAGAACCCATCGACAGACATACAGAAAAGAACATTTATATTTGGTGCGAAAGCAGCTCCAGGATACAAACGGGCCAAGGAAATCATTCGTTTAATTCATGCCGTAGCTAATGTGATCAATCATGACGAAGATGTTAATGATCGGATAAAAGTCGTCTTCCTTGAAAACTACAATGTTAGTCTTGCAGAAGATATTATTCCGGCAGCTGAAATATCTGAACAGATCTCTACTGCATCTATGGAAGCCTCTGGTACTGGTAATATGAAAATGATGATGAACGGTGCAGTCACACTTGGAACACTGGACGGAGCTAATGTCGAGATAGATGAACTGGTGGGTCGTGATCACACGATTATTTTCGGTCTGTCATCTGATGAAGTCATTGACTATCAAAATAATGGCGGCTACCGGGCAAGAGAAATTTATCAGTCAGATGTGCGGATTAAGAAAGTGATGGATCAGTTGAATGACGATACATATACGCATGGTAAGTCGTTTAATGATCTGTATTATCATCTGCTGAAAGATAATGATCCTTACTTTATTTTAAAAGACTTTGATTCTTACGTAGATGCACAGGAACGCGCAGTCGCGCTGTATCGCGATCAAAGAAGATGGAACCAGATGAGCCTTGTGAACATTGCCAAATCGGGACACTTTTCAAGTGACAGAACCATCAATGATTATAATAGAGATATATGGAAGTTAAAATAATTCAAGTGTAGGTGTGACAAGTGATTGTACCAAAAACAAGGCCTCATGAGATAATCATGAGGCCTTGTTTTAATGGTCTTTGACTCTTAGTGCATCCACTTTATGTTTGTCGGGCGTAGCATAGATAGTGGCTTGATCAGTATAAGTGACAAAACCGGGTTTGGCACCGCTTGGTTTATGAACATGTCTGATCAATGTAAAGTCGACAGGAACTTGCGCGGACTGACTGGCTTTAGAATAATAGCTTGCTATGATAGCTGCCTCTTTAATGGTCTCTTCCGATGGCTCTTTCGTCTGAATGACTACATGGGATCCTGGAATATCTTTAGTATGAAGCCATGTATGGTCTTTTCTCGCGACTTTGTTTGTTAAGTAATCATTTTGAATATTATTTTTCCCGACCAGTATATCCGTGCCGTCTGTTGAGCGGTATTTTTCAAGTTGAATCTTCTGTTTCTTAGTTGTTTTGGACTTCTGACGTTTTTTCATGAGTCCTTGTTCCTGCAGTTCTTCGCGTATACCTTCAATATCTTCGTAAGCAATATAGGCAAGCTGTGCAATCAATGTTTCTAAATAAGCAATTTCCTGCTTAGTCTCTTCAATCTGCTCAAGTGCATGTACTTTTCTCGTCTTCATTTTATTGTACTGCTTATA
This sequence comes from Staphylococcaceae bacterium UBA6286, assembly GCA_002438305.1. Classification (GTDB taxonomy): domain Bacteria; phylum Bacillota; class Bacilli; order Staphylococcales; family Staphylococcaceae; genus Macrococcus. The sequence goes on along the minus strand of DJUI01000109.1, from coordinate 2,625 downwards.
GTAGTACTGTGCATTTTCAGCAGGGGACTTTCTTGGATTGAGCGGAATAGTGACTGGCTCATTAGTATAGTAGTTCAATGTTTCAAACTCAGTCATACCTTGTTTTAGCTGATACATGTTCGCTGTGATGAGCTCACCATAAAGTTGTATCTCATCAGTATGTTCTGCTTCTGCCAGTTCATTGACCAATTTCGCGAGTTTTTTCTCATCTTTTTGCAGCAGCTGGGTAATGTGTCTGCTCAAATCAACGCTTCTTGATTTAATGCGTTCACGTTCACCGCGTTCATTGTAATAATCATCCAGCAGGAGCGATAATGTCTCAAATGTTTTTGCAGGCTCACCCATTGTATTCAATGGCATGAAATAAAAATATTCCTTTGAGTCATGCTGATAATACACCGGTTGAATCTGCTCTGACTGTGACATAAACTGTTTGAAAGCCGCATCTACATCATCATTCAATGACAGCAATTCATCAATAGCGAGTGGGCTGAAGCCTTCCAGCTGATTGAGCAGCTGTTTTCTTAATGGCTGTTCGCCATTCAAAAGCGGCGTTACGTCAGTCAACTCATAAGGATTATGCTTTTTTTGAGTCGGTGGTTCTTCATAAGTGAACCCTGGCATGATTGTTCTTGCCGCATTCGTATTTGGAGTCAAATGCTTCATGCTCTCTAGAATCTTAAATTGACCATCTGTCAGTATGACATTGCTGTGCTTACCCATCAGTTCAATGATCAGTTTCCGTTTGACAGGGTCTCCGATCTCATCGGTATTATCAAAATCCATTGTAATGATTCTGTCGTTCCCCTGCTGTGTGATGTTTTTGATGATAGCCCCATCTAAATGTTTTCTGAGAACTCTCAGAAACATGGGTGGATCAAATGGGTTGGTATATTTCTTGGCAGTCATATGAAAACGCGCGAAATTAGGGTGCGCTGATATGATTAATTGTTGATTCTTTCTGTCAGCTCTTACCGTCAGAATGATTGTCTGATGGTCGGGCTGTGTGATACGGTTGATTCTGCCGCTCTTTAAATAGTCGAGTTCCACAATCATTTTTCCTGTAAATAATCCATCAAAAGCCATTAATTTTCACCTCATTTATCATTATTATAGTGTATCATGATTCAATTCTCTTCACATTAAAGATGAATAATTTATTGAACCATGTATTTTTGGCATGAGATGTGATAAATTAAGTTATAACGAATTTTTAAGCAGAAAGGTCGTCACAATGGATAATGAAAAAGGATTGCTCATTGTTTTATCCGGTCCTTCAGGTGTAGGGAAGGGTACAGTTCGCAAAGCAATATTTGATGATCCTACTACGGATTTTGAATATTCTATCTCTATGACCACCCGTAAGATGAGGGTTGGGGAAACAGACGGTGTGGATTATTTCTTCAAATCAAGAGAAGCGTTTGAAGCGCTGATTGAACAAGATGAGTTCATTGAATATGCTGAGTATGTTGGTAATTACTATGGGACTCCCGTACAATATGTAAGAGAGACGATGAATGCGGGCAAAGATGTGTTTTTAGAAATAGAAGTTGAAGGGGCTAAACAAGTCCGCAGGAAATTTCCTGAGGCATTGTTTATCTTTCTTGCACCGCCGTCGCTTGCTCATCTTGAAGAACGTCTGATTGGGCGCGGAACCGAGTCAAAAGATATCATCGCCTATAGAATTTCAGAAGCGAGAAAAGAAGTTGAAATGATGAATCTCTATGATTATGTCGTCGTTAATGATGAAGTGCTGGAAGCCAAACGTAAAATTCAAACGATTGTAGAAGCAGAGCATTTAAAGCGCGAACGTATCGAAGCAAGATTCAGAAAAATGTTATTGGAGGCTAAAAAATAATGTTATATCCACCACTTGATCAAATTAAAGAGAACGTCAATTCTAAATATTTAGTAGTCACGCTGGCTGCGAAACGGGCTCGAGAACTACAGGACAATCCGGATTCTAATTTGTTGGAACGTTATACATCCTACAAACCAGTCGGTAAATCACTTGAAGAAATCGCCAAAGGCAAAATTCATNNAAGAACTGATAAATTAAGCGCCATAGTCTCAATAGACTAAGGCGTTTTTATTTGGCTGAAGTCAACCCGTGAATTCTCACGAGTGGCGTCATCAATCTTGTCGTATTATAATAGAATTAGAAAAATGATGTGAAACGTCAATCTGACAAATTTCTTTGTCAGATTTTTTATAGGAGGAAAACATGAAAATACTTCTCTGTGTAACAGGAGGCATCGCTGCTTATAAGGCTATTGATTTAACGAGTAAACTCGTACAGGCGGGGCACGACGTAAAAGTGCTGATGACTGAATCAGCTCAGAAGTTTGTCACGCCACTGCCATTTCAAGCATTGAGTCGCCATGAAGTCCATACTGATTTATTCGATGAAACAAATCCTGAAGTCGTCAAACATATAGACCTTGCAGACTGGGCCGATCTGAATGTAATAGCACCTGTAACAGCTGCTACAATCGGTAAACTTGCAAATGGTATTGCAGACAATATGGTGACAACGACATTGATTGCCTCGACAAAACCTACGCTTATTGCGCCGGCTATGAACAGTAATATGTATGCTAATCCTGCAGTGGTACGTAATATGCA
>DJUI01000071.1:18050-18433 GCA_002438305.1 Staphylococcaceae bacterium UBA6286 | reverse complement strand
GTAATGTTATAACCACCGGTATAACCATGAATATCAAGAACTTCACCGCAGAAATAAAGATTATCATGCAGCTTAGACTGCATAGTTGCCGGAACGACTTCTTTGACAGAGACACCGCCGCCTGTGACGAATGCTTTGTCGATCGATAACGTTCCGTTCACTGTGAAGCTGAACTGTTTCAGTGATTCGATGAACGTCGCTAAATCATCTTTTTTGACATGATGTGCTGTCAGCTCTAATTCTATACCTGCCTGCTCCAGCAGAAACAACAGCCAGCGCTCCTGCACTAATCCTTTCAGACTGTTTTTCAGTGCCTTGTCCGGCGACTCATTGATAATTGTCCGGATGCGCCCTGTCAATTCGTGCAGTGATTCTTCCGGAAA
>DJUI01000071.1:4929-18012 GCA_002438305.1 Staphylococcaceae bacterium UBA6286 | reverse complement strand
CGCTTAAGCCAAAGTGTGTAAACAGCATATCCATCTGATGGGTAATCGCAGGCTTGCCGTTTTTTTTCAGTACACTCAAGCCGACATTTTGAAGACTGAGGCCTTGCAGTACTTTTGAGCGGATGAAAGGTTCACGTGAAGTAATAGGGACTTCCGTCGGGAACAAGTCAGTGATCGTATGTCCGGCCTGCTGAGCAAAGATATAGCCGTCGCCCGACGAACCTGTCTGCGGCACACTTTTACCGCCTGTTGCTATGATGACTTGATTCGATTTAATGGCTTCTCTATCTGTTTTGACTCCTGTGATTCTGCCGTCAGTCAACAGCAGTGATTCTACTTTGACGTCTGTCATCACATCGACTTTGTTTTCTTTAAGATGACTGAGCAGTGTGTTGACCACGTCTTTTGCGTTATTCGACACCGGGAACATGCGACCGTGATCTTCTTCTTTCAGCTTGACACCACGTGATTCGAAGTACTGAATGATATTTTCGTTGTCGAACGTGTGAAAAGCGCTGTAGAGAAATCTGCCGTTACCGGGAATGTGACTGATGATTTCTTCATAAGGGAGACGGTTCGTGACATTGCATCTTCCTCCGCCTGAAATCTGCAGTTTTCGGCCCAGCTGATTCTTCTTGTCGATCAACAGGACGCGGTCGCCGGCTTCACTGGCACTGATGGCAGCCATCAGTCCGCTCGGTCCGCCCCCTATTACAATAGTATGGTACATAATGGTCTCCTTTACGTTGAGATATTAATATAAAAGTAGTGTATCGCAATTAAAGATGATAAGATATCTTTAGTTTAAATATAGAGAGTTAGGGATGAAAATATGTCACAAAGTAGTTCGCTGGTCCGCAGTACATTTATATTGACGGCCAGCATATTCATTACAAAAGTGCTCGGAATCTTATATGTGATTCCATTCTACGCGATTATCGGAGGGGAACGGAACCTTGCACCTTATAACTATGCGTATAACCCGTACACAGTGATGCTGGTAGTTGCAGGAGCAGGTGTGCCGCTAGCTGTCGCAAAATATGTGTCCAAATATAATGCACTGGGTGCCTACAAAGTCAGTCAGAAACTCTACAAATCAAGTTTAATTGTTATGACGATGACCGGTATACTCGGCTTTACCTTATTATACTTGCTGGCCCCGGTGATTGCTGAAGCAACGCTCGCTAAACATCATCCGAATCCGAGCAGCGACGCCTGGAGTGTCAGTGAAATTACGGAAATCATCCGAGTCATTTCTGTCGCGGTCATCTTCATACCGTTTCTCGCTACATTCAGAGGGATTTTCCAAGGCTATGATTCGATGGGACCGACTGCAGTATCGACTGTCATTGAACAAATAGCCCGTATTGTCTTCCTGCTCGGCGGGGCATTGATTGTCATGAAATATATGGGCAGCAACATTCTGCTGGCTAATGAAGTAGCGACATTTGCCGCTGCTATCGGCGCCTTGTTTGCGCTGTTGACCCTATGGTATTACTGGCGGAAACGCAAACCTCATATTGACCAGATGATTGAATCGGATCATACAGGAACGACGGTCGGCTACCGCGAAATGTACAAAGAAATATTGATGTACAGCATTCCTTTTGTCATTGTCAGCCTCTGTTTCCCGATTTATTTGATCATTGATCAGTTCACACATAATCGCGGACTGGATATCGCAGGCGTGCCGGTTGAAATGCATGACCCGCTGCTCACGATGCTGAATTTGACGACTAACAAGCTGGTGATGATTCCGACGTCACTTGCCTCAGGGTTCGCCATCAGTCTTGTTCCTGCCATTACGAAGGCTCATGCCTCGGGTCAGATCCGTGCCATGCACCATCAGATCAAAACATCACTCGGACTGTTAATGTTCCTTACCGTCCCGGCGTCACTTGGTATTATGATACTTGCTGCGCCGCTCTATACATCTTTTTACAGCTTTGACCCTATGGCTAATCATATTCTTTATTATTACGCACCGGTTGGCATACTCATTGCGTTATTATCAGTCACTGCTGCGATGCTGCAGGGAATTGATAAGCAAGGACTGACCGTGTGGATTGTCATCGGTTCATTGATCATCAAAGCAGTGATCAATCTGCCGCTTATCATTATGTTCCAGACGGTCGGTGCTGTCCTGGGTACTGCTATTGCTCTGACAGCAGCAATTATTTGCAATCTATTAGTCATCAAGAAATATGCGCATTTCAAATTCCGTTCGACCTTCATAGAAATGGCGCAGATCATCATGTACAGCGTGCTGATGGTATTGGTTGTTGAACTTATCTATCTCGGCATGATTCAGTTCTTAAGTGTCGGCAACAAGCTGGAAGCATTGATCATTCTAGTTGTATGTGCTGTTGTCGGCGGGCTGTTCTATGGTTATCTGTCACTGCGTTCAGGCCTTGCTGAGAAATATCTCGGCAGCCGTGTCGCACGACTCAGCAGAAAAGTAGGACGCGCATGAGGTTAGACAGGTTCCTTGCGAATACTGGTCACGGTTCCAGGACAGAAGTGAAGCAGCTCATCAAAAAAGGCAGTGTAACCATCGACAGCAGCATAGTCAAAAAAGCAGATACGAAGTTCAATCCAGAGCAGCAGATCGTCGCTGTCAATGGTGATGTCATTCATTATGAGCCGTTGATTTATATCATGCTGAATAAACCAGCAGGTGTCATCAGTGCAACGGAAGATTCATTGCATCGCACGGTGATAGACCTCGTTCCGGACTATCAGCATTATGACCTGCATCCTGTCGGCAGGCTCGACAAAGATACAGAAGGGTTGTTGATATTGACCAACGATGGTCAGTTCAGCCATGACGTACTCAGTCCAAGAAAGCATGTGAACAAAACTTATTACGCTGAAATCAACGGCGTCGTCACTGCAGAAACAGTCAGTCAATTTAAGGCCGGACTCACTTTGGATGATGGGTATGAGACAATGCCTGCACAGTTGACGATTCTATCCTCAGCTGACACAAGTCACATTGAAGTGGTCATCCAGGAAGGTAAGTTCCATCAGGTCAAACGCATGTTTGAAGCAGTCGGTATGACAGTCAGTTATTTAAAGCGTGTGAAGATGGGCAGTCTCGCTCTCGATCCATCGCTTGACTACGGCCAGTACAGAAAGTTGACAGCCCAGGAAGTCAATCTCGTAAAAAATTAACCGAATGGTTTAGCCTTATGTGGTTTGGGTATATTTCTATTACAAATCTTATAAACGAGGTGTTTAACGATGGCAAAACAAGCAGGATTATTAAGAGCAGCATTGGTTATCGGAGGTACTGCAGCAGCAGCCTACTTCTCTAAGAAAGAAAACTTAGACCGTGTGATGAACAAAGTAGACAAAGAAAAAAATACAACAACGAAAAAGAGAGGGATCTAACGATGGCAAAACAAGCAGGATTATTAAGAGCAGCATTGGTTATCGGAGGTACTGCAGCAGCAGCCTATTTCTCTAAGAAAGAAAATTTAGATCGTGTATTAGATAAAGTGAATCAACCAAAATCACCGGGCAGCAAGCCGAGTCTTGCAGATAAAGTAAAAGAAAAAGCTGCGCCGTTACTTGACCAGTCATCTTCAAACGAAGAACGTTTCCCTAAAACTCAGAAAGATACTTATGAGCAGATAACGACATTTGACGATGAAGGCGGCGGTGGAGTGAACAACATCCATACGGTGCATGATCAAAACCTTAGAAATTAATAGAATGAATGACAGCTGTCTACTAGTAGACAGCTTTTTTTAGTGAAGTCATTTTAAAACAGCCGTTTTTGCTGTAAGATAGAAGTATTGAAGATAGGGGGCTTAATTATGTGGAGAGAGAAAGTAGCAGAATATGAGCAGGCCATTGTAGAAGATTTGAAAGGGCTGCTTGCGATTAACAGTGTCAGAGATGACAGCTTGATGTCTAAAGAAACACCGGTTGGACCAGGACCAAGAGAAGCACTTGAATACATGTATAAGCTTGCTGAACGAGACGGGTTCAACCATGTAGACGTAGATCATGTTGCAGGCCGTATTGAAATGGGTAAAGGTGACGAGTTGTTTGGTATTCTATGTCACGTTGACGTTGTGCCACCAGGCAGCGGCTGGGATACAGATCCATTTGACCCGGTTGAAACAGAAGATAAAATTATTGCGCGCGGTACGCTTGACGATAAAGGACCGACGATTGCTGCTTATTATGCAGTCAAAATTTTGAACGATATGAATGTGGACTTCAAAAAAAGGATTCACGTCATCGTCGGTACAGACGAAGAATCAGGCTGGATGTGTACTGAACGTTACTTCCAGACAGAAGAAATGCCGGACCTCGGCATTGCGCCTGACGCTGACTTTCCATTGATTCACGGCGAAAAAGGGTTGACGACATTCGATATCATTCAAAACAGCGCAACAGAAGACAGTACAGCACCAGAAGTTGAACTAAAAGCATTGAATGCCGGAGAACGTTATAACATGGTGCCTGACTTTGCGGAAGCGAAGCTGCTGGTCAGAGAAAAAATGGACTTCATCATCCAGTCATTTGACAACTACATCAATGACCATCAATTGACAGGTAAAGCGACTGTTGACAGCGGCAGTCTGCTTCTTCAGATTGAAGGGAAGTCTGTACACGGAATGGATCCATCTATCGGTGTGAATGCCGGAATGTTCCTGGTGAACTTCCTGAACACACTGGCTCTTGACGAAAAAGCTAAAGCATTCGTAGCGCTTGGTGACCGTTATTTATTTGACTCTCATTTCGGTGAGAAGATGGGCATGGCTTTTGAAGATGCAGAGATGGGCAAAGTGACAACGAATATCGGTATCATCAGCTATACAGATATCGACGGGGGTCATTTCGGCATCAACCTGCGCTATCCTACAGGTTTTGATTTCACGACAGAAATCGCTCGATTCACTGAAAAAGTCGGCGAAGTTGGCTTTGAAATCGTTGTGAACACACACCAAGTGCCTCACTATGTCGATAAAAACGATCCATTTGTGACAAAACTCCTGACGGCTTATCGCAACCAGACCGGTGATATGACCGAACCTTATACTATCGGCGGTGGAACGTATGCCCGCAACCTTGAAAAAGGGGTGGCATTCGGAGCGATGTTCAAAGACTCCGTAGATTTAATGCACCAAAAAAATGAATACATGACGAAAAAACAGCTCTTTGATGCGACAGCCATCTACTTGGAAGCCATCCATGCTGTCTGTGTGGAGGCGTAAGCAGTTGACAGTTGTTTATTATAACGGTGAATTTCACGACGATGCTGTTACGTTGGACATCAATGATAGAGGGTATCAGTTTGGTGACGGTGTCTATGAAGTTGTCAGAGTATATGACGGCAGATTGTTCACGGCTCGTGAGCACTTCGAACGATTAGTCCGCAGTGCGGGAGAAATCAGCATTGCTCTTGAACTGACAGTGGATGATTATATCGAGCTATGTCAACAGCTGATTGACAAGAATCATCTTGTGAGCGGCAACATTTACATTCAGATTACGCGCGGTGTAGCAGTACGTAATCATGTTTTTCCAGCAGGGGCTTCGCCTGTTACTTTGATGTATACGTACGAGGCTGCGCGTCCAGTTGAAGGGATGCAGTCAGGCGTCAACGTCATTACAGCAGAAGACTTCCGCTGGCTGCGCTGTGACATCAAAAGTCTCAATCTGCTGGCCAATGTGCTGAACAAACAAAAAGCTGTGGAGGCAGGCGCAGTGGAAGCGGTCCAGATTCGAGACGGCATTGTCACTGAAGGTGCCTCAACTAATGTCTATCGCATTAAAGACGGCACCATCTATACTCATCCAGTGAATCACCTCATATTGAACGGAATTACGCGCAGAGTCATCAAAGAATGTGCAGATGAACAGTCTATTCCATTCGTTGAAGAAGCGTTTGATGTGGAACAGTTGTTGTCAGCAGATGAAGTGTTCATTTCAAGCACGACACTTGAAGTGACACCTGTCAGACAGATTGACGAGCAAATCATCGGAGAACCTGGACCGATTACACGCAAATTACAGCAGGCATTTGAAGAGAAAATTCAGAGCGGCAGATAATTTAGTGCCTTGAGCGTTGCTATAAGGCACTTCGTGAAATGTCAATAGTTTTTGGGTAACTTTTCCGCTTGAATTACAATCGATAAGGGTATAAAATTTATAACAAGTCACTATTGGACGTGAAGGTTTTTTATCATTGATAAGGCTCTAGATTATATCTCGAGCCTTTTCTTTTTTCTGAATGGAGGTGAACACGTTGGAACATTTCTATCAATTAGGTTGGACACTGGATTCAGCAGGTGGTGCTTCAGGTGAAGCATATATGGCTGAACAGGATGGCAGGAAGCTATTTCTGAAACGTAATTCCAGCCCCTTTCTAGCAGCGCTTTCTGCCGAAGGAATCGTACCGAAGCTTGTGTGGACAAAACGGATCGAGACAGGTGAGGTCGTTACAGCACAGCACTGGAAGAACGGCAGGTCTTTAATGCATGAAGAAATGAATACCAATCGTGTGGCACTGATGCTCAGAAAAATTCATCAATCGACACAGCTGCTCAATATGCTGAAGCGGCTTGAGATGGAACCGATGTACCCCGCTATGCTGCTGAAGAAAATCAATTCTTCGTTGTCCAGAAATGTTCTTTCTCATCATGTCGTCAGAAAATCTCTGCTCTATCTCGAAGAACACATGCCTAACTTAAATGCTGCATTCTACACAGTCTGTCACGGTGATGTGAACCATAATAACTGGCTGCTGTCAGAACAGGATGAATTGTTCCTTGTTGACTGGGAAGGGGCTATGATTGCCGATCCCGCAATAGATATCGGAATGATTCTCTATACATATATTAAGCCGTCAGAGTGGTCAGAATGGCTGAGCAAATATGGCATTCAAGATACGCTTGATTTAAGAAAACGTATGAAGTGGTATACGATTATTCAGGCGATAGCAATGGTCGAATGGTATGAAGAAAAAAATCGCTATCAGGACATGAATCAATGGCTTCATTTTTTAAATGACGTCCTGATGATGAATCGTTTTATATAAGGAGAACAAACGAATGAGAATGCGTAACAAACCATGGGCAGAAGATTATTTGCTTGAACACGGTGCTATTGTAAGCATCGGTGATGACAGACAGCAGCAGATCAGCGAATGGTTCGATAATGATCAGCCGATCCATATAGAAGTCGGCAGCGGAATGGGGCGTTTCATCACTGAAATGGCAAAACAGAACCCTCATATCAACTATATCGGAATTGAACGAGATAAAAATGTGATGATTCGCATCGTTGAAAAAGCTGTCGAGCAGAATATCACGAATTTGAGACTGCTCACACTTGATGCACAAAATCTGACTGATACATTCAGAGCAGGTGAAGTAGCGAGAATTTATTTGAACTTCTCAGATCCATGGCCGAAGACACGTCACGCGAAACGTCGATTGACCCATGAAAATTTTCTGGCCATCTATCAGCAGGTGCTCGCGGATGATGGTGAAATACATTTCAAGACTGACAATCAGCACTTGTTTGAATTTTCACTGGAAAGTATGAGCCAGTATGGTATGAAATTGAAAAATATCAATCTCGATCTACATGCAAATGAACCGGAAGATAATATTAAGACGGAATATGAGGAGAAGTTCTCCAGTAAAGGATTCCGTATTAATCGTCTGGAAGCTTCGTTTAAATAAGATGTCACCTTAATTAAAACCTTGGAATTGTTCCAAGGTTTTTTTGCATTTTGAATCTTCTGTCATTTCATGTAAAATGGAGTGGAATGGAGGGTTTGTATGTTAACTATAGGCAAGTTTAAACTAACACCATTGAATGGTGGAATCACACATTTGGACGGGGGAGCAACGTTTGGTGCTGTGCCGAAACCACTCTGGTCAAAAAGATATCCAGTCAATGATAATAATCAAGTCCCGCTCGTCACTTATCCGATTCTGATTCAGTCAGATGAGAGCAATATGCTGATAGATGCAGGAGTAGGTAACGAGAAGCTGGATGCTAAGCGGATGAGAAACTATGGTATCACGTTTGAAAGTGATATTGTCAGTGAACTTGAAAAGTTGAATATGACGCCTGCAGATATAGACGTTGTCTTAATGAGTCATATGCATTTTGACCACGCACTCGGATTGACGACAGCTGATGGCAAGTCTGTATTCCCAAAGGCGAGAATCATTACGACGGCAACCGAATGGGAAGAGATGCGTCATCCTAACATTCGCAGCAAGTCAACATACTGGCAGATGAATTACGAAGGGATAGAACATCAAGTAGAAACGTTTGAAGATGAACTTGAAGTCTGTCCCGGAATCACAATGATACATACAGGCGGGCATAGCGACGGCCACAGCATCATCGTCATTAAAGACGGCGGAGCGTGCGCTGTCCATATGGGAGATTTACTGCCGACGACGGCCCACCGAAATCCATTATGGGTGACTGCTTACGATGATTACCCGATGGATTCGATCTTTCAGAAGGAAGAGCTGTTTGAAATCTTCAAAAAGGCCTGGTACGTTCTCTACCATGATGTCAATTACTTTGCAGTAACCTTTGATGGAATGAATATTGCTGAGACAATGATAAGGGAGAGGAAGGGACATGTATAACTTTGATGAACATATTGAGCGCAATGGCACGGACTGCATTAAATACGATGCTATGGATTTGATGTATTCGACAGGTGACATGCTGCCGTTCTGGATTGCTGACATGGATTTCAGTACGCCGGCACCGATTGTCGCTGCCATGAAGAAACGTCTTGATCATCCGGTGTTCGGCTACTCAAAATGGAATACAGATGAATTTTATGATGCAGTCAAACATTGGTATAGAACGCGGTTCAATGCACGAGTCATGAACAATGACCTGCACTATGCACCAAGCGTGCTGTTCACTATCACTGAAGTCATCAGAACGTTGACGGCAGAAGGAGACGGTGTCATCATCAATACACCGAGCTATAACAATTTCATCAACTTGATTGAAGGAAATAGAAGAACGATTGTTGAAGCGCCGTTGATGGCTGATGGCAGCAGCTATAAGATGGATATGGATGCATTTGAATCGCTCTGCCAGCAGCGGAACAACAAGGTGTTCTTGTTATGCAATCCGCACAACCCAACCGGCAAAGTATTTACGGAAGAAGAACTGACGACTATTGTCGAAATTTGCGAGGCACATGACATCTTTATCATTTCAGACGAGATACATATGGATTTTGTGAGAAGTGAAGCAGGACATCAAACACTCGTTAAATGGATGAAGCCGGACAGTCCGATTCTCGTAACGACTTGTTTAGGAAAGACGTTCAACATTTCAGGGCTGCCGCATAGTTTCTATATTACAAAGCATCGCTATATGTCACTTGATCTTAATAGAAAACTCATGTCAGTCTATGGTCTCAGCAGCACGAACTCTTTGATCAATTATGCGGTTCAAGCGGCATATATGGAATGTGCGGACTGGGTTGATGCGGTCAACGACTATATTGGTGATAATATGCAGGTCGTACAATCGTATATTGAAACGCATTTATCCGATGTTCTTGAAGTACAGATTCCTGAGGCGACATTTTTAATGTGGATTGATTTTAAGAAAAGTGGATATGACGAGGACACGGTTCAACATGCACTGCAGCATATCGGCAAAGTAGCAGTCGGCATCGGCAGCAGCTATGAACTCGGAGTCAGCACTCATTTCAGGTTGAATGTAGCCTGTACGCGTGACCGGTTGATGGAAGGCCTTGATCGAATTAAACAGGCATTCGATTCTTTGAAGTAGCAGCGGTCAGCATCCGAATATGACATGAAACAATTTTGCGCACATCAAAAAACCAGGCAGCTGCCTGGCTTTAATTGTCATGAGTCACTTCAAGGCAGTCGATCAACTGACCCGTATAGGCATCGACAATAAATTCGAACTCTTCTCTATAGTTGTCGAAGTTAGTAGTAACGCCTCCACGGAAAACTTCTGTTTCAACACCGAATTTTCTGTAGCGTTCCGGGGTATATACAATGAAGGACGATTCTACACCATTGAATTTGTCTTTGATGTCTTCGAGCAGCTGATAGGGATTTTTAAGACGGTATCTTCTACTGAAAACATAGCTTAGAACGAGAACTGTAACGACGATTGAGGAACCAATCCACCATTTTTTGTTCATGGGAAACCTCCTTTTCCTTATATTCATTATCTTAAATTACAGAAAAATTTCAAGTTTTCTCTGTCTCCAGCATCTTTTTGTTGACTAAACGATTCATTCGGATACAATTATAGTTATTCCGAGTGGAACGATAAGAATAGGAGTGTTATGTAGATGAAAAAGTTATATTGGGTATTAGCAGCATTGATTTTTGTGCTGGCAGCATGTGGTCAGGATGATGACAATGGTAAGAAAGCATCAACAGAAAAAGAAAAAGTATTAACTATCGGCACTGAAGGGACATACGCACCATTCAGCTATCATGACAAGCAGGACAAGTTGACCGGCTACGACGTTGAAGTGGCTGAAGCCGTTGCTAAAGAAGCAGGATACAAAGTGAAATTCGTTGAAACACAATGGGACTCTATGTTTTCAGGTCTGAATGCAGGACGTTTCACAACAGTCGCGAACCAAGTAGGTATTAACGACGAACGTAAAGAAAAATACAAATTCTCAGAGCCTTATACTTATACAAGTGCTGTATTAGTCACGCGTAAAGGCAATGATGACATTAAATCATTCGAAGATGTCAAAGGTAAGAAACTTGCACAAACATTGACTTCAAACTATGGTAAACTTGCGAAAGACTACGGTGCAGATATTACTCAAGTGGAAGGATTCAACCAATCGATGGAACTTGTATTATCCAACCGTGTTGAAGGGACTTTCAATGAAAAATTGTCAGTGCTCGATTACTTGAAACAGAAGAAATCAGCTGACGTAAAAATCATTGAAGGAGATGCAGAAAAAAGTGAATCAGCATTTGTATTCACTAAAAAAACTGATCAGGCCATTATCGATGACGTAAACAATGCGTTGAAAACATTACAGGATAACGGTGAATTGACTAAGATCAGTGAGAAATGGTTTGGTGAAGATGTTTCTAAACCTTAATGAAACACAGCAGCATGCTCTTGATGCCGCAAAGCAGGCTTTTATGCCGATGCTTGAAGGATTAATCAAATATTCCATTCCGATTACACTGGTCACTTTTGTGTTAGGCCTGATCATTGCGCTCGCCGCTGCTTTGATGCGTGTATCGGATCATGCTGTGGCACGCGGCATTGCTCGGTTCTATGTATCGATTATTCGTGGAACGCCGATGATTGTACAACTCTTCATTATCTTTTATGGTATTCCCGAAATCGGCCGCCTCATTACAGGCGACCCTGATAGACAATTGACGTTGACGCCGGTGATTGCGGCCATTATCGGTCTGAGTCTTAACGTCGGTGCCTATGCCTCAGAAATCATCCGCGGAGGTATCGTATCGATTCCTAAAGGTCAGCGTGAAGCCGCCTATTCCATAGGGATGAGTGAATGGATGACGATGCGAAGAATTATATTACCGCAGGCACTGCGTGTATCAGTCCCTGCACTTGGTAATACGTTCTTGAGTCTGATCAAGGACACTTCACTGCTTGGATTCATTCTTGTCGCTGAAATGTTCCGTAAAGCACAGGAAGTCGCAGCGACGTCTTATGAATTTCTTTCGATCTATTTACTCGTTGCTGTCATGTACTGGGTAGTATGTTTTATCATCTCACTTGTTCAAGGGATGTATGAACGCCGTCTTGAAAGGAAGTATACGATATGATAGAACTGAACAATATTCATAAAAGCTTCGGTGACAAAGAAGTCATCAAAGGAGTAGACTTGACTGTTGAGAACGGTGAAGTCGTCGTATTGATCGGCCGTAGTGGTTCTGGTAAGACGACGCTTCTCCGCATGATCAATGCTCTTGAATTACCGACTTCCGGTCAAGTCACTGTAGACGGAGCGAGTTATTCCAATACCAATAAACGCAGTCAAATTGCTGTCCGTAAAAAATCAGGGATGGTCTTCCAAAACTATCAGCTGTTCCCTCATAAGACAGCTTTAGAAAACGTGATTGAAGGATTAGTTACTGTCAAGAAGATGTCGAAGACAGAAGCTGAGACGATTGGTGTTGACCTGTTGCGCAAAGTAGGTCTGGAACAAGTGAAAGATCAATATCCTGCTGGATTATCCGGAGGCATGCAGCAGCGTGTCGGTATTGCTCGTGCACTAGCGATGAATCCGAAAGTCATGTTGTTCGACGAACCGACTTCAGCACTGGATCCTGAATTGGTGACGGATGTTCTGAATGTCATGAAAGAACTGGCAGCTGAAGGGATGACGATGGTCATTGTCACGCACGAAATGAATTTCGCCAAAAACGTTGCCAGCAAGATTGCGTTCATTCACGAAGGACGAATCGAAGAAGCCGGTACGCCGGATGAAATTTTTAACCATCCGAAAAGTGAAGCATTACAACGTTTTCTGAATATTATCGACCAAAAATAATAGTATCAGGTTCTTGAAGGATGAAGAACCGTGATATCAAACGGGGATCTTAACGATGAGATTCCCGTTTTATTGAGTCGTTAAGACGCATTAAATTGTAAATTGTTAATGTCGCTTTTGATTTTTTTCGCTATACTGATTAAGAGGTGAAGGGGATGAAAGGATATTTAAAGCGTTGGTTGATCGATGGAATGAGTTTTATGGCTCTTGGTTTGTTCAGCTCACTTATTATCGGTCTTATTATTGAAACTGCAGGGACTGAACTAAAACCATTTTTTGATACCAGCCTGCTGCTTGACATCGGCAGGATGGCCAAGCAGTATACAGGTGCTGCTGTCGGTGTCAGTGTTGCCTATGGTCTCGGTGCATCGCCGCTGGTTATTTTCTCGAGCGCTATTACGGGAATGTACGGCTATGAGCTCGGAGGCGCCGCCGGTACTTATATCGTTTCACTAGTTACAACAGAACTGGGAGGGCTGTATAGCGGTAGAACTAATGTTGATATTTTGCTGACACCATTATTGACG
>DJUI01000071.1:998-4917 GCA_002438305.1 Staphylococcaceae bacterium UBA6286 | reverse complement strand
GACCGTTTATCGCGAAGCTGATGGCGAGTATCGGGGAGTTTATTACGTTTTCAACAGCGCAGCAGCCGCTGTTGATGGGGATACTAGTAGCACTTGTCTTCGGTGTGACACTGTCAAGCCCGGTCTCCAGTGCAGCGCTCGCATTAATGCTGAACATTGAGGGGACAGCGGCCGCTGCAGCAACAATCGGCTGCTGCTGTCACATGGTTGGTTTCGCGGTGACGAGCTACGGGGATAATGGAATACAAGGATTAATCGCAAACGGCATCGGGACAAGCAAAATCCAGATTCCGAACTACATGAGAAATCCATTCATACTCGTCCCTCCGGTGCTCGCAAGTATCATCACTGCACCGCTGATGACGATGTTCTGGCCGATGCAGAACGTTGCTGCCGGTGCAGGTATGGGGACCAGTGGCTTTGTCGGTCAGATTATGACCATTAAGACAATGGGTTCATCTCTTACTACGTGGCTGCAGATCGGTCTATTCCATTTTCTGCTGCCGGGACTCATCAGTTATTTTGTCTACCGATTGATGAAAAACGCACAGATCATCAAACCAGGTGACCAGCAAATTATGACAGGAGAGAGAATATGATTCAATTGACAAACCAGGAACAATTTCAAGAACTGATTCAATCACCGACGATAGTGATGTTTACAGCAGGGTGGTGTCCGGACTGTCACTTCATACAGCCGGCATTACCTGAAATAGAAGCGGCACATCCAGATTATCAGTTCGTATCTGTTGACCGTGATGAATTCATGGATATTGCCGTGCAGTATGATGTGATGGGGATTCCAAGCTTTGTCGCATTTGACGGCGGTTCTGAAACAGGTCGCTTTGTTTCCAGAGATAGAAAAACACAAGAAGAGATCAATAAATTCATTGATGCTTTGTGACATTCAACCACGATGGGATACTATCACTCATCGTGGTTTTATTGTACAATAAATAATACAAGAATTGAGGAGTGTTACCTATGAATGTGTTTGAAATAAGGGATGCCATCACCGCGGAACTTAATTCTGGGCTGATGACATGGAATTTCGACCGCAAGGAAGAAACGTTAAGAGTCGAACGACAGGATAATCATAAAGGATTGACGATCAAGCTTGCGCCGCTAGTTGCTAAGTACAAGCAGCAGGACCATAAGATTATCGATGAAGTCCTCTACTATATCAATGAAACTATTACAGCTATGGCAGACGAAACAAATAAGCAGATTTCACAAATGAAGATCATGCCTGTTATCCGGTCAACGAGCTTCCCGAAAGAATCAGAAAGTGTGCCGTTTATCATAACAGCGCATACGGCAGAAACGAATATATACTATGCGCTTGACCTCGGAACGACGTACCGTCTGATTGACGAAAAAGTCCTCGCTGAGATGAATGTCTCAGTAGATCATGTTAAACAGCAGGCGTTGTTCAATGTGAAGAAACTGAAATCACAGTATAAAGAAGACCGAGTAGCCGGCAATACCTTTTACTTCTTCAACTCGAACGATGGCTACGATGCTTCTAGAATATTGAACGACACGTTGCTGCAGCAGTTCGATGACAACAAGAAGGGTGAACTGCTGGTTGCGACGCCGCATGCTGACGTTCTGATTATCGCGGATATTGAAAATGAGACGGGCTATGACGTCATGGCACAGATGACGATGCAGTTTTTCAGCAATGGTCTTGTGCCGATTACTTCGCTGTCATTTCAATACGAAGCAGGCAGTCTGACACCTGTGTTCATTCTCGGGAAGAACAACATGAAGCGCAATCCTGAGGCTATCCGCCGCCTGGAAGCGAACCGCCAAAAATTTGCACAACAAAACGATGATAAGGAGAAATAGCATGAACATCTTTTATAACGAAAAAATGGGTGACGTTCTGTTCATCACTGTCAAACAAGCAGACGGACCATTTGAATATAACAAGCAGGATGATGTGGTAACGATCACACAAGACGGAGAAGTCGTCGGCTACAACGTATTTAACATCAATGATCAGCTGAATCTGGAATCAACCGGCCTAGTTCAGCTCGATGCCGATAAAGTGGAAGCTGTCAATTCAGTGCTGAGCAGTAAAGGAATTGCACCGCTTGAAGTCGATTTATCACCTAAATTTGTAGTGGGTCACATTGACAGTATGGAGAAGCATCCGGATGCTGATAAGCTGAACATCTGCCAGGTGAATGTCGGTGACGCAGTGCTGCAGATTGTGTGCGGCGCTAAAAATGTCGCGGCCGGACAAAATGTCGTCGTCGCTAAAGTCGGGGCAGTCATGCCGAGCGGAATGCTCATTAAAGATGCTGAACTCCGCGGCGTTGCCTCAAGCGGGATGATCTGTTCAGAACGTGAACTTGGGTTGACTGATTCTGAAGAGAAAAAAGGTATATTAGTGCTTGACGAACAAGCAGTTCCAGGTACTGATTTCTTCAAACAAGATTAAAGGTGTGAGCATATGAGCTGGTTTGATAAATTATTCGGAGAACAGCAAAATGACCGACTGCAGCCGCAGCAAGAAGATATGCCGCCGCGTGAGGAAGACAATCACGATGAGATTTACAGGCGACCGAAAGGCAAGTTCAGGTTTCCATTAGATGTTGATGATTCCAAGCAGCTGCAAGTACAGCCATCACCGGAAGAACCACCATTAAGACAGAGTCACTTTGTCAATGATGAGTACTTTAATAACCGGAGAGCACGCAGGAAAAGCAGGACACACGATGAGACGATTGCAGTGAATCGTACGACAGAGCGCTATCATCCATCCTATACACCACCACCGAAATCTGATATTCACAAGCCGAAATTTGTCGCAAGCGAAGTTCCTTCCGCGATATACGGTTCGCGGAAAAACTTAAAACCGAGTGAGCATCAAGTAGTGATCACTCCGTTATCCGGCAGAAAGCCTGATGATGTAAAGCCGGAGACGCCGACGCATCGCAAACAGGACAATATGGTCAATGTAGAAAACATTTACGCCTCTCAAATAGTAGCTGAAATCAGACGGGAACGAGAAAAAAAAGCACAGTCTAAAAAAGCATTTGAAGAGAAGCGGCGTCAGCTTAAGATTCAGGAGGAACAAACTGTCTCATCACAAGAGAATGAAGAAGAGACATTGTATGCCGGTGAAGTGGAGGAGCTTGTCATACAAGATACGGCGTCACAACTTGAAACAGTGGAAGTCGTTCTGCCGCCGTCACATGAGTCGCGCACGGTGATAATTGACGAGCCGACATCAGTAGATACGACAGATGTTGTCGATACTGAACCAGCAGATAATGAAGCGATTGATACGATTGTTCCTCAGCCGCCCGCTGCTGCAACTGTCGTTGAAGCAGAATCCCACATCGACGAAACGGTGGAAGAAGCTGTCCTCGAGTCGCAGGAAACGCTGACGGTCAAAAAGACAACACCATTTAACGTCGTTATGACACCATCTGACAAAAAACGATTGATGGATAAGACGATGCCCGCCCAGCCGTCCGACGTTGAAGCGCCTGCTGAAGCATCAGCAGAGCAACCGACGATGATTGAGAAAGTGATCGATTTCGTAACGCCGGATGCTAAGGAAGACGGAGAGCCGACAGTGATCGATAAAGTGAAAGAAGCGGTCATGCCGAACAAAGACAAAAAGCGTAAGGGACCGAATTATTTACTGCCGACTGTCAGCCTGCTTGAATCACCTGTACAGACTGAAGCATCGCTTGAGTGGGTGGAAGAGCAGCGACAGCAGCTGGATGAAGCTTTCTATCATTTCAATGTCCCTGCCAAAGTAGAAAGCGTCGTTGTCGGACCGTCCGTCACCCGCTACGAATTATCAGTAGAAAAAGGTGTCAAAGTCAGCAGAATCACCAATTTGCAGGATGATATCAAAATGGCACTTGCTGCAAAGGATATCCGGATTGAGGCACCC
>DJUI01000071.1:643-825 GCA_002438305.1 Staphylococcaceae bacterium UBA6286 | reverse complement strand
CTCGGTGTTAAGATCAATAACGAGCCGATGCTGATGGATATTGCAAAGATGCCGCATGCATTGATTGCTGGAGCAACGGGTTCCGGTAAATCGGTCAGCATTAATACCATTCTGCTGTCACTTCTCTACCGCAACAACCCAAATGAACTGAAACTGCTGCTGATTGACCCGAAAATGGTGGA
>DJUI01000071.1:0-531 GCA_002438305.1 Staphylococcaceae bacterium UBA6286 | reverse complement strand
TTACGACAAACGACTGCCGAAAATTGTGATTATCATAGATGAACTCGCAGATCTCATGATGATGGCACCGCAGGAAGTGGAACATTCCATTGCCCGTATTGCCCAAAAAGCACGTGCTGCAGGTATTCATATGATTCTTGCGACGCAACGGCCGTCCGTCAATGTCATCACTGGTCTGATCAAAGCGAATGTACCGACGCGTCTTGCCTTTATGGTATCGTCCGCTGTCGATTCGCGTACGGTCATGGATAACGGAGGAGCTGAGAAGCTGTTAGGTAACGGTGACATGCTGTATCAAGGAAATGGCATGAACCGACCAATCCGTATTCAAGGCTGCTATGTTTCTGACGAGGAAATCGATGAAGTGGTCGCCTACATCAAGGAACAGGGAGCACCGAACTATATATTCAAGCAGGAAGAGCTGCTGAGCAAAATGAATGAACTGCCGCAGGATGAGCTGTTTGATGAAGTCATTGATTACATGCAGGATGAAGGACATATTTCTACTTCTCAATTACAGCGCAGATTTCA
>DJUI01000003.1 GCA_002438305.1 Staphylococcaceae bacterium UBA6286 | reverse complement strand
TAATACATTATTCGATGAAAATGCATCATGCCATATAGCACTCGGCAGCGGATTTGCTGAAGTCATCGACGGTGCAGAAGACCAATCGATACAAGCTCAAGTCGAGATGGGCATTAATGACAGCTTGACGCATGTTGATTTTATGATTGGGAGTGACCAGCTGGATATCGACGGTATCTACAAAGATGGTACAAGCGAACCGATATTCAGACAAGGCCGCTGGGTTGAATAGGGAACTTCCTCTTCATTGAAGAGGAAGTTTTTTAATGGAATTGCAGCCTGCATGACAACAAAACTGAAACTTGATATGCAAATGAATGACCATTCATGATTGTTGAGATCTTATTAATGAGGCATGATCATACTAAAAGATGCATGGAGAGGTTGAAAAATAATTTAAGATCCATCATTAGCTATCACGTCTGTGACAGCTATTAATGGATCTTAAAGAAAAGAAGTCAATGCCATGATCTGTGAGATATATCGTATGAACAACTGTTTATTGATCATGCCGCCTGTTTATTATGCGGGTCATTATTTCGTGTAATGGACGAAGTGATATTTGCCGCCTTCAATACCGAGCTGCTGATAGAACCCTGAAATATAGCGGGCATTGGAAGAAGCCCACATGACATCTGTCGCATATTGTGAGTCACCAGGTGATGACGGATTCCAGCGCATCGTATAAAGTGTATTCTGTGACTCTGATAAGAAGCCGTTGGAAATAAATTCAGCACCGCCGATAATGGCTTTTTCAGGGGTATCCCAGCCGACATTGGCTGCATATTGAGCACCGTATTTCAGTGCGTTGTGATCATAAGCACCGACACCGAACATATTATAGAAACGTTTGTCATTCGGTTCACCTTTGACTTTCAGGCCATTGGCCAGCTTGCTCCTACCTTCAGCCGTCTCAAGGAATGCATGTGAAATCAAATAGATTTCATTGATACGATAGGTTTCACTAGCTGTCTTGAATGCCTGACCTCGGCCTTCAAGAATCCCTTTCCCTTTTAACAGCACATTCAACTGTTCAGCCGTCAGCCCTTGAGGTTCATTAAGCACAAGGAATTGATATTTATTAACGGCATCACTGATCAAGCGTTCAGTGTCGACATAGTCTTTCACCAGCTTGATATCAGCGTCTTTCCATTTGACCCCGTTGGATATTTGAGGGCTGGGATTGAGCTTCATCTGATGATTAAGTGCGTCTTTTAAAGTGACAGGAACAGTTGTATGAGTCACTGCAGCTCCTGGAAGGATAGGAGCTGCAGGTTCGACAGCTGGCTCTTCAGATTTTACTTCAGTTTGTTTCACTTGGACTTTTTCTTGAACTTGTTGCGGTTCTGTCTTAGGTTGAGGCTTCGCTTCAGGTTTCACCTTTGGTTGTTTCACTGTAACATTCTTATCTGCTTTGACCCAGCCGGTTGCTCCTGCTGTGAATGTTCCGTATAAGTAGGTATCTTGACCTACTTTGAGGGCTTCAGCGACTGTCATTGTTTCATTTTTACCTGCCCGGTCTATCACTTGTCGTTCAGTACCAGCAGGAACGTTATAAATTTTAGTGCTTGTGCCGAATGTAATGGTCTGTTCCTTTGGACTTACAGCTTTGACCGGCTGTATTGTTAGATCCGCTGCTTTGACGTAGCCGATCGCATTGTTAATATTTTCTGATGTCTGTACTCTATAATACGTTTCATCTTCGATTGTGACTTTGTCGTTGATATACAATGTATAGTTTGCATAATCTCCAGCCACTTTTTTTGCCAGCATTGTTTTATTGGTCACAATGACGGCGTTGGTATTTTTAATGTTACCTACGCGTAGATTCTCTGCTGCAGACACATGTTGCGACAGCAGTAACATCGATACTGCGGTTAAGCCTAATGTTCTCCTTAAATACTTCATACATTACCTCCGTCAGCTAGTTAAAAACAGTATACATGAAATAACATGATATCGGGCTGCTTTTACAAGATTTTAATAATTATCTATTCAGTCGAATCATATTGCGATAAACAATATCAGCGATCAATTCAGGCGGCTCTGCACAGTGATTTTGAAGCCAGAAGAAAATAATACCGAACTGGCCGCCCAGTGTATAGTTGACGAAGTATTTGGGATCCTTCAAAGAAGCATTGTCATTGATGGATTTCGTGTAGTTCATTCGCAGTGTTTTGATTAATTTCTGAGTGAAGTCCTGTGCAGGGTGGATAGTCATCAATACTCGGAAGAACTGCTGGTGATCATATATATAGGTAAACAAATCAATGAAGTACTTTTTGATCAGTGGTTTTTTGTCTTCGGCAGATAACATATTGTGAGACGTCTCTTCAACGAGTTGACTGATTGCATTTAAGTGATTATCAATCATGCGGTCCAACAGATCGTATTTGTCCAGATAGTAGGCGTAAAAAGTTGAACGGTTGATACCTGCTGCCTCGCAGATCATTTTAATGGTGATGGTTCTGAAACGATGGATTTCCAGTAAATTTAAAAATTCAGTTTCTATTAAATGGTGTTTTTCTTTCATGGTTATCACATATCTCACTATTTATTTTTCATTGATAGAACTATTTTAAAGTAAAACCGACATTTAGACAAATATTGTTGGTTGAAAGAAAGTTTGAGGCGATTATAATAATGGTTATGTGAAAAAATATCAAATGGAGGAATTACAATGAAAAAACTAGTTTTAATCAACATTCTTACATTAATTATTCTAGCGATTGCTGGAATTGCTGCTTTTCATTTCTACGATGAAGCAACTAACTATGTAAAAACAGACAATGCAAAAATCGACGGAACTCAACTAACGATTGCAAGTCCAGTTGCAGGTAAATTGACATCTTTCGACAAAGAAGTAGGGGACAAAGTTTCTAAAGGTAATACAGTCGGTTCAGTAACTAGTATGGGCGCAGATGGTAAACCATCTAAAACAGATATCGAAATGCCTCAGGAAGGTACAATCGCAAAAACACAAGCCACTGAAAATGGTTTTGTCGGAGCAGGGACACCGATTGCTTATGCCTATAACATGAAAGAATTATATGTGACAGCTAACATTAAAGAAACAGATCTTGACGGAATTAAAGAAGGGCAGGACGTTGATATATACGTTGATGGTTTCAAAGATACAACATTAGACGGAGAAGTCGAAAAAATCGGTTTAGCGACAGCTTCAAGTTTCTCAGTACTACCAGCATCTAACGGAAATGCCAACTTTACTAAAGTAACGCAAGTAGTTCCAGTGAAAATCTTGTTATCAAAAGAAAAATCATTAGATGTTATTCCAGGGATGAATGTAACTGTACGCATTCATAAAAACTAAGGGGGGATTTGTATGACCTTCATGATTATAGGCTATGTCCTTCTGTCACTGGTCATCTTCTTCCTATTGAATCGTTTTCTGCTTAATCGTAGAAGAAAACAGAATGCGGTCCAACCCGAAGTAGAGGCGACTCATACACATGAGGTGTATGAACACCGTCCTGAGCGACCTGTTCGTCCAGAACCAGCACCAGCACCAAGACTACAGGACAAAGATAATGAAGTGATTTATAATAGTGAGTCACGTCGGGATAAAAATGTTGAAGGCGAACACAATGAAGATGATGATCTCATTGTTGAACAACCTTATGAAGAAGACGTTCAAAAAGAAGAACCTATTCATCAACAAGCGACTCAACCTTCTCATACATTAGGTAAAGGCATTACTATCGGTAAGATTGTGACGGCGCTGATGATCGGTATGTTCGTCGCTATTTTGAATCAGACATTGATCAATGTGGCGTTACCCGTCATGATCAGTGATTTCAATGTTTCAACAGCAACAGCGCAGTGGTTGACGACAGGATTCATGTTAGTGAACGGGATTCTTGTACCGATCAGTGCCTATATGATTCAGAGATTTACGTACCGTCAGCTGTTTTTGACAGCGATGATTTTGATTACAATCGGATCATTAATCTGTGCCATTTCCACTAACTTCCCGATGATGATGACTGGCCGTGTTATCCAGGCTGTCGGCGCAGGTATTCTGATGCCGTTGGGGACTAACGTATTTATGACTATATTCCCGCCTGAAAAGCGCGGGGCAGCGATGGGGACAATGGGTATTGCATTTATCCTTGCCCCAGCGATCGGACCCACATTAACAGGCTGGGTCATTCAAAACTATCATTGGAATGTGATGTTCTATGGTATGTTTGCTATCGGTGTATTATCATTAGTTATCGGTTTATTCTGGTTCAAGATTGTGCAGCCGACTTTCAATGCAAAACTGGATGTTCTCGGTGTTATTTTCAGTACACTCGGTTTTGGTAGTGTATTATACGGTTTCAGTGAAGCAGGTAATAAAGGATGGGATTCACCCGTTGTTATTACGACAATTGTCATCGGTCTCATCTTCGTAGCTGCATTTGTCATTAGAGAATTATCGATGAAAGCACCAATGATGGATTTGACGGCACTCAAATATTCAGGTTTCTCATTCACATTATTAATTAACATCGTCGTAACGATGAGTTTGTTCGGTGGTATGATTCTGTTGCCGGTATACTTACAATCTATTCGTGGATTCAGCCCTCTTGACTCTGGGCTATTGTTACTGCCCGGATCATTATTGATGG
The DNA here is from genome assembly GCA_002438305.1 of Staphylococcaceae bacterium UBA6286. Taxonomy (GTDB): domain Bacteria; phylum Bacillota; class Bacilli; order Staphylococcales; family Staphylococcaceae; genus Macrococcus. Next base: position 1,888 of record DJUI01000003.1, on the reverse strand, counting down.
GTGTTATGGGACCTATCGCCGGACGATTATTTGACAGATTTGGTATTAAACCACTGGCTATTTTCGGTCTAGCGATTATGACTTATGCAACATGGGAATTGACTCGTATTAATTTAGATACATCATACAGCACTATTTTAGGGATTTACGTCCTTCGTTCATTCGGTATGTCGTTTATTATGATGCCGATTATGACAGCAGGGATGAATGCACTACCAGGACGAATGATTCCTCATGGTAATGCTATTAGTAATACTGTACGTCAGCTCGCTGGTTCAATTGGTACTGCTATTCTTGTCACAGTGATGACACAGCAGGCCACTGCTCACATTGGCGATATGACCAATGCAATGGACAAAACATTGCCGTCAACTGCAGATCAATTAAGCCAGATGAGTCAGGCAACAGGATCTACTTTAGGGATGCAGGCAATGATGGGTAAATTGCAGCAGCTCGCGACAGTCAACGGTATTACAGATGCTTTCTGGCTGGCTACTGCCTTCAGTATGCTTGCTTTCATACTGTCATTCTTCCTGAAAGGCAAAGATCATTATCGTTCAGATGAAGCGTAAATAACGATTGTAATAAACAAGTTGAAATTAACTATTTCTTCAACTTGTTTATTTTTATATAATGATTTGTAAGGAGTTGGACGACTTGAAGATTAAATATATCGATAAAAGGCATTGGCGTAGACTGCAGAAGCGAGACTACAAGGAAATACGACTGGAAGATGAGACATTTGATGGAATCATCGGTCTGGTGACAATGCGAAAAGTCAAATCTCCCTTACAAGTCGAAGTGGTAGGTCACTCTATTACTGTAGCAGATGCAGGTTATCAGTGGTTGCAAATACTGCCAAAAGATAAGTTTTACAGCATCACTGCGATGTATGATAATCACGGCCGCCCAGTTCAATATTATATCGACATCAATGAACATAATTTCATTGAACTGGGTGAAGCTCGTGCACATGATTTGTTTCTGGATGTACTGGTACTGCCAAACGGCGCCTATGAACTAGTAGATGAAGCAGATTTGAAGTTTGCTCTCAAAAAGGGCACTATCACAAAAGAACAGTATGATTTTGCTTATGAAACAGCACAGCAGCTGATGAAGAGCGTTCAAGACGATTTTGAAACATTCACGTCGATGATTGATTACTGCAGAAATCAAATAACACGATCAGAATCATGATTCTGATCGTGTTATTTGTTATCAGCTTGAAATATAATCGCCGCCGTTAATATGAATGGCCTGTCCGGTAATGTAAGTGGAATCTTGAGAAGCAAGGAAGACATAGGCAGGAGCATTTTCGCTAGGTTGGCCGCGACGTTCAAGTGCTGTTTCCTGACCGTGTTTTTCTACTTTTTCGGCTGGGAATGTAGCAGGAATTAGCGGTGTATATATAGGACCTGGCGCGACGCTGTTGACGCGGATTTTTTTAGGTGCCAAGTTCTGTGCCAAAGAGCGGGTGAAAGCAGTGATTGCACCTTTTGTCGCTGAGTAATCAATGAGTGACTCAGAGCCGCGGTAAGCTGTCACGCTGCTCGTGTTGATAATAGTATCCCCTTCAGACAGATGAGGGATGGCAGCCTGCGAGACATACATCATACCGAATATATTCGTCGAGAACGTCGTCTGAATCTGTTCAGGCGTAATCGCCAGAAAGTCTTCCTGCGGGAACTGAACCCCGCCGTTATTGACAAGAATGTTCAGACCACCGAAGTCAGACACGACATCCGACACTAATTTTTTGCACTGCTCGACGTCTTTTAAATCAAATGCATAAGCTTTCGCTTTAGCGCCGAGCTCTTCAAGACGTTTTACAGTATCTTCAGCGTCATCTGTCTCGTCGTAGTAGCCGATAGCAACATCTGCGCCTTCT
>DJUI01000089.1:21900-26425 GCA_002438305.1 Staphylococcaceae bacterium UBA6286 | reverse complement strand
GAGCGGATACCACCACCGATTGGTGTTGTTAAAGGCCCTTTAATAGCGATTAAATACTCATCGATTGTATCAAGTGTTTCCTGTGGCAGCCAGTCTCCTGTTTCGTCAAATGCTTTCTGGCCGGCAAGAACTTCTTTCCATTCGATTTTCTTTTCACCGCTATAAGCTTTTTCAACTGCACTGTCAAGCACACGTACCGCTGCATTCCAGATATCAGGACCAGTACCGTCACCGATAATATAAGGTACAACTGGATTGTTTGGTACATTAAGTGTTCCGTTAGAATTAGTAATTTTCTCTCCCATGATAAACCTCCGTCATTATAAATTTTAACTTGTCATTAAATCCACAGCAATGAACGACTTAGCGCTCAGAGATAGGGACGTATTTGCGATGGACCTCACCGATATACTCTGCACGCGGACGCATGATGCGGTTGTCTGCATACTGCTCAAGAATATGTGCAATCCATCCTGAAGTACGCGACACTGCAAATATTGGTGTGAATAAGTCATGTTCAATATTCATTGAATGATAAACCGTTGCTGAATAGAAATCCACGTTTGGCAGTAAACCTTTTTGTTCTTTCAGAATATCAGCAATCTTAACAGAAATGTCGTAGAGTTCTTTCTGACCTGTTTCATCAGTGATCTTACGAGACATTTCTTTTAAGTATTTGGCACGTGGATCGCCGTTTTTGTATACGCGGTGTCCGAAGCCCATGATCTTCTCTTTGTTGTCGATTTTTTTCTGAATGTAAGCTTCAACGTTATCAACGCTGCCGATTTCAGCCAGCATTTTCATCACTTGTTCATTAGCACCACCGTGTAACGGCCCTTTCAGTGCGCCTGCTGCTGCAGTGACACCTGAATACATATCAGATAATGTAGAAACGGTCACACGTGCAGTGAATGTTGATGCGTTCAATTCATGGTCAGCATGAAGAATCAATGCCTTGTTAAACCCTTCTTCCTGAACAGGTGTCGGCTCTTCACCGAATAACATGTACAGGAAATTTGCTGCGTAACTTAAATCTTTCTTCGGTTTAACGACTTCTTTGCCTTGGCGTACACGTGCAAACGCTGCAACTAATGAAGCGACTTTGGCTTGAATACGCACCGCTTTGTTCAAGTGGGCTTCGTCATTGAATTCTTCAGCACGTGGATCGAAGTGTGCTAAATAGCTCAGTGATGTGCGCAGACCTGTCATCGGATGAATCTGGTCTGTCGCATAGTCTTCAAAGTGACTGTACATTCTTGGATTAAGCACCATATTTTCAAAGAGCTGATCTTTTAACTCCTGCAGTTCTTGTTCATTAGGCAATCTGAAATGCCATAATAAAAAGATAACTTCTTCAAAAGAAGCATTTTCAGTCAAATCATCAATTTCGTAACCTGCATATGTAAGCTGATCATCAACGATTGAACTCACTTTCGTTTGAGAAGCAACGATTCCCTCTAACCCTTTTGTCAATTCTGACATATTCTAACCCCTCTTTACTTTGTTTTAATATAGAAATGCCAAACTGTAACGGCTTTCACAGTTTTATTATAGCTAATTTTCTGCTTTTTGTGAATGCATTCAATCCTTTAATATAATTTATGATTTATAATAACTTATTCTTATCACTATTTTAATCAGTGAAATGAATCAGTGATCTACTTTTGAACTATTGTTTTCGTCTGCTCCTCATCATCTGCTGTTGAAATATCATTAAATTAATATNNAATAAGTTTAGCTCAATACAGGAAAGAGGGTTACAATGAATCACAATCAAACAACACCTCAAGACAACAACGATTTACAAAGAACACTGTCAAATCGACATATTCAGCTCATAGCTATCGGAGGGGCTATAGGTACAGGATTGTTCCTTGGAGCAGGTAAAACCATCCACCTTGCAGGCCCATCTATACTACTGACATATGCCATCATTGGATTCTTTTTATTTCTGTTCATGCGCGGGTTAGGAGAGATGCTGCTATCGAACACGGACTATCATTCTTTCACAGACATTGCCAAAGAATATTTGGGTGATTTTGCGGGTTACTTGACCGGCTGGACATACTGGTTCTGCTGGATTGTCACAGGGATGGCTGAAGTGACCGCGGTTGCTCAGTATATCAACTTCTGGTGGCCGGATTTTCCGACATGGATATCAGCATTTGTCACTATCGTCCTGCTGACGGTAATGAACTTACTGACAGCACGCCTGTTTGGTGAACTCGAATTCTGGTTCGCCATCATCAAAATTGTGACCATTGTTGGATTGATAGTCGTCGGTATTTTCTTAGTCATGATTAACTATAAGACACCTTTTGGACATGCTTCATTTTCAAACATCTGGTCTCACGGCGGATTCTTTCCAAACGGAATTAATGGCTTCCTCCTCAGTTTTCAGATGGCGGTCTTCAGTTTCGTCGGAATAGAACTGATCGGTGTCACTGCCGGAGAAACAAAAGATCCGGACAAAACCATCCCGCGCGCCATCAACAATGTGCCGATTCGTATCTTATTGTTTTACGTCGGTGCACTTGCTGTCATTATGAGTATTACACCTTGGGACAGCATTGACCCTGAACTCAGCCCGTTCGTTGAATTATTCAAACTGATTGGGATCGTCTTTGCTGCCAGCCTAATTAATTTCGTTGTCATTACTTCTGCATCATCCTCATGTAACAGCGGAATTTTCTCTAACAGCCGGATGTTATTCGGTCTGAGCAAGAACTATTCCAAAGGCGCAGGATTCTTTCAACAAACCAATAAGCAAGGTGTCCCGGCAAATGCCGTTATCTTTTCGAGTTCACTGCTGCTAATCTCAGTGCTGCTGAACTATATGATTCCTAATGCCGCACGAGTGTTCACTTTAGTGACAACTGTGTCAACCGTATTTTTCTTAGTCGTCTGGTCGTTGATCATCATTTCATACATGGTCTACTTAAAGCGCAATCCAGAACACCATGCAGCCTCTCAATTTAAACTGCCGGGCGGAATGGTTTCAGCAGTCATCATCCTGCTGTTTTTCATCTTTTTATTCATTCTGTTATTCCTGGCACCAGATACAAGAGTTGCCTTGTACTGGACACCGTTATGGTTTATTGTCATGTTCATACTGTACAAATTTCAGATGAGACGTTAATCGTAAAAACACCCTAATGACATTGTCATTAGGGTGTTTTTCCAGCTATTTTACTTTTGCATGTCCTGCATATACTTTGTTATGTGCTGCATCGACTGTGATCACTGTATTATCTTCCACTTTGTCGTAGATGTTATCAACTCCGACAATCGTTGGTTTACCCAATGTCAGTCCGACTACTGCTGCGTGACTTGTCAAGCCGCCTTCTTCTGTCACAATCGCACGTGCCTGTTCGATATAAGGAACCATATCAGCATCTGTTGACTGTGTCACAATGATTGCATCAGAGAGATCTTTTCCTGCAAGATCCCCTGCTTCTTTGACGACTACTGCACGACCGACCGTTGAATTACGACCGATGCCTTGACCAGTAGCCAGTTCATCACCGACCAGCTGAATCTGCATCAAATTCGTCGTACCAGCTTCACCTGTTGGAACACCAGCCGTAATGATGATCAGATCACCATTTTCAACTGTTCCTGTTTCAATGGCTGCTTCTGCTGCACCGCTCAATATTTGATCAGTTGTTTTTCTGCCGCTTTTGACTAACGGCATTACGCCCCAGACAAGTGCCATATGTCTAGCCGTTTCTTCGTACGGTGTCACGGCAATGATATGTGCATGTGGACGGTATTTAGAAATGATTTGAGCTGTATGACCACTTTCAGTCGCTGCTACAATCGTCTGTACATTCAAGTTCAATGCTGTATGGGCCACAGAGACACCGATAGCATTGACCATTGTTGTTTCTGTCATATTCGTACGGTCACTCAACAACTTCTTATAGTCCTGGGCTTCTTCTGCAGCAAAGGCAATATTATGCATGGTCTGCACAGATTCAAGGGGATACATTCCTGCTGCTGTTTCGCCTGATAACATTACGGCATCAGAACCGTCATAAATAGCGTTCGCCACGTCACTTGCTTCAGCTCTTGTACAACGTGGATTGCGCTGCATAGAATCAAGCATTTGTGTTGCAGTGATGACAGGTTTTCCAAGTGCATTACATTTTCTGATCAAGTCTTTTTGTACTAACGGTACTTTCTCAGCAGGAATTTCAACACCCATATCCCCACGCGCGACCATCAAGCCGTCTGAAACTTCTAGAATTTGATCGATGTTTTCAATTCCTTCTTCATTCTCGATTTTAGGAATAATATGAATAGAACGGCACTGACGTTCTTCAAGAATTCTTCTGATTTCAAGCACATCTGATGCTCTTCTGACAAATGATGCTGCAATGAAATCGACTTTCTGTTCGATACCAAATTTAATATCTTCAGCATCTTTTTCTGTAATACCTGGTAAATTCACTTTAACACCCGGTACATTGACACCTTTTTTATTTTTCAGTTCACCTGCATTGATGACATCACAGATAATTTT
>DJUI01000089.1:21549-21847 GCA_002438305.1 Staphylococcaceae bacterium UBA6286 | reverse complement strand
TCGAACCGATATTCACATCATTGATCAATTCTGCATATGTCACTGAAAATTCTTCAGGTGTACCTGTCACTTCTGACATATTCACTGCTACTGTTGTTCCTTTTTTCAGTTCGATTTTGTCGTTTTCCATATTGTGTGTACGGATTTCAGGACCTTTAGTATCCAGTAGAATGGCTACTGTTTTATTTAATTTCTCTGCCGCTTTTCTAATGTTAGCGATTCTGCCGGCGTGTTCTTCATGGCTGCCGTGTGAAAAATTCAGTCGTGCTACATTCATGCCTGCTTCAATTAATTGCTC